>NZ_JAMYKW010000012.1:0-150149 GCF_040317555.1 Mesorhizobium sp. M1406 | reverse complement strand
CCGCTCGCTCGCTACAGCGCTATCGAGAGCGCGCTCGCGAGCGGCTTCGCTACCGCCGAGCTACACCACCTGTGGGGACGCGACCGTTTCCTCAGTCACTCGTAAGGATGATCAATGCTCTCGATCAAGCCGCCTACATAATGAACAGCGCTTGGGATGTCCTGGCCCATAACGAGGCGGCCGGGATCCTGTTTGAAGACTTCAAATTGCCGCGACCGAATATACTCCGCATCGTTTTCTTTTCCGACCACTACCGGCAGAGGATTCAAAACTGGCAGTTCGCCGCGAGGCTTGTCCTGCTCAAGGCACGCCATGACTATCTGACGGGCGGGAAGAGCCCGATTTTAAGGTCCATCCTCAACGAGGTACTTCAAGCCGTTCCACAAACTATGGAATGGTGGGATGAGCCCGAAATCCTCCGAATCGGCGATACGGACATTACGCTCCGCGATGGACAGGGCAGGTGGCGAAGCTATCGCCTCAATATCCTCGTCTCCGAGGACAGGCCCGGACTTCGCATCGCCTTCTACGATGAAAAAGTAGCAGCTTGAGCGCACAGCCTTACAGCGTGGTGGACGCCAGATGCAGAAGATGGTTGTTCAAGACCGGCAGATGCCTTTGGCCGCGAACCCGCCCACAGTTATAGGAGGTCTGGTTGGCGATTTTCCATAGAGTGTTTTGGCTTGCCGGGCTGTAAAGTCTCACGCCGATTTCACTGACTTTATGAAATCGAGGAATGCCCGCAGTGGGGGCGGAACAAGACGGCGTCCGGAATAATAGAGAAAAGGGCCGGGAAAAGGCGTCCACCATTCAGGCAGGACAGGGTTCAGTTTTCCGGCCTCGATATGCGGCTGCAGCCATTCCTCGAACAGGCCTATGATCCCGACACCGGCGACCGCCATGTCCACCGCCAGGTCCATCGCGCCGCTGATGCTCACGGTGAGCGGCCCCTTCGGCTCGATCCGGACCGTCTCGTCGCCGCGTTCAAGCTCCCATGGGCTGAAGAGCGACCCGTTGTCGAACCGTCCACGCAGGCATCGATGCTGCAGCAGATCCCGCGGATGCTCTGGATTGCCCGCCTGGGCGAGATAGTCCGGCGCGGCGGCCATCGCGAACCGCTGCACCCGCGGACCGATCGGCACCGCGATCATGTCCTGCTCCAGCTTCTCGTCGTAGCGGATCCCGGCGTCAGCGCCGGCCGCGAGCACGTCGACGATGGTGTCCTCGGCGACGACCTCGACCTGAATGTCTGGGTAGAGGGTGAGAAACTCCGGCAGGAGTGTCGGGAGCACCAATCGCGCGACACCTACGGGCACGTTGAGCCGGAGCGTGCCCGCCGGCGTGTCGCGCAGGTCATTGAGGCTAGCGAGCGCCGCATCCATCTGCGTGAGGAGAGGAGCCAATTGCTCGACAAGCCGCCCGCCGGCTTCGGTCGGGGAGACGCTGCGGGTCGTGCGGTGAAGCAGGCGCACACCCAGCCGGTCCTCCAGCCGGCGCACGGTTTCACTGAGCGTCGTCGGGCTGACGCCGAGTAAGCGCCCGGCTTCGCGGAAACCACGCGCCCTCGCGACGGCGACAAACGCCGTGAGATCGTCGATGTTCGCAACCAATGTCCAGTTATCCGTACAGCCTGTGTTGATAATGCCGGATTATCGCTATGATCCGCAAGGGGTACATGTTGGGCATCAGCCACCTTCCAAACCGGCTGAGCTCTGAAAGGAAATTGACATGACCCAGGTAACGGAAGCTGCAACAGCACAACCGACCCGCGCCGAGCTCATCGCCGGTCTGGTCTCCGCCATGGCGAACCCGGCGCGTTCGCCGATCCTCCGCTCGCCGGCGGACGACGGCATCGCCTTCTCGGACGTCTTCTTTCCCGCGATGGACGGGGTGACGATCAAGGGCTGGTTCATCCCCGGCGACAGTGATCGCCTGATCATCGCCAACCTCCGATCTGGGCTAACCGGCAAGGCTACCCCGGCCATCTGAAGCCCTACAGCGACGCCTGGGAAGCGAGCGGCAACAACATCGAAGTCAACTTCATGCCGGACTACAAGCACCTGCACGAGGCGGGCTACAACATCCTCGCCTACGATCTGCGCAACTTTGGCCAGAGCGGCGCCGGCAGCGGCGGCGTGATCGGCAACGGCATCCGCGAGTATCGCGACGTGATCGGCTCGCTGCGCTACGTCCGTTCACGCCCCGATCTCAAGAACCTGAAGCTCGGCCTGCTCAGCCGCTGCTGCGGCATGAACGCGACCATGGTTGCCATCTCCAAGCACCGCGAGGAGTTCGACGACGTTCGGGCGATCGTCGCGCCGCAGCCGATCTCGCTCAGCTCCTTCTACCGCACGATCCTCGACCACATGGGGATGCCGGATGCGATGCCAGAGGTCGCCGACGCCCTGCGCCGCATGACCAGCATGGAGTTGAAGGACATGGACATGCCGCCCTATGCAACGGCCGTGGATATTCCGACGCTGCTCCTGCAGGTCCGCGACGACACGCTGACCACGCCCGCCGACGTGCAGGCGGTCTATGACGCCATGCCAACCGACCAGAAGGACCTGATCTGGATCGACGGCACGAACCGGCGCTTCGACGGCTACAACTACCTGCCCGCCAACCCCAAGCCGATGCTCGACTGGTTCGAACGATTCATGAAGTGAAGCACCTGCCGGTCGGCCGCGTGCATGCCGCATCGGGTCAAACGATCCCGAGCGGCAGCTCCGGCCGGACCATCCTATTCGCAAGAGCTATCTGAAAAGGAGGACAAGATGTCCAACATTAACAACACTCTCACCGTCGTGCTGTGGGAAGCCAAGGCGAAGCCGGGCCGCGAGGCCGAGATGAAGGACTTCCTGACCGCAGCGGTGACGCCATCGAGGCACGATGCCGGCTGCATCGACTACGAGCCGCACGAGATGGAAGGTCAGCCCGGCACCTTCATCATCTATGAGCGCTGGATAAGCCGGGAAGCGCTCGAAGCACACCTTCACGCGCCGAGGATGCAGGAACTGGTGCCGCAGCTTCTCGAACTCATGGAGGGGTCGATTGAGGCCGGGATCCGGCTCCTTCGCCCATTTCGTCCGGCTTGAGGTCGGGCGACATCGAACGCGAGCACGGCTCGCGCCGCGGAGCCCCACCACACCGGAACTAGGAGGTCCATATGTACTGGTTTTCAATGAGCGCGGCGCTGCTGGTCTCGATCGGCATCATTGCAATCGGAGCGATGTATCTCGCCCGTCCCGCGACCGCTATGCGCAGCTTCGGTTTGCCGCTTCCCGGAGACGGCGAGAGTACCATGTGGTGGCTTCGCCTGAAAGGCGTCCGCGACATCGCGGCGGGATTGCTCGTCCTGGCGCTGATGCTCCGCGGCACCGCGCAGATCGTCGGCATTGCGTTGCTGGTCGACGCGCTGATCCCCCTCGGCGACATGTCGCTCATCCTCGGCGCAAAGGGTTCGACGCGAGCGGCGCTCTCGATCCACGGCGTAACCGCGCTGTTGATGATCGCGGCAGGCATTCCCCTGGTCATGGGGCTGGCGTGACGCGTTCACCCATCGGGCGAGGCGCTTGGACGGCGCAGCCGGTTGATGCCGGGAATGATGGCGAACACCATCCGCGCGTGTCGGGGTCCGCCGAGCACCGACGATGCGGTTGCCCAAACGAGACAAGCCAGTCCGAGACAGAACCTGTGACTGCGGAGTGATCACGACGGATTGATGAGATTGAACACCTTGTCGAAGCTGCCGGTCTGTTCGGCGGTGCGCTGCGGCAAGACGCGCTGAACCAGCACTTCCTTCGGGGTGACATCCGCACACAATAGCCCGACCGTTTCCGTGACAAAGGCATCAAGCGGCATCGCATGTGGATTGCTCGACTGCCCAGGCGTCAGATCCGTCGCCACCAGCGGAGGGGCGATCTCGACGACCGAGACGCTCGTGTTCCGCAACTCGTGGCGAAGGCTCTGGGTCCAGGAGTGTAGGCCGGCTTTGCTCGCACTGTATGCGGACGCGGACGCGAGGGGCACGAAGGCCAGCCCGGATGATACTGTGACGATTGCTGCTTCCGCCTTGGAGCGGAGGTGCGGCAGGAGTTCGGCGGTCAACCGGATCGGAGCCAGTAGGTTGGTAACAACGACCTTGTCTACGATTTCCATGTCGTAGCGCTCTGCCAGGACATTCTCGTACGGCAGGATGCCGGCGTTGTGGATGACGGCATTCAAGTCAGGGTGGTCCCCAATGACTTTGGCGGCGAATGCCTTGAGGTCAACGACGTTGGTGACATCGAGCTGATAGGCGGACATTCCGGGATTGGCGTCGGCCACCTCTTCAAGCCGATCCTTGTTGCGCCCAGTGATGATGATCTTTGCGCCGAGAGTAGCGAGGGCTTCTGCAAGGCCGCGGCCGATGCCCGAGTTGCCTCCGGTGATAAGGATGGTTGCGTTGGAGAACTTCACTTCTGCTTCCTTTATTTCTGAGAGATGCTCGTATTTCTGAGAGATGCTCGGAGGTCAGCCGTCTCTCCTATCTTATGAGAGCCTATGTCTAGGCTCACGCCTCGCATTAATAATCAGAGCTAAATTGACAAGATAATTCCGTTGGCGATAACAATGTTAGAATGGACCTACTGAATAGCATGCGCCTTTTCGTGAGGATCGTTGAGCGCGGCAGCTTCAGCTCCGCCGCAGGCGACATCGGTATTCCCCGGGCCACCGCGACCAACACTATCAAGGCGCTCGAACGTCGGCTTGGCGTGTCGCTTCTGCAGCGAACGACGCGGCACGTCGCTCCCACGATGGACGGGGACGCTTACTACCACAGGTGCCGCGCATTGATCCGCGATCTGGAAGCTATGGAAGACGAGTTCGCCGCCTCGCCTCCAAAGGGGCACTTACGTATCGATGTGCACGGCAATCTTTTTCGCCAATTGCTCCTGCCACGGTTTTCTGAGTTCACGGCCCGATATCCCGAGCTCACGCTGCATATCGGCGATGGCGACCGGCTGGTGGACCTTGTTCGCGAAGGCGTCGATTGCGTGGTGAGAGCGGGAGAGCTCGACGACAGCGGCATGGTTGTACGTCGTCTTGCGCTGCTCGAAGAAGTCACGGTGGCAAGCCCGGACTATCTTGCAAAGCACGGCACGCCCGCCTGCCTGGAAGATCTCCACTCTCAGGGACATCGGATGATCGGGTTCGTATCGTCCCGGACAGGGATAGTGTTGCCCCTCGAATTCACCGACAACGGATCGGTCCATCACGTGACCCTTTCGTCGCCTCTGACCGTCAATAGTTCCGATACCAGCGCGGCATTGGCGCGCGCCGGATTCGGACTTGTGCAGGCTCCCCGATTTCGTTTCGAGGAGGAACTCGCGTCAGGATCCCTGATTGACATCCTGCCCAACAATCCGCCGACGCCGACACCGCTCTCGGTTCTTTATCCCGGCCAGCGTCACGTTTCACGACGTCTTCGGATATTCATCAACTGGCTCGTAGATGTATTCGGCGATCTGCAGTCTGAGCCACGCTTTCTTTCTCCGAGCTCTGATAAAGGCCGGTGAATGACGGATTGGAGATTTCCCGGCGTTGACAATAGATGACCGGCGACAGCCGGAGACATCTTGAGATTCTGGCTGCAAAGTTATGTGGCCCTCGCAATGGTGGTCACGGCCGAATGCTTCCCCGAACGCCATACGAAGCAGCGCGAGTTTGTGGCAGAGCGCGTTGGCATGGTCCGGGCCAAACCGTGCCGCATGCCCTTACTTTGACCCGCAGCTATATCGCCCTTTCCACCTATCTGGAGAGGGGGGCCGAGCCCCAAACGTCCGAACTGACCCGCGTCGAACCGTCGTTGGTTCGGAAAGCGGGGACTTCCCGACCTTGTTGGGCAGGCCCCAGCACGCCGCTTATCAAGGTTGACACCCATGAGGAGGTCAAACAACCAACATGACAGCCATGGGGCAGGCACCTGAAGTCGCTGCCGTCGCTCGACCTGCATGCCGAGCTGCGCCCAGCCGTCGCGTTTTGAAGCCATCTGCCGGCTGGTGGCTTTCGTTGTGCATGAGACAACGGCCATGTGGGACGTCAGCTATGCGACCACGGCCCGAGCCGTCTCGCCAGTTGAGCAGCACGTGCATAGTTTTCTAGAGATGATTCCGTTGATTGGAATTGTCAGCGTGGTCTCGCTTCACTGGGTGCAATTTCAGGCGTTGTTCGGTTTTGGAGAAGAACCTGCTCGGTTCGGGATTGCCTGGAAACCCGAGCCACTGCCCGTTGGTTACGTTGCCACGATTATGATCCTCGTTCTTTTGTTCGAGTTGCTCCCTTACCTGGAGGAATTTGTTCGCGGTCTTCACGCCAACGGGTGGAGACTGATTCCCAACAAGGCGCGCCGCGCCAAATCGGGATCTTCAACAAGGCGCTAATTCAAACAATCCGGTAGCTTTGGGCCAGCCAGTGTCCAAGCTACTGGATTGGCCGACTATTTTTCTCTCGGCTCCGCGAAATCGCTGCCGGCTATGAAAAAACTGCCTTGGCGCTGGGCGTTGACGGCCTGAGCCAGCGTTCTTGCGGCGTTTCGGACCTCGTTTTGAATGTCTTTGTCCGCGTCCAGCTCAAGGTGGCTCGTAGCGTAGGGCTTCCAGTAGCCAATATAGCGGTCAACCTCTGCCAGTGGACCGGCCGGCGCCAGTTTCATGAAGCGCAACCAATCCGATATCGAACGCCGGACATTCTCCACACCATCGACGTCGCCATGAACAACCACAGAGAAGAGTCGGCCTTGCAGGTGGCGCGGATAGTTCCACCCGGCCATTTCGATCGCCTTCGCTTCATCCGCGTGTTTGCCGTGGGTGGCTGTAGGGTCCGGATTTCCCCCGTCCGCGCAGACCAGGCGATCCATCATCAGCTTCAGGGGGGAGGTCACCTGATACCAATTGACCGGAGTGACGATCATGATCCCATGCGCCGCAACCCACATCGGATAGATTTCAGCCATCCAGTCCTGCGTTTGACCGAGGGAGTGGTTTGGATAACAAGAACACGGCCAATGGCACAGCGGAGCCGCGGTCGAGAAACATGCCTTGCAGGGATGGATCTTGCGCCCGTATTCCGAAGCGAGGCGGGATAGGTCCAATATCTCGATTTCGAAATCGCCTTCGCCCAGGATCGCGTCCCGGGACAGTTCGACCAGCCGGTAGCTCTTCGACATTTCCCCAGGACAGGTATGCTCGCTGCGCGAGGACGCATTGACGAGCAATATCCGAGGTGTCTTGGAAGGGGCGTCATGTCTTGCCTGCGCGGCTTGGATGGCATCGCGCGCCGTTAACCAGTCCACCGAAAGCTCGTAATCAGGATCGGTAAATCCCTCTCCGGCTTTCCTGGTGGTCGGGCTCTTACGGGATGCGGCATAAGCCTGCCACGCGACTTCAGCAATCTTGGACAATTCGGAGTCGAGGCCGCGAAATGCCGGATCTTCAAACTGGCCCAGATATCGTGTCTTGAATTCTTCTTCTGCTAGCTTGGGACTTGGCATGCCTTTGCGCGGCGAAGGTGCATTGGATTGTTGACCGGGCGTTTTCATCGAGAACCACAACCTTTCAGCGCCCCTAGCAGACACAGAGCAAAACGCGCTGGAAGAGTTATGGTTCGCAGCCCCGGTCGCCGAGCGTTCAAAAGACAACGGCGCCCGTCGGGCGAGGCGCCCACGTCGGAAATGAGTGGCGACGTGCTTCCACCCTGTCAGCCCATCATCGTCTTCAGAGGCTCCTGGGAGAGGTTTGTTTCTATCTCCTGTCGACCCGGCGTTTCTTTCAGCGCGGTGCGCATGTTCTTGCGATACTCCTCGGGCATGCGCGGCGGCAGCATGGGCTCATAGGCGTCAACGACTGCCTCAATGATCACCGGACCTTCGGCTGCGAAAGCTGCATCCAGAACTCCCTCAACGTCCTCGGGCCGGGTAACGCTGTAGCCGATACCGCCCATTGCCTGTGCGGCCATGGCGAAATCGATCGGCTGCAGTTCGCAGGCAAATTGCGGGTTGCCGAGAAACATCATCTGTTCCCACGCGATCTGGTTGAGCATGTTGTTCTTGATCACCAGAAGCTTGAGCGGAATCTTGTAGCGCACCGCCGTCGAAAATTCGCCAAGCTGCATGGCGAGCCCACCGTCGCCAACCACGGCCAAAACCGGTCGGCCAGGAAAGGCGATGCCGGCCGCGATCGCATAGGGCAACCCGCAGGCCATGGATGCCAGCGAGCCGGAGACGGCGAAGTCCTGACCCGCCTTGATATCGATATGTCGGGCGGCAAGTTCGGTATTCTGGCCGGAGTCGGTGGCGAGGATGGCGTTGGCCGGCATGCGGTCGCCGAATGCCTTCACCACGCGTTGCGGCTTGAGCGGCACGTCGTCCTTGCTTTCCGCTTCGGCCATCATGCCGCGCCAGCGCCGTACACTCTGCTGTGCCTGTTCGAGAAATGACCTGTCTGTTTTCTGCTTCAACCTTTCATTGAGCAATTGCAGCGTGACGGCCGCATCGCCGACGAGGCCAGCCTCGACGGGATGGCGCAGACCTATGCGCTGCGCATTGCGGTCGATCTGGACCCCGCGCGCCTTGCCTGGCTTGGGGTAATATTCAATGTAGGGAAAGGTTGAGCCGACGATCAGCAGCGCCTCGCATTGCTCCATTATTTCCTGGGAGGCCAGCGTTCCCAATATTCCTATGCCGCCGACGACGTTCGGATGATCGTCCGGCAGCACGGCTTTGCCAAGCAGGGCCTTGGCAACGGGCGCAGCGAGCAGCTTCGCGGTTTTCTCGAGTTCCGCCTTGGCATTGAGGGCGCCACGCCCGGCAAGGATCGCCACTTTCGAGGCCGCATTGAGAATGTTTGCCGCGAGATCGAGTTGGGCCTCGTCGGGTTGCTTGCTGCCTTCGAACCATCGGTTAGGCGTGTGCCTTGGAAGGTTGCGCGGTGAGCGCTTCGCCGATGTCTGTTCCTGCACGTCGCTTGCTATCGACAGATGGGAAACGCCGCGCCCGGCAAGCGCGGAGCGGCAGGCCAGGCTGGCGACGTTTTCCATGTGCGCCGCATCGGCGACATGAGCGTTGAAGACGCTGACGTCGTTGAAGACGCGGGTCAGATCGACATCCTGCTGCGTGAAGGTCTCGATCAGGTCATGGAACTGCATTCCGGTTACGGCGAGGACCGGCACCTGATCGAGCTTTGCGTCGTAGAGGCCGGTCAGCAGATGGGTGCCACCCGGTCCGGAGGTGGCGAGACAGACACCGAGCTTGCCGGTCCATTTTGCATAGGCCGTCGCCATGAACGCCGCCGACTCCTCGTGCCGCACCTGAACAAAACGGATTTTGTCCTGTCTGGTGCGCAGCGCCTCCATGATCCCGTTGATGCCGTCTCCAGGAAGACCGAAGATCACGCGCACATCCCATGCGATCAGCGTGTCGACAAGTATCTCGGCGGTGTTGGGCATCGTAACCTCCACTCTGTCGCTTGCCAAACCCGAGCGCGCTGTGCACTGACGGTATCGGCGTGCCGCTGGTCTGTGCCGCCGCCCAACCAACCACAGGATGACAATGCGCCCGTGTGCCATCCCGCGCGTTATCACCAGCAGGGCTGTCCGGCCCGCGGCACCTGCATCCGGATGACGGTCCCGACGAAAGCCGCCTGGAGAGCCAGGTTCATTATCAACCAACGGGCGGTTCTGCCGCGTTCCGTTTCGTCGCTCGGGGCCTGTGAAGGACATCCGGGGTCACAACGTGCGGGGAACTATCCTCCCTTGGCAGATTGCCGAACGTCCGTGAAAACGCCGCGCATCCGGTTCAGTGCAGCAGAACAGTTCTCAGCCAAGCCGTGAACCTGCTTCCGCGAATGGTCCTACGCACCCTGACGGCGGCCCAACTCGCTTGCATCGTAGTCCCGACGTGACAGCTGCAGACGATTTCGTGCAGTTGCCAGTCGCCCAGCTGGAAAAAGCGTTTTGCCTCCCCATGGCTGTCATCCTGGAGACCCGATGCACGCAGCAGCGGATCCTCGAATGCAACGGTAATAGCCGATCCAGCCGTGCGTGCTTCCTCACGGACTTTGGGATGAAGATGTTCGGTGCCAACAAGCGCTCCAAGGGATCGCGAGGGGTTCTGCTCGAGAAGCTCCGCCCAACGTTCGATCCTCTGTGTTTTGGTCATGACGGCGCTTTGCGCCGTGGGTTTAACATCTGCGATTGTCTGCAGTTCGTGGAGGGTCTGGTGTTTCATGGTTTGGCTCCTGTTGGTCGCGGCATTCCCCCTTTTTCTAGGAACTATCGCGACGGGATGTCCTGACAAGGGCGTCGCCGAAAAGGAGTTCCATTGACCGCATAACGGTCAGTCCCAAGACAACCTCCAGCACACTCGGACGTCGTGCGCTGCGGCGTCCCCATTTGCAAACACCCTAAGAAACTCGGCGGCAGCGCGAAACAAGCGGCTCCCGTCGAAGAAATTGGCCTGGAATCCCGGTTCAATGGAACCTGTCGGCTTACCGCGGGTTGCTCAGCAACCCGTCGCAAAACAAGTCCAAAGGAGGACCGCATGGCGCGCAAAGCAGCTCCCCCCAATCCCAATGTCGCGACGATTCACGACCAAACCCTTGTTCGAGGGCAGGGTGGAGAACTGCACCGGGTTGCGGAAGTAACAGCCAGGGTCAAGTTATAGGAGAGGTCCATCCGACAGGCCACCGCCTGCCGGATGAACTGGAGCGTTCCCTTTCGAACTGAAAGGAATGAGCAGTGGCTGACGAAGAAACCAGACGCCCGGTCATAACCCCGCAAGCCGTGCGGGCGCTGGCGCGCGAGTGCGGAGTGACGGAGAGCCAAATCCGTGAGATCGTTTCATTGGTCGGGACGGACAGGGCATCGATCCTGCGCGAGGCCCGGCTTCTTAAACAGGGCGGGGGTTGAGTCCCCGGCTTTGTATTTTTTCGACCAAACGACAGACTGGCAGGAGGATGCGCCAAAGTCGAAAGCGAAAGAGACCCTGCGCAAGAAAGTCGAGAACGACGCCCAAGGATGGCGTGACGAGCGTAAAACCGCGCGTATTGCAGAGCCAACCGACGCAAAAATTCCGAGGTCGAGGGCTCTGAGGGCTGGCGGCAACGCGATTGACAGCACTCTTCAGCCTAAAGAGCGGCGCTATCCGTCTCGTCTAACAATTGGGGTGTGAGCGACGGGGCAGTGGGCCTTTCGGTGCTGATCGCTTTGGTCTGCTATGTTCTTGCTGGGGCCGAGTTCTTGCTGGGGCCGGCGAAGCGGCGCCAGCCGCCGAAGGACGAGATGTCGGACGCACCGCTGAGGCCAGCGGTTTCGACCAGGAAGCCCTTGGCCGAACTGCCGTCATCGAGCTCGATGGTTCCGATGCCGAGCGGTGGCGGGATGGCCGCGACGAAGCGGCCGAAGGCATCGGCCGACAGCCGCCAGACTTCGACCTCGACGGCAGCGCCGCCCTCGGCGACACGGAGCAGCCCCGGCTTGGGCACGGACTGGCCAGCCAGCGCATAGAGCCTGTAGGCGGCGGATGTCTTTGCCGAGCGCGAGAACCGTGCGCCGAGCTGGCTCAGTTGGCCGTTGAGCGGCATCCCCGAAAGATGCGCGCCAACAACCACGAGATCGATCATGCCATCATCGGCTGATGAAGCTGCAGGCAGAAAACCCGGCTGCTGCCAGCCGGTTGCGCCGAGCGAAAGGCCGCTCGCCGCATGCAGGTCGCGGGCGAGTGCCGCTGTCAGCGCATCGCCGCCGGCCGTCGCCAGCAAGGTGACGCTCATCGGCAGGCCGTCGTCGCGCTTGCCTGTCGGCACGGCGATGCCACACATGTCGAGCAGGTTGACGAAATTGGTGTAGGTGCCGAGGCGGCTGTTGGTCTCGATCGGATCGGCGAGCACGGCGGCGGTGGTGTAGTGCGTCGGCGCGGTCGGCACGCAGAACAGGTCGACCGAGGCGATGACAACAGCGAGTTTCGCCCTGTAGGCTTGCAACGCATAGAGGCCGCGGAAAGCGTCCGCCGCCGAAAGGTTGCGCGCGCCGCCGATGATCTCGCGCGTCACCGGATGCAGGGCCGCTTCGTTGGCCTCCATGAAATCGCGGATCGCCGCATAGCGCTCGGCCACCCAGGCGCCCTCATAGAGAAGGTTGGCGGTGGCGTAGAAATCGCCGAAGGGGATTTCCACCAGCCGGCAGCCGAGCCGCGACAGCGTGGCAAGCGAGGCCTCGAAGCCGGCTTGCATCGCCGCATCGCCAAAGAACTTCAGGTCGGCCTTAGCCGGGATGCCGACGCTCAGCACCGGCGGGCGTACGGCGAGCGGCTGGACGGCGATGTCGCGAGAATATGGATCGGCCGCGTCGCGCCCCGCCGCCGCCAAGAACACCCGATAGGCGTCGTCGACGGTCAATGCGAACACCGAGACGCAGTCGAGCGTGCGGCAGGCCGGCACGACGCCGGCGGCCGACAGCGCGCCGACCGTCGGCTTCAGCCCGACGATGTTGTTGAGGCCGGCTGGAATGCGGCCGGACCCGGCGGTGTCGGTGCCCAGCGCGAAGGAGACGATGCCGCGCGCCGTTGCCACCGCGGACCCCGACGAGGATCCGCCCGGCACCAGGCTGGCATCGACCGCGTTCCTCGGGATCGGATACGGCGTGCGCACGCCGACAAGGCCGGTGGCGAACTGGTCGAGATTGGTCTTGCCCACCACCAATGCGCCGGCTGCCTTCAGCCGGGCCACCACGGTAGCGTCCGCCTCTGGCATATAGGCATATTCGGCGCAGGCGGCGGTTGTCGGCATGCCGGCGACATCGATGTTGTCCTTGACCGCGAACGGCACGCCCCACAGCGGCTTGGCCACCGGATCGAACGGTCCGAGCTTTTGCGCTTGCGCCAGCATGTCCGCCTTGCCGGGCAGATGAATGAAGATGCCGGGATCGTCGGCCGCCGCGATGCGGGCATGAACGGCATCGATCATGGCGGTAACACCGACGCCGGCTGCATAGGCAGCATGTAGACTGCCTATGTCGAAGCGGACCTCGCTCATGTGGACTCTCCCAGAATGATCACCGGAAGGTCCCACTGGATCAGCACGACGCAGCCGTCTTTCGTCCACACCGAATGCTCGGTGCCGACCGGATTCAGCACGACGCTGCCGGTGGAATAGTCGCCATTCTCGTCACTCTGCGTTCCTTCCAGCACGACGATGGTCTCCAGCCCGACATGGCGGTGGCGCGGCACGCCGGCACCAGGCCGGTAGCTGAGGATGGCGACCGACGGCTCCACCGGCCCGCCCTTCAGCAGCCAGTGCACACTGATGCCGTCACGGAAAGGCTCGAACGCCAGATCGCGCCAGCCGCCGTCGAGCAGGCCGGCAAAGGCAAGATTAGGCATTGGCAATTCCCTTGAGTACCTGGTCGGTGGTCGCTGTCCAGCCGACGATGGCGCCCTGCGCCCTGATCATGGCGATCGCCGCTGCCTTGAACTCGGGGAAATAGCTTTCCGTCGCGTCCTCGGCGAGCAGGCACTCATAGCCACGGTCGTTGGCCTCGCGCATCGTCGTCTGCACGCAGACCTCGGTGGTGACGCCGGCAAAGACCAGCTGCCCGGCGCCGAGCCTCTTGAGGTCCTCGTTGAAGGAGGTGGCGTAGAATGCCCCCTTGCCGGGCTTCTCGATGACGATCTCACTGGGCAGCGGTGCCAGCTCGTCGAGGATCGCCGTACCCGGCTCGCCGACGATCAGCACGCGGCCCATCGGGCCGACATCGCCGATGCGGATCGACGGATTGCCACGATTGCGCTTGGCTGGCGGCAGATCGGACAGGTCGGCACGGTGGCACTCCATGGTGTGGATCACCGGCAGGCCGGCGGCGCGGAACCCCTCGATCAGCCGCTTCACCGTCGGCACGATGGTGGTGATGCGGCTGACGTCGTTGCCGAGGCTGGCGCCGAAGCCGCCGGGCTCGGCGAAGTCGCGCTGCATGTCGATGACGACCAGCGCCAGGGACTCCGGCTTAAAGGCAAAGGCAAACGGCTGCGCATCGATTTCAGCCATCAATGATGCCCCGCCATATGCTCGCCGATGGTCTGCACACTCGCACCGGCGATCGGCGTCTCATAGACCAGAGTGCCGTCCGACATGACGAAGATGCGGTCTGACAGCTCCAGTAGCTCGTCGAGATCTTCCGACATCAAAAGCACCGCGGCGCCGGCATTGCGCGCCTTCATGATGCGGGCGCGGATTTCGGCCACTGCCGAGAAGTCGAGGCCGAAGCACGGGTTGGAGACGATCAGAAGGTCGACCTCGCCGGTGAGTTCGCGGGCGAGCACGGCGCGCTGCACATTGCCGCCCGACAGCGAGGCGATCGGCGAGGACAGCGAGGCGGTCTTGACCTTGAACTGCTCGACCAGACGGGCGCTGAAGGCCCTGATGGCACCGGCGCTGATCCAGCTCACCGGCTTGCCGTTGCCGTCGATGTCGAAGGTGCGGAAGGAGATGTTTTCGGCCACGGTCATTTTCGGCGCGCAGGCGTTCTTCAGCGGCTCCTCCGGGATGAGGCGGACATTGAGCGCACGCGCCTCGGCGCGCGTCGCCGCATAGGCGGTGCCGCGCACCATCACTTCGCCGGCATCGCGCGGGCGCTGCCCGGCCAGCACTTCGAGGAATTCCTTCTGGCCGTTGCCGGAAATGCCGGCGATGCCGACGATCTCGCCGGAGCGCACGCCGAGATCCTCGATCCGGATCGACTTCAGCCCGGTGCGGTCCGGCGCCTTCAGCGCCTTGATCTTGAGTACGATCTCGGCGTCCGGCTTCGGCTCGGCTCGGCTGTCGAGCGCCGCGATCGGCTGGTCGCCGATCATCATCGCCGCCATCTGCCTGTGGTCGAGGTCGGCTACGCGGCCGGTGCCGGTCAGCCTGCCCTTGCGCAGCACGCTGACGTCGTCGGCGAACGCCGTCACTTCGTGGAATTTGTGCGAGATCATCAGCACGGTGAGGTCGCCGGCCCTGGTCATGGCGCGCACGAGGCCGAGCACCTCCTGCGCCTCACCGGGGGTGAGCACCGAAGTCGGCTCGTCCAACACCAGGAAGGAGCGGCCGAGATAGAGCTGCTTGACGATCTCCAGCTTCTGCTTCTCGCCGGCGGCAAGCTCGGCCACCTTGACGTCGAGCGGAAGCTTGAAGGGCATCCGGTCCATGAACACGGCAAGCCCGCCGCGCTCCTTGCGCCAGTCAATGATGCCAGGCACCTTTTCGCGCGAAATGACCAGGTTTTCCGCGCCGGTCAGCGACGGCACGAGGGTGAAATGCTGGTAGACCATGCCAAGGCCGAGCGCCGAGGCATCCTTGGGGCTGGCGATCGCCGCCTCGCGGCCGTCGACCAGCATGTCGCCGGAGGTCGGATGGTAAAAACCCATCATGCATTTGACCAGCGTCGACTTGCCGGCGCCGTTCTCGCCGAGCAGCGCGTGGAATGATCCCGCCGGCACCTTGACCGAGACATCGTCGAGCGCAGTGAAAGCGCCGAACCGCATGGTCATGCCGATGGTTTCGACGCCGACGGCCTTCTTGCCGATGGTTTTGCTCATCCCCGGTTCCTCACGGCAGTTGGGCGACGAATGACGCCGAGTTCGACACCGCGCCGAAGACGCCGCCTTGCATCTTGATCATCTTGATGGCGGCCAGATGGTTCCCATAGTCGGTCGCGCCACAGCAATCCTCCAGCATCACGCATTCGAAGCCGCGGTCGTTGGCCTCGCGCATGGTGGTGTGGACGCAGACATCGGTGGTGATGCCGGTGAGCACGATGTTGTCGATACCGCGCTGGTTGAGGATCAGCTCCAGGTCGGTGGCGCAGAAGGAGCCCTTGCCCGGCTTGTCGATGATCGGCTCGCCCTCGGCCGGATAGAGGTCGGGGATGATGTCCCAGCCGGGCTCGCCGCGCACCAGGATGCGCCCGCAGGGGCCGGGATCGCCGATGCCGGCATTGATGCGACGCGAGCGCCAGCGCTTGTTGGCCGGCAGGTCGGCGAGGTCGGGCCGATGGCCCTCGCGGGTATGAATGATCGTGTAGCCCTTGGCCCGCATCTCCGACAGCACCGCCTTGATCGGCTCGATCGGCGCGCGCACCAGCGACAGATCGTAGCCCATATGGTCGACATAACCGCCCGGCCCGCAGAAGTCGGTCTGCATGTCGATGATGATCAGCGCCGTGTTGTCGGGACGAAGCTCGCCATTGTAGGGCCATGGATAGGGATCGGCGTCGATATAGCGCTGGGTGACACCAGCTCTGGCGTTCATGGCAAAAACTCCGGTCTCATTTGGTGATCGACAATTCGCCCGGTGCGCCGGCAAGCGAGCGGCTCGGCGACGAGGTGGCGATCATGATGACCAGGGTGAGGATGTAAGGGGCGGCGTAGAAGAGGTAATAGCCCTGCGTGACGCCGACCGATTGCAGGGCAGGACCAAGCGCTCCTGCCCCGCCGAACAGAAGGGCGGCGGCAAAGCAGCCAAGCGGGTTCCAGCGCGCGAAGATGACCAGCGCCACCGCCATCAACCCTTGGCCCGACGAGATGCGTTCGGTCCAGCTGCCGGGATAATATAGCGACAGATAGGCGCCGCCGATGCCGGCGAGCGCGCCGCCGACGCCGGTGGCGATCAGGCGCACGGTGTTGGGGTTGAGGCCCATGGCGCGCGCGGCGTCGGAACTGTCGCCGACGACGCGCACGATGAGGCCGGCGCGGGTGTTGCGGAAGGCCCACCATAGGAACACCGCAAGTGCGGCGCCGATCAGGAACAGCACGTTGACGTCGAGGGCTGCCTGCACCTGCGGAATGTCCGACCAGGCACCCAACGGAATGGCCGGCAGGTCGGGCGCCGAGGGTTGGATGAACGGCTTGCCGAAGAAGAAGGCGAGGCCCGAGCCGAACAGCATCAAGGCGATGCCGATGGCGATGTCGTTGACCTTCGGGAATTTGCAGATCCAGCCGTGGAAGAGGCCGAAGCACTGGCCGGCGAAGGCGGCGGCAATGAGGCCGAGCCAGGGCGAGCCGGTCACAACCGCCACGGCATATGCAGCCATGGCGCCGAACACCAGCGTGCCTTCCAACCCAAGGTTGATGCGGCCCGAACGCTCGGTGATGGCTTCGCCGAGCGAGACGAAGATGAAGGGCGTTGAGACGCGGATCGCGCCGCCGACGATGGCGAGCGGCACGCCCCACAGGCCGATCCCGCTGGCGTCCATCAGCTGCTCCTCTGCCACAGATCGGGGTTGAAGGCCTTGAGGCGGCCATAGAAGGTCTCGCTGAAGAGGATGACGATGAACAGCATGCCCTGCAGCACCAGCACGGTGGCGTCGGGCAGGTCCATGCGGCGCTGGATCAGCCCGCCGGAGGCGTCGATGCCGCCGAGCAGGAAGGCGACCGGGATGATGGCCAGCGGATTGTGGCGGGCGAGGAAGGCGACGAGGATGCCGGTATAGCCATAGCCGGCGGCAAGCGAGGCGTTGGCGCTGCCCTGCACCGCCGCGACCTCCAGCATGCCGGCAAGGCCGGAGAAGCCGCCGGCCAGCCCGGTGAAGCCGACGATCAGCGAGCCGACGGCAAGCCCCTGCACCTGGGCGGCCCTGACATTGCCGCCAGCGATGCGGGCGGCAAAGCCCCAGCGGGTCTTTTCGATCAGCACCCAGGACAGAACGCAGGCGACGACGCCGACGGCAAGGCCCCAATGTACCTCCATGCCCGGCATGCTGCCGATGCGGTAGATATCGGCCAGCGGCTGGGTCGAGGGCTTGTTGAGCGAGGCTGGGTCGCGCAGCGGCCCTTCGACCAGTTGGTTCATCAGGGCGATGGCGATATAAGCCATCAGTAGGCTGGAGATGGTCTCGTTGACGGCGCGGTAATGGCGGAGCGCGCCGACGGCACCTATCCAGATGCCGCCGGCGGCCATGCCCGCCACGCCCATGACGAGAATGACGATGAAGGAGGGAGCGCCGTCGAGCGCCGTGCCTGCTGCCGCGGCGGCGACGCCGCCGAGCACGATGGCGCCCTCGCCGCCGATAACGACGAGGCCGAGCCGGGCCGGCAGGGCCACGCAGAGCGCCGCCAGCAACAGGGGTGCGGCGCGTGACAGCGAGTTCTGCACCGAGAACCACGAGCCGAAGCCGCCGCGCCACATCGTTTCATAGAGCTGGACCGGCGACTTGCCGACAGCCAGGATGAACAGGCTGAACAGGGCCATGCCGACGACCAGCGCCGCCAGCGGAATGACGAATGCTTCCGCCCGCCGCGCCATCCATTCCAGCGCCGCCGGATGACCCCTGGCGCCGAATGTCACCGGCATGCCGGCTTCTGTCACTATCTCCGCCATCGCCCCGCTCCCTTTCGGTCAGGCGGTCGAGCCGACGACCCCGTCGACCAGATAGTCCATGCTTTCGAGTTCGATCGCGTTCTCGGGGAAAGCCTGGCCCTCGGTGGCCACGACAGCACCCTTGTTGCTGTTCAGCGGACCCTTGATGACGGCGAAGCCGCCCTTCATCATTTCGGCCAGCGTGGCGTCGAACTGTTTGCGCGCCGGCTCGGAGACGGCGGGGCCGAGCGGGCTCATCTTGACGAAGCCATCGGCCAGACCGCCGCGCGTGAAGTTGGGCAAAGGCTTGCCGACGACGAGATCGTCGACGAACATCTTGTAGACCTTGGCCCAGTTCCATTCGGCGCCGGTCAGGTATTTCTCGGGTGCCAGCGGGCTCTGGTTGGCGTGGTAGCCGCAGACGAAGGCGCCGCGGCCGGCTGCCGTCTCGACCACCACTTTCGGGCTGTCGACATGGCAGGTGACGACATCGGCGCCCTGGTCGACCAGTGCGTTGGTGGCTTCCGCCTCCTTGACCGCCAGCGACCATTCGCCGGTGAAGATGACCTGGCAAGTGATCGTCGGATCAACCGAGCGCGCGCCGAGCAGGAAGGAGTTGATGTTGAGCAGCACCTGCGGAATGGGTTTGGCCGCGACGAAGCCGAGCTTCTTGGTCTTGGAGGTGTGGCCGGCGACGACGCCGTTGAGATACTGACCCATGCCGATATAGCCGAAGTAGGAGCCGGCATTCATCGGATGCTTATCCTTGTTCCACATGCCGCCGCAGTGGCGGAACTGAACGTCGGGGAATTTCGCGCACATGGCCAGCATGTGGGGGTCGAAATAGCCGAACGAGGTCGGGAAGATCAGCGAGGCGCCGTCGAGATTGATCATCGATTCCATCGTCTTTTGGACATCGACCGTCTCCGGTACGTTCTCCTCCTCGACGACGGTGATGCCCTCGATGCCTTTCAGCGCCGCTGCCCCCTCGGCATGCGCCTGGTTGTAGCCGTAATCATCCTTCGGACCGACATAGATGAAGCCGACCGTGGCGCTCGCGGCGAACGCCTTGCTGATGGGAAAGGCCGCGGAGGCAAGCCCGAGTGCGGCTCCCGCGGCGGTGGTCTTGAGCAATTGGCGGCGGCTAAGCATGAATCGGTCGGTCATGTGAATGCTCCCCTGTAGGACCCTCTCCGGGTCGGTTAACGCCTTTTCGAGAAAGTGCATGCAATCGCTGTGCCAGTTCAAAACAGAAGATTTATATAATGAAATCAGGAATGAATATCTTTTGCGCTGCACAATTGAAAGGCAATTGCATACACTTGTGGCCTTAAATGAAGCCAATTTGACAGGTGGATTAAAATATAGGCATAGAGGATGCGAGACGAGTCGGGTCGCGCCGTTCGGCACTGATTTCATGGCTCGGACGTAGAAGCACGGAAGGCGAAGCAGATTTGTCGGGAAAGCGCAGCCTGATCCGGTCAGGCACGACCGTCGATCAGATGGTGAGGGCGATCGGCGACCGGATCGTCACCGGCGTGCTGCGCCCTGGTGAAAAGCTCGACGAGGCTTCGCTCGCCGCCCGCTTCGAGGTGTCACGCACGCCGGTACGCGAGGCGCTTGGCCAGCTCAGCGTCATGGGCCTTGTCGAAAGGCGACCTAACCGGGGCGCGATCGTCGCCGTGGTGACGCAGGAGCATCTCGCCTCGATGTTCGAAAGCATGGCCGAGTTGGAAGGCATCTGCGCCCGCTTCTGCGCCGAACGCATGACCGGCGGCGAGCGTCGCACGCTCGAGATCGAACACCAAGCCTCGGCCCGGTTGGTGCGGCTGGGCGCCGAGGAAGACTATGAATACTTCAACACCGAATTCCACAGCCGGCTCTATCGCGGCGCCCATAGCACGCACATCCAAGAGCTGACCGCCACGACGCGCAGCCGCCTCGCCCCCTTCCGCCGCGCACAGTTCAGGCTAGCCGGCCGCCTGGCCAAGTCCTGGCAAGAGCATGACGCCATCGTCACCGCCATTCTGCGCGGCGATGGTACCGCAGCCGGAACCGCGGCCAAGAATCACGTCTCGATCGTCAGCGAGGCAAGTGCCGTCTTTGCCGTCGGTGATCAGCCGAAAGCCGCAAGCACGACGCCGGTCACCGCCGACTGAGAAACCAATTGGTTGCAGCACCGGCACATAGCGCCGAAGCTACGGATCTGGCTGCGCGACCTTGTGGCCTTCAAATATTCGGTCGCGCGCTGCTCGAAGAGGTTAGCGCGCGACCAGTTCTCGGCGTCGATCGCACGCGGTCGTAGATCGATTATTGCTCCTTCTTGAATAAATCCTGGAAGATGAGCTGGCCCCAAGTGCGGCCGCGTGCGTGTACCAGCGCGCCACCCTCGTTGAGCTTTCCCAGCTTGACGGGTGCGAACCCGAGTTGTTTGGCCAAGGCCGCCACGGGTGCGATCGCGTCCTCGTCGTCGCTCGACAGAAAGACGACCCGGTGGCCGCCCTCGACGACCGGATCGGTAGCCAGGGTGGCCGCAACTAGGTGATTGAATCCTTTCACGAACTTGGCGCCGGTGAACGACTTCGCGACGAATGCGGAGGACGAGAGGCCGTCCAGCTCTTCAGGGACAGGAAACGCGTTCATCGCGTCGATGACCGTCTTGCCTTTCCAACTCGGCAGGGCTTTCGCAACCTCGCGATGCTCCCCGAAAGGGACCGCCAAGATAATTGTGTCGGCCTCGAGTGCTTCCCGCAGCGACTTGGCGACGACCGTTGGTCCAATCGCCCGAGCCTGCGGCGCCAACGCCTCGGGCGGCCGGCGGCTTGCGACGGTCACGTGGATGTTTTTACGGGCGAAGGCGTAGGCGAGGGCCTGGCCTATCTTACCGAATCCTACAATCGCGTAGTTCATAATGCTTCTCCCATCCGTGTTGATATTGATTCCCCGACCCTTCAGATGGCCGAGAAGCCGCCGTCGACAGACAACTCCACCCCATTCACGAAGCTCGAATCGTCTGAAGCAAGAAACAGCGCGACCGCCGCAATTTCCTCAGGACGCCCCATCTTTCCCCGCGGGATCAGGGATTCGAACATCTGCTTCGCCTCCTCGGTGAGAACTTGGTCCTGCATCGGTGTGGCGATCGGCCCTGGGTGCAGCACGTTCACCCGGATATTCCTGCCCTTGAGTTCGTTGAGCCATCCGCGTGCGAATGCGAGCAACGTCGCCTTGCTCGCCGCATACACGCTGTAACCAGGAAACCCTTTGATCGAAGCAACCGACCCGGTCATGAAGATCGATCCGCCATCGTTGAACAGCGGCAACGCCTTCTGAACCGTAAACAGCGTGCCGCGCGCATTCAGGTTGAAGGCCGCATCGAAGTGCTGCTCGGTAATCTCGCCCAGTGGGAGGGCTTCGCCGGTGCCGGCGCTCGCATAGAGGACGTCGATCTTGCCCTTTTCCCGCTTGACTGTATCGAACAGGCGGTCGAGGTCGTCGAGATTGGATGCGTCGCCGCGCACGCCGGTCACGTTCCGGCCGATCAGCCTGACGGCCTCGTCGAGCGCCTCCTGTCTCCGGCCCGTGATGAAAACATAGGCGCCTTCTTCAACGAACCGTCTGGCGCTCGCCAGCGCCATGCCGCTCGATCCGCCGGTGATCACAGCAACCTTACCCTCAAGCTTTCCCATGACTTCTCCTTTTGTGTTGTCGGGACAGCATCTGCCTCCGAGGACCTCGAAATGGGTCCGCCGGTGTCAGTTGTTGAGTGCGGAAGCGCGCACATCGGTGGTGCGAAATCGATCCGGTTGGACCGACTGACGCCAGCCGCGACGATCGGTGTCCGCCGTTCGGAATTGGGCCGCACTCGTCGACATAGGCTATTATGACCATCCGTACTGCTGTTCGATGTGTTAGATACGGGCTTTGGAAGGCGCACCGCGCGGTGCTGGATTGCACCATGATCGACTGGGATGACGTCCGCTACTTTCTTGCCGTCGCGCGCGCAGGCTCGGTGCGGGCCGCCGCCGAGCGCCTCGGGGTGAATCACTCGACCGCGCTGCGACGCATCGCTCAGCTCGAGGAACGCCTAGGGGCGCAGATGTTCGAAAAGCTGCCTTCGGGCTACCGCCTGACGGCCGCGGGCGAGGAGGTCCTCGAGCTCGCGAACCAGATGGAAGCGTCGTCGCACCAGCTGGAGACGCGCGTCTTCGGGCGCGACCAGAGCGTGCGCGGGCTTCTGCGGGTGACGCTGGCGCCGCCCCTGGCGACACATCTGCTCATGCCGGACTTCGCCGATTTCGCGCGTCTGCATCCGGACATCGAGATGGAAATCTTGTCGTCCGGCGAGCTGGCAAATCTGACCAATCGAGAGGCCGACGTCGCGATCCGCGTCGTCTACGACCGCAAAACCCTGCCGCTCAATCTTCACGGCCTGAAGGGACCGGAGCTGTTCGGCGGCGTCTACATGTCCTGCGATCGACTAGCCGCGTGGCGTGCGGGCGCGCCTGATCCCATCCGGTGGATCGTCATAAGCATTCATGGAATCCCGGACTGGGCCAGCGAGGGTGAGGTCCGCGCCACGGGGGTTCCATTCAGGACCTCGGACGCCGAGGCTCAGATCGTTGCCGTACGGCAAGGGCTCGGGATCACGACACTGCCGTGCTTCGTTGGCGATGCCGACCCCCTACTGGTGAGGGTGCCGGGTACCGACCTGCACCTGTACGGAACAGTTTGGCTCCTCACACAGGGGGAGACACGCAAGACGAAGCGCGTGAGGCTCTTCACCGAATTCGTATCCCGCAGGCTCGCCGCGTACGCGCCGCTTCTCGCGGGGCTGTCCATATCGCTCGACTGACGCCCGGCAGGTCGCCGGCGACGCTTGCCGTAATCCGGTCGGAAGCCGAGCGCGATCGCTTGAAGCGGCGTCGTTCAGTCCGCGAATGGCGCGCCGTGTCGCAACCGGTGCGAGGGCCGCACTACTACTGGCGGGGTACGGACACACCGAGAATCGTCGCTCAGGTCGGTATCAGTTCGCCCCCAATGCGTAGCGTGGCGACGCGCCACTGGCGACGTGGATCTCACCAGGCTTGAGATCATAGAGGCGCGTCGATTTTGTCATGAGGCTTGCATCCGGATGTTGGTGGCTTGGGCGGTCCGAGAAGGCCCCAGCGCCGCAGCGTTCTGGACCAGCGCACGCATGTAGCCCAAGGCAAAGGCCTTTCCGGCGTGCCAGGGCGCGTCGCAGGACATCTCCGGCGTATGGTCCGGGATCATCACGCCGTCATAGTTTTCATCGCGCAGGATGCGGATGATTTCGGCCATGTCGATGTCGCCGTCATCGACGAAAGTCTCATGATAGTTAGGCACCTTGCCACGCACATTGCGGAAGTGGATGTAGCCGATGCGTTTGCTTCGAGCGAAGCGCCGGACGTGTCCGTAGATATCGTCGGTGCCCGGCATTTCCTGCAGCGAGCCGAGGCAGAGCTCCAGCCCATTGGACGGCGAGTCGACGATGCCCATCAGCCGGTCGTATTTCTGCGGCCGGTTGACGAGCCGCGCGGCGCCACGCAGCGCTTCGGCCGGCGGATCGTCGGGATGCGCCGCCAGCATGACGCCGGCCTCTTCGGCCACCGGAACGAGTTCCTGGAGGAAGACGCCTAGACGCTGCCAGAGCTCGTCGCTGCTGACAGACACGGGCTCGGCATTGGGCCGCCCGGCACGATAGCGCATGTTCCAGACCACGCCGTCGGGGAGGGGCAGATCGGGATCGATGGCAGCGAGGTCGAGCCCCACCGACATCGCCTCGCCCCGAGCGAATGGGCCGCGCGACCAGCCCCAGACGCCGGCGATCGAGAAGTTGTAGCCGATACAGGGAATACCGGCACGTCCGGCATCACGAACAAGGCGCTTCAATCCTTCGATCTGTTTTGCCCTGTCAGGACCGCCGAGCAGCACGTCCGACCAGAAACGCGGCGAGAAATTCTCGATCGCGGCGATTTCCAGGCCGTTGTCGCGCACGGTCTTCAGCAGACCGACGAAATCCTCATAATCCCAAAGCTCATCGCTGGAGCAATCGCCCCAACCCTCGGCTTCGCTGCCGGCGGACAGCGAAGGATCGCGGCCGCGAAAATAGTTGGTGAGGTGGGCAACGATGTGGGTGGCGCCTGCCTGGCGGGCGAAGCGGAAATTATCAGGGGTCAGCGACTCCCGGTAAAGGCCAAGACCGATCTTCATGGCTCTATTTCACGCCGATACCGGCGGTTAGGCCGCCATCTATTCTGTAGTCCGCGCCAGTGCAGAAGCCGGCCTTCGACGAGCACAGGAAGGCGATCAGCTCCGCCACCTCTTCCGGCTCGCCGATACGGCCAAGCGGATGGGCCGCGCCGAAGCGCTTGTAGGCAGCCTCGACATCGGCATCCGTGCCGCTGTCGCCGCGCGCGGCCTTCTCGAGTATCGGCGTGCGGATCGAGCCTGGACTGACGGAATTGACCCGGATACCCGCCGCCGCGTAGTCCAGCGCCAGCGATCGCGTCAGCGTGTGGATGGCCCCCTTGGTCGTGGCATAGGCGGCGACGTTCTGCTGACAGGCGAAGCCCTGCACCGAAGCGACGTTGACGATGGCGCCGCCGCCACGCTTGATCATTTCCGGGATGCCGAAATGCGCTATCAGGTAGATCGATCCGACATTGACCGTCATTGCGCGGTTCCAGGTTTCCCAGTCGGTTGTCGTCGCTGTCCCGTAAGGATGCACCGCCGCGGAATTGACGATGATGTCGATGCCGCCGAATTTCGCGACGCCGGTCGCGACCGCGTCGCGAACCTGGTCGGAAACCGAAACATCCACCGTTTGCACCAGCGCATTCGCTCCGGCTCCGGCGAGGCTTTCCTGCATGGCCGCATTGGCTGCCTCATCGATGCCGCAGGCGACGATCGCAGCACCCCCCTGCGCCAGGCGCTTCGCGGTGGCGAGCGCGATGCCGGTCGTGCCGGTGATCAGCGCAACCTTGTTCTCAAACTCAGACATGCTGCAAATCCTTGGAAGATGTCGGGTCCGGCAGCGCCGGCGAGGTGCGAGCGTTTTCGAGGTCGTCGGGAACGAAGCGCAGGCCGAAATCGAGATGTCGGCTCATCAGGTAGCTGTAAGCGATGCGGTCGCGCGCCCGCAGAGCCGCGATGATCTCGCCATGGGCGTGGCGTGTTTCGCTCAGCACCGGACGGATGGATTTGCCGACGGTCATGATGTGCAGGATGACCGGCGACAGGAACTGATAGGTCTGCACCAGCATGCGGTTGCCGGCAAGCTTCATCAGCGCCAGATGGAAATCGAAATCGCGCTGCGCGGCTTCCTGGACGTCCTTGCTGGTTTCGATCAGGCCGTTGACTTCGTCCAGGACATCGAGTTCGGCGGCACTGGCATTGAGGATGATGTGGTCGCCGATGCTCACTTCGATGATGCGGCGAAACCCCTGTATGTCGTGAAAGGAGGTCCTTGAAATATCCATCTGGGCAGCGAAGAAATTCTGGATCGCGATATTCTGGCGGTCGGCCAGTACCGCGCCGACACGCGGCTTGGGGTCGATCAGGCCATAGGTGCGGATGGTGCGCAGCGCCTCGCGTATCGTGTTGCGGCTGGCGCCGAATAGCTCGCCAAGGTCCCGCTCGGTTGGCAGGACGTCGCCGACGGACATGGCGCGGTTCCGAATGAGGTCAAGGATCTGCCGCACAGTCTGGTCGACGGCCGAACTGCTGACTCCGGCATCTTCCGTCGCTTCTTGATCCAAGGCGTTGTCTCTCCTTATTTGTTGGACCAAGCCTAGGCCCAATCGGATAGGAAATCAATCGGCGCCCGGCAAAAGAGGGAAAAAGGATCGCCGCCAGAAGAATTCAGCTTGTTGACAGGTCTGTGGTCCAACAATATGGTCGCCTTGCTAACATTGAGGAGGCTTCATGGAACAGTGCTGGCGCTGGTATGGACCGAACGACCCGGTAACTCTCGATCATGTCAGGCAGGCAGGCGCGACAGGCGTGGTGACGGCCTTGCACGATATCTATGACGGGCGCGCCTGGCCGCTCGAGAGCATTCTGGAGCGCAAGCGGATCATCGAGGCCGCTGATCTGACATGGTCGGTTGTCGAGAGCATTCCGGTCCATAATTCCTTCAAGATCGGCGCACCGGAACGCGAGCGCTACGCCGGCTTCTATCGCGACAGCATCCGCGCACTTGCCAGGGCCGGCATCGCGACGGTCTGCTACAATTTCATGCCCGTGGTCGACTGGACCCGCACGGATCTGGCCTATCGGCTTCCGACAACAGGTTATGCGCTGCGTTTCGACGCGGTCGATTTCGCGGCCTACGATTTGTTCGTCCTGAAGCGCAAGAATGCCGAGGCTGGCTACAGTGCCGCCCGCATCGCCGAAGCGGAAGCGCGACTGAAGGCACTGAGCAGCGAGGCGATCGACAGGATCGAGCGCAACCTGATCGCCGGCCTGCCGGCGACGGAGCGCAGCTACAACAGGGACAGTTTTCGCGAGGCCCTAGCGGAATACGACGCGATCGGACCGAAGGAGCTGCGCGACAACCTTGCGTGGTTCCTGCGCGAGATGATTCCGGTGGCCGAAGAGGAGGGGGTGCGCATGTGCATCCATCCCGACGACCCGCCCTTCTCACTCTATGGCCTGCCCCGCATCGTCTCGACCGCCGAGGATGCGCGTTTCATCCTCAACGCCGTCGACAGCCCCGCCAATGGCCTGACGTTCTGCACAGGCTCCTACGGGACACGCGCCGACAACGACATTGTCGCCATGGTTAAGGAGTTCGCCGGCCGCATCCATTTCGCCCATCTGCGCAACATCACCATCGAGGATGATGGTTCGTTCTATGAGGCCGAGCATCTGGAGGGCGGCACCGACATGGCGCATGTCATCCTCGCTCTGATGCAGGAGGAGACGCGGCGCCGGAAGGAGGGCCGCGCCGACTGGCGCATTCCGATGCGGCCGGATCACGGCCATCTGCTCGCCGACGATATCGGCAAGACCAGGATCAATCCCGGCTATTCGCTGATCGGGCGGCTGAAAGGCCTCGCCGAGCTGCGTGGCATCATGCGCGCCGTGGAACGCTTCGGGCTGGCATGAAGCCGTCAGGAAGCCAACTGTAATTTGCATATGTAAAAGTTACTTGTCTATGTGAAAATAGCTGCTACGACTGCGGGCCGGGCGGACTTGCTCGGTTGCCAGGGAGGAATTGCCTGAAATGACAGGACTGCGCGGTCTTGCGTGGGATCATCGACGCTGCTGGGGTCCGCTCGACGCCAGCGTGGCGCCGTATTGCGCTGGCAATCCAGGCCTTGAAATCGAATGGGATCGCCGCAGCCTCTATGAATTCGGCGAGGGTGCTCTCGGTTCGGTGCTCGGCAATTACGATCTGGTCGTGCTCGACCATCCCTTCATCGGCGACATCGCGCAGGATGAGCTGATGGTGCCGTTCGACGCCTATCTGTCGGCCGAACAAATCCGTTTCTTCGAACACGATTCGGTCGGTGCGTCCTGGCGCTCCTACGCAAAGGACGGACGCCAATGGGCGTTGCCGATCGATGCCGCTTGTCAGGTCGCGTCCTATCGCCCGGATCTCCTGGAGTGTTACGGGCCGGTGCCGCGCGCACATGACGAGGTGGTCGAGCTTGGTCGGCGCGCCCGTAAGAACGGCAAATGGCTCGGCCTGCCCTCGGTCCCGACGGATGCCATGTGCATGCTTCTGACGCTTGGCCGCCCACAGGAGAACGGTGGGCAATTCATTGCCAGGGAGACGGTCGAGCAGGCCGTCACTCAATTGCGAGAGCTCGCGGCGCTGTCGCATCCGAACTCATCAAAATGGAACCCGATCCGCTGCTATGACCACATGATCGCGCATGACGACGTGGTCTATGTGCCTTTCGCGTTCGGCTATGTGAACTATGCCTCCAGGAGTGACAGGCCGTGTCTGCGCTTTGCCGACGTGCCGACGCCGCACTCCGCCGGAGCCTTGCTCGGCGGTGCCGGCATCGGCGTCAGCGCCCGGTCGAAACACAAGCAGGCCGCGATCGACTACGCGGTGTTCCTGTGCTCGCCCGAATACCAGCGCGGCGACTATGTGAAGTCGGGCGGACAGCCGGGATCGCTGGCGGCCTGGATGGATGTCGAGGTCAACCATCTCACCGGCAATTTCTTCAGCTCGACGCTTGCGACGATCAGTTCGTCCTATCTGCGTCCGACGCATTCAGGCTTCATCGCCTTCTTCCGCGAATGCGCGCCGCATGCGGCGGCCGCCATTGCCGGCGACATTTCGGCTGCCGAACTCGCCGACCATGTGAATCGCCTCTACCGCGAAACCAGGCAACCGGAACGGAGCATTGCGTGATGGCCGCCAGCGTTACCGAGACGCTCGACGACAGCGAAAGCGGCCGCAACGGCTATCGTGTGCCGGCGGTAGACAAGGCGCTCGACGTCCTTGAGTTCATGGCAGCCAGCGCCGAAACGCTGACCCAGACCGAGATCGCGGCCGGCCTCGGGCGCTCCATTCACGAAATCTACCGCATCCTGCTCCTGCTGGAAAAGCGCGGATACATCTTTCGCACGCAGTCGGACCGCTTCCGCCTGTCGCTGAAGCTGTTCGAGCTGGCGCATATGCACCCGCCGGTAAACCGGCTGGTCGAATGCGCGCTGCCGGTGATGCGTGAGTTGACCGCCAATGCCGATCAGAGTTGCCACCTCGTGGTGCGCGAAGGCCAGAACGCGCTGGTGGTGCTGCAGATCGATTCACCGCTGCCGATGCGCTACTCGGTTGCCTTGGGGTCGCATTTCCCGATCCTCGAAACCAGTTCAGGCGCGGTCTTGCTCGCCCATTCGAACCGGGCCGAGCGCGACCGCATTGTCGATCGCATCGTGACCGCCGGCGAAGGACAGGGCACGCGGGCCGAAATCGAGGCACGGCTGAACGAGGTGGCCAGGCTCGGCTACGAGATGCGTGCCTCGCTGGCCGTCGAAGCCTGCACCAACATCTCCATGCCGGTGCGCGATCACATCGGTGCCGTCATCGCCGCACTCACGGTCCCGCTGCTGCCGCAGAAGGCGGCACGGTTCGACCGGCAGACCGTCTTCGAACGCACCCGGGCAGCCGCCGAGAAGATATCGGCGGAACTCGGTTGGGGGGAATCCAACTCTTCGTTACGTGCCGACCCGGAACGGCGGGACTACCCGTTCAGCGATTAACAAAAGCGATAAACCTGGGAGAAGAAAATGCACTGGTCCAAGTCAATCCTGTTTGCGTCCGCGGCCGCGCTGGCCTTGAGCGCGGCGGCTGCATATGCCGAGAACATGCCCAAGCGCATCGGCTACGTCACCAACTACGCCACCCATGAATGGTACCAGAACGTCATCAAGGGCATGAAGGCTCACGGGAAGGAACTCGGCATCGAGGTCGAGGTGCAGGACGCCAATCTCGACATATCCAAGCAGGTCGCCGCGGCCGAAGACTTCATCGCCAAGGGCGTCGATGTGCTGATCATCACGCCGGTGAATGAAGAAGGTGTGGTGCCGCTGCTGCGTCAGGCCAAAGCCGCCAACATTCCGGTTGTGCTCGAGGGCAATCCGGTCAAGGGCATGACCACGATGGTCGCCATCTGCGATTATGACACCGGCTATTTCTCCGGGGTCGAGGCCGGCAAATATGCCAAGGAAAAGCTCGGCGGCGTTGCCAAGGTGATGAATGTCGGCCTGCCGCTGCTTTCCGCCACGGTGCTGCGCTCGCACGGCTTCATGGACGGGCTGAAGACCGTCATCCCTGACGCGGTCATGATCCACGACCTTGACGGCGGCGGCAATCCGGACCGCGCGCTTGAAGTGTCTTCGGCGGCACTCGCCAAGAACGCCGACATCAACATCATCTACGGCATCAACGACTCGTCGTCGCTGGGCGGCCTGCAAGCCTGGAAAGCGGCCGGCAAGCCGCAGGACGGCCTGTTGACCGTCGGCACCGGCGGCGAGGGGCTTGCCTTCATCAACGCGATGCAGAACGAGCCATCGTATCGTATCGAGGCCGCGATGTTCCCGGAAAAGGAAGGCTTTACCGCCATCGATGCCGCGGTGAAACTGTTCAACAGCGAGGAAGTGCCGGAGCACATCGTCAGCCCGACCGCGCCGATGAACGGCGAGGACTGGAAGAAGTTCTACGACTACGACGGCACCACCCGAACCATCAAATGGGATGCCGTCAACGCACTGCAGCCGCCGGCAAAGTGCATGAAGACCTCCGCCGACCTGAAGAAATAAAGCCGACCGACTTTGCCCTTCCCGCATTGCGGGAAGGGCGCCTGAACCACGGCGGCCCGGAATGGATTGAGATGAGCGAGCTTATACACGCCTCCGCGCCGAAGCGCCTTGTCGGCGGCCAGCTGCTGGGCAGCGGCCAGCTTGTGCTGGGTGTCATCCTGGCTGTGCTGTGCATCGCCATCTCGATCGCGGCGCCGCAATTCTATTCGGAGGCCAACATCATCGCCATTCTGCGCCAATGCGCGCTGGTGCTGATCGTTGCCTCGGGCATGACCATGCTCATCATCACCGCCGAGGTCGATTTGTCGGTCGGCGCTTCACTCGCCTTCGTCGGCTGCATCGGCATGGCGGTGCTCAATTCTACACACAGCCTGACGCTCGGCTTGCTGGCGGCACTTGCCTTTGCCGGCGGGATCGGCCTGTTCAATGGGCTGGTCGTCACCAGGCTCCGGGTCAACTCGCTGATCGCCACCATCGGCACGATGATGATGCTGCAAGGCGGCGTCTATCTGTTCACGCGCGAGGCGGTGCAGAACCACAATCAGCTCGCGAGCTTCACCGATCTCGGCGCCGGCTACGTCGGCGCGGTGCCGGTCCCCGTCATTCTGGCGGCGGTGATCTTCGTGGTTGCCTATGTGACGCTGCGTTTCACCACGCTCGGCCGCTACCTCTATGCCGTTGGCGCCAATGAAAAGGCGGTGCGCCTGTCCGGCCTTCGCTCCGAGCGCCTCAAGCTGTTTGCCTTCGTTCTCACCGGGCTCTGCGTCGGCGTTGCCGGCATGATCCTGTCGTCGCTGATGAATGCCGGCCAGCCGACCGCCGGCCGCGGCTTCGAACTGACGGTCATTGCTGCCGTCATCCTCGGCGGCACCAGCCTGCTCGGCGGCCGTGGATCGCTGTTCGGCACCTTGCTCGGCGTACTGGTGCTGAAGGTGATCGACAACGGCATCATCATTCTCGGCTGGAACCAGGACCTGCAGATGGTCGTGCCGGGCGTCGTCATCATCCTTGCAACCTATCTCGACATCATCCGGAACAGAGCCAATGTCCGTTGATTTCCTTCACCCTGGCGAAGGCGCGGCCATCGACACCAGCGTGCCGGCGCTCGAACTGCGCGGCATCGACAAGCGCTTCCCCGGCGTCGTGGCGCTCGACAATGTCGACTTCAGCCTGGAGCCCGGCAAGATCCATGCCTTGATGGGCGAGAACGGCGCCGGCAAGTCGACGCTGATCAAGATCATGGCTGGTGTCTACGGCAAGGATGCCGGCATCATCCGCATGCGCGGGCGCGAGGTCGACATCAAGTCGCCGCGCGACAGCTTGAAGGAAGGCATCAAGGTCGTGTTTCAGGAGATCGCGCTGATCTCCGAATTCACCGTTGCCGAGAACATCTTCCTGGAAGGCTATCCGACCGGCAGGGCCGGCTCGATCGACTGGAAGAAGATTCGTGCCAATTCTGCCGCGCTGTTCAACCGCATCGGCTTCAACGTCGATCCGGCGGCACGCACGGGATCGCTGCCGGTCAGCCAGCAGCAGATGGTCGAGATCGCCCGTGCGCTCGCCCATGAAGCCCGCGTCGTGGTGATGGACGAACCGACATCCTCGCTGACGCCGAACGAGGTCTCGCTGCTATTCACAGTCATCCGCCGGCTGGCCAGCCTTGGCATCGCGGTGGTCTATGTCAGCCACAAGCTCGACGAGGTTTTCGAGATCGCCGACACGGTGACCGTGCTGCGCGATGGACGCCACATCTCGACTAGGCCGATCGGCGAGCACACCAACGACACGCTCATCCAGGACATGATCGGCCGGCGCATCGACAATCTGTTTCCCCGCCAGCGTGGCGCGGCGGGCAGCAAGGTCGCGCTGTCGGTGGAGAACCTCAGCACGGCGAAGAAGCTGACCGACGTCTCCTTCGAGGCGCGCGCCGGCGAGGTGCTCGGCTTCTTCGGGTTGATGGGCGCGGGCCGCACCGAACTCGCCAAGGCGATCGTCGGCTACGACCCGATCACCGCGGGGACGATCACCGTCGACGGCAGCCGGCTCGCGCCGCACGATACGCGCACCGGCGTCAAGCTCGGCATTGGTCTGCTTACCGAGGACCGCAAGAGCGAAGGGCTGATGGGCGAACTGCCTGTCTACCAGAATGCAAGCCTGGCCTCGCTCGGTGCTTTCGCCCGCCTGGGGTTCGTCGACAAGGCGAAGGAACACGAAGCGGTGCAGGACTATGTCGACCGTTTCCGCATCAAGACGCCCAGCCTGTTCCAGCAGGTGAAGAACCTGTCGGGCGGCAATCAGCAGAAAGTGCTGATCGCGCGTTGGCTGATGCGGGGCCTGAAAGTGATCGTCGTCGACGAGCCGACGCGCGGCATCGATGTCGGTGCCAAGTCGGAAATCTTCGCGCTGATCGACCGGCTCGCCGGCGAGGGCCTGGCGGTGGTCATGATGACGTCCGAGATGCCGGAGCTGCTCGGTCTTGCGGACCGGATCGCGGTGATGTGCGAAGGCCGCCTGACCGTGATTATGTCGCGCGCGGAAGCCACACAGGAGAAGATCCTCAATGCGGCGATCGGGTAAGATGATGACATCCAGCGATCAGCCCCGCCTCGAAGGGAGCATGCGATGAGCTTTGCAGTCACGGCTTCCGCAAAGGCCCAACCCTCCATGTTGGTGCGGCTCGTTGCCCGGCAGGAACTGGCGCTGCTCGTCTGCCTTATCCTGGTGTTGGCGTTCTTTTCCTTCACGGTCGAGAATTTCTTCTCCGTGCGCAATCTGACCAACGTGCTTGGTCAGGCGTCGCTGCCGCTGATCGCCGGCATTGGCTGCGCCATCGTCTTCATTTCCGGCGAGGTCGACATCTCGATCGGCTCGCTGCTCGCGACCATTGCGTTGCCGCTGGTCATCGTCATGAACGACACCAATTCGCTGTGGCTCGGCGTCAGTTGCGCGCTGCTGTTCGGGCTGATCATCGGCGTGGTGAACGGCTATCTCACCGCCTATGCTGGCATCAACTCGCTGATCGTGACCTTGGGCACGATGTTCATCATGCGTGGCGGCGTCTATCTCTACACCGGCCAGCGCGCCATCCCGGACGATGCCAGCCTCGACAGCTTCATCGCTCTGTCGGATGGCCGCCTGTTCAACACCATCCCCTATTCGGCTGTCATCGCCATCATCCTGCTCGCCGCCTTCGCCTACATGATGCGGCATCGGCCGTTCGGACGGCAGATCTATGCCGTCGGCGGCAATCAGGAAGTGGCGCGGCTGGCTGGCTATGACGTGCGGCGCGTCAAGTTCATCTGTTTCATCATCAGCTCACTGCTGGCGACCGTTGCAGGCATTATTCTCGCCGCGCGCGTCGGCTCGGCGCAGCATACGGCGGGGCTCAATTTCGAATTCCAGGTCGTCGCCGCGACGGTGCTCGGTGGGGTCAGCCTTGCCGGCGGCATCGGCAGCCTGACCGGCATGGCGCTGGGCGTGCTGATCCTGCAGTTCCTGTCCAACGGCCTGCGCGGGCTCGGCCTGCCGACCGAATGGCAGCTGGTCATCACCGGCATGATCATCATCGCCGCGGTCGCCTTCGACGAGGCGAAACGCCGGCGCACGAATGGAGGCTGACATGGCTCGTCTCGAAGGGAAAACCGCCGTCATCACCGGTGCCGCCGACGGCATCGGGCACGCGATCGCTGAAGCGATGGCGCGTGAAGGCGCGCATGTCTTCCTCGGCGACATAGCCGACGGCGCGGGCGAGGAATTCGCGACCGCGCTTCGCGCCGCCGGCCGTCAGGCCGATTACGTGCATTGCGATGTCTCTCAAGAGGCCGACATCGCCGGCCTCATCGACAGCGCTGTCACCAGGACTGGGCACCTCGACGTCCTGGTCAACAATGCCGCCATCGCCATTGGCGGCATGCCGGTGCACGAGATGACCGATGAGCAATGGCACCGGCTGATCGCGGTCAACCTGACCAGCGTGTTTCGCGGCTGCAAATACGCGTTGCCGCACATGATCGCACAGAAGTCCGGCTCGATCATCAACATGGCCTCGGCGCAGGGTCATATCGGCCTCGACGGCTGGACCGCCTATGCCGGCGCCAAGGGCGCGGTGATGGCGATGACGCGCCAGATGGCGGTCGAGTTTGGGCCGGTGAACATCCGCGTCAATTCGATCTCGCCGGGCACCATCAACACGCCGATGAACGACAGGCTGATCAAGGAGATCGGCGGCAACTTGGCCAAGGCCTGGGTCAAGATGCATCCGCTCGGCCGCATCGGCGAACCTTCCGAAGTGGCCGAGGCCGCCATCTATCTCGCCTCCGATGCCGCGGGCTTCACCACGGGCACCGATCTGCGTGTGGATGGCGGGCTGACCGCCGCACCGCGCTACGTTCCCGAACTGCTTTGAAAACACGAAACGAGACATGAAATGAACAAGGCCCTCGAAGGCGTCCGCATCCTCGATTTCAGCCATTTGCTGCAGGGGCCGTTCGCCACGCAGCTGCTCGGCGACATGGGCGCCGATGTCATCAAGGTCGAGCGCGCCGGCGCCGGCGACATGTTCCGCGGCATGACCTTCTTCGCAAAATGGGTGGGCGGCTCCGAGAGCCCGAATTTCCTCGCCTGGAACCGCAACAAACGCTCGATTGCCCTCAACCTGAAGAGCCGCAAGGTGCACGCCATCATCATGGAGATGGCCAAGAGCGCCGATGTGGTGGTGCAGAATTTCCGCCCCGGCGTGCTGGCCAAGCTCGACTATGGCTATGAGGACTTCAAGGCCGTCAATCCGCGCATCATCTATTGTTCGGGTTCCGGCTATGGTGAGGAAGGCCCCTATGTCGAGCGCCCCGGCCAGGACATGCTGATCCAGGGGCTTGCCGGGTTGATTGCCAACACCGGCCGCGGCGATCAGGCGCCGGTTCCGGCCGGCGCCGGACTCGCCGACCAGATCGGCGCCATGAACATGGTCTACGGCATCCTGTCGGCGCTTTATTATCGCGAGAAGACCGGCAAAGGCCAAAAGATCGAGGTCAATCTGCTGGCCGGCCTGCTGGCGCATCTCAATCAGGAATATGTCGCCGTGCTCAACCTCGGTGAGGATTTCGTGCGGCCCAATTCCGGAATCGGCCATCCCGGCATGCAGGCGCCGTTCGGCATCTACGAAGCGAAGGACGGCGGCTACATCTCGATCGCGATGAGCCCGTTCAAGACGCTTTACGAGGTGCTGGAGGCGCCGCAGCTTGCCGTCTATGACGATTTGAAAACCCTGTTCGACAAGCGCGACGAGGTGTTCGAGAAGGTCAACGCGGAGACGAAGAAATTCGCTACGCAGGATCTGCTGGCACGGCTGCTGGCGGCCGACATCTGGTGCGCCGAGGTGAAGGATATCCGCAGTGCGGCAGAGGACCCGCAGGTCAAGCATATGGGCATGATCACCAGTTATGATCATCCGCGCGGCGGCAAGGTGCGGGTGGTGGCACCCGCGGTCAAGATGAGCGAGACCCCCGCGACCATCGATCGGCCGGCGCCGCTGGTCGGCCAGCATGGCCGCGAGATCCTGGCCGAGTTCGGCGTCTCCAAGGAGGAAATCGCAGCATTGGAGGCGTCCGGCGACATGACCGTGGACGCGGCCTGACAATGCGCGTCTACCAGACACTCACGGTCGAAATCCTGGGCCGCGTCGCGGTCGTCACCTTCCGCCGCGCCGACCAGCTCAACGCCATGAACCGGATGATGCAAGGCGAGATCACCGACGCCTTCGAGGCCCTGTCAGGCGATGCGGGTGTAGGGGCGATCGTGGTGACCGGCGAAGGTCGCGGCTTCATGGCCGGCGCCGATATCAAGGAATACGCCGCGCAGACCGCCGCCGAGTTCGACACGTTCCAGGCTGCGGGCATGCGCATGTACGCGGCGATCGAGAACAACAGCAAGCCGGTGATCGCGGCGGTCAACGGCTTTGCCTTGGGCGGCGGCATGGAACTGGTGCTGTGTTGCGACATCGTGATCGCCAACCAGTTCGCGAAACTCGGTCTGCCGGAGATCAAGCTGGGGCTGGTTCCCGGCGGTGGCGGCACGCAACGCAGCGTCGCCAAGCTCGGCCGCAACCGTGCCAACCTTCTGCTGATGACCGGTGCCATCGTGCCGGCTTCCGAATTCATCGCTGCCGGCCTGGTCAACGAGGTCGTCGATGTCGACAGGCTGATGCCGCGCGCGCTTGAGCTGGCGCAGATGATCGCCGCCGAACCGGCCGAGGCGATCGAAGGGTTGAAGGCCCTGACGGCGCACGCCGTGTCTGGCAATCTGGCCGATGGCCTCGCCATGGAGCGCGACATGCTGGGTGACCTCTACCGAGGCGAGATCGGCCAGCAGCGCGTCAAGGCGTTTGCCGACAAGAGCGGAGCGCAGGTGAAAAAGGCCGGGCCGTGAGCGTCGATGATGACTATCGTGGGCTGGGTTGGGCGCATGGCGCGCTGACCGTGCAGCGGCTCGGCGCGATGCTGGCGTCCATCACGTTCCTCCTGGCGGACGGCCGGCAAATCTCGCCGATGCACATCGCACCCTGGTCGCACGAGCCGGGGGCGGAAGCCTTGCCGGGCATCCTGCGCCGGTTGCGCGGCGAGTGGCCCTGCGTGCCCTTCGGCTATTCAGTGCCCGCCGGTGGATGGCCCGAGGGCTGGACGCGCGTGATGGGGCCGCCGGAGCTTGACGAAGAAGTCCATGGCCACAGCTCCAACCATGACTGGGCTTGGCGCGACAGCGAGAGCGGGTCGCTGTCGCTGGTACTGGACTATCCCAAAGGGAGTCCTGTCGAGCGTGTCGAACGGACGATTACGCCCGATCAATCGGCGCCGGCCATCGACATTGAATTCAAGATCGCGGTCCGCCGGGCCTGCCGCTTGCCGATCGGCCTGCACCCGGTATTCCGGCTGCCGTTCGAGACAGGCGCCGCCGCGCTCGAGCTCGGCGGTTTCGATGAAGGCCGCACCTATCCACACGACGTGGAACCGGGCGCAGCGCTGTTTGCAAGAACCAAAACCTTCTTCGAACTGAGCGCCGTGCCATCGCGCAGCGGGGGTGCGATCGATGCCTCGCTGCTTCCTCTGGCCGCCGACACGGAGGAGTTGCTGCAGATCGAGGGCGTCGACGGTGTGGCGGCGCTTGCCAACCACGAGGACGGCTACCGGGTAGAGCTCTCCTGGCAGAAGGAGCATTTCCCCAGCCTTCTGCTCTGGTACTCCAATCGCGGCCGCAAGGCGGCTCCCTGGAATGGGCGTCATGTCGCCATCGGCATCGAGCCGATCTGCTCAGCCTTCGGGCTCGGCCCGGCGACCGCGCTGGCTGACAACCCCATCGCCCAATCCGGCATTGCGACGGCACTGGAATTCTCAGCCGAAAAGCCGTTCGTGACCCGCTACCGCATCGAGGCGTCCGCGCTGTGAATGATCGTGCCGCAATGTCCCTGGTCAAGTCGAACCGGCCGCGCTTCACTGAGATCGAAGGGCTGGCCGCGATGGTCCGACAAGGCGACTCGCTTGGCGTCGGCGGTCACCATTTCGCTCGGTTGCCGATTGCATTGCTGCGCGCGATCGCCCATTCGGGCGTCAAGGATTTGCGTTACGTCTGCTGGGCCGGCGGCTTGCCGCTCGAACTGCTGCTCGAAGTGGGGGCGGTGGCGGAGATCGATGTCTGCTTTTCCAGCCTCGACATTTTCGGCCTGCCGCCGCGTTTCCGCGCTGCCGCCGAAACTGGTGCGATACCGGTTCGCGATTGGACAGCGCTGGCCATGATCCAGGCGTTACGGGCAGCGCAGCAGAACCTGCCGTCAATGCCGTTTCAGCTGCCCCTGGGTTCCGACATGCTGGCGCGCGTGCCGGGGGCGAGCGCCGGGCCTGATCCGATCGCCGGGACCGACACCGGTTTCATCCCGCCGCTGCGCCTCGATACGTTCGTCGTCCACGCCCAGCGCGCGGATGAAAGCGGCAATGTGCAGATCGTTGGGCCGCGCGCATTGGACTTCGCCATGGCGGGTGCCGCGCGCAAGGTGCTGGTCACGGTGGAGGAAATCGTCCCGGTTGGGGCGCTGCGGCGGGACGGGCGCCAAAGCATCCTCACTCGCAACCAGGTTTCGGCCATAGCGCTAGCGCCGGGTGGCGCCTGGCCGGCGTCCTGCCTGCCATTCTATGTCACCGATTATCAGGCGCTTGCGCAGGGATTGGCGGCCAGCGAAACGCTCTTGGCGGATAGTTTGCGGCTGCCCTCCGATGGCGTGCCGAAGCCGCTGCAAAAGGCCGCGAAGGTTCGCGCCAAAACGGCCCTCGCAATGCCGGCGCTCGCACATGGTGAGGAGAAAGCATCCATCGACGAGATCATTGCAGGCCGCATCGCCGCCGAACTCGACAATGAGAGTTTTGCCAGCGCCGGCGCTGTCTCGCCGCTGGCCAACGTCGCCTACCGCTTGGCCAAGGCAACGCACGCGCCCGACATGACCATCGCGACGATGAGCTGCGGCCATCTCGACATCGCGCCGAGCCCGATGATCCTGTCGCTGATCGAAAGCCTGGATTGCGAGACTGCGGTAGCGCATGCCGGCGGCGACGACACCTACTCGACCCACTATCAGGCAGGTGCCGTGACGCATGAGATCGTCGGCGCGGCACAAGTCGACCGGCGTGGTCGCGTCAACACCATCGCGCTGCGCAAACCGAGCGGCGGCCTGATCCGGTTGCCAGGGCAAGGCGGCATGGCCGATGTCGCCAACATGCACCGCGACTATTTGCTCTACATTCCACGTCATTCGGTCCAGTCGCTGGTGGACGAGGTGGAGATCGCGAGTTCCGCCCGCGGGCTGCTGACGCCGGCCGAGCGCGAGCCGATGGGCTATCGCACCGGCAAGGCGCTGGTGTTCACCGATCTCTGCGTCTTCCGGCTCGACCGGATATCCCGGGAATTGATCGTCATCGAGACCATGCCAGGCGTCATGCAGCAGCAAATCCGCGACGCCACCGGGTTTGCGGTGACCTTCGACGCCGATTGCCGAGAGGTCCCGTTGCCTTCCAGCGATGCGCTCGCTGTTCTGCGTAATCGCATCGACCCGCTCGGCCTGCGTCGTCTCGAATTTGTCAGCGCCAAGGAGCGCGGTGCGCTGATCGCCGAGATTCTCGCCGCCGACCGCGCGATGGTCGAGCGCTGCATCGTCGCACAGAGATCGTACATCGCAAGCTGAGGACCCCATGGTAAAGCCGTTGCTCGACATGTCCGCGGCGCGCGTTTTCTTCGACGGCATCTTCACCAGCCCTCGCGTCGCGCACCCGGAGGGCGTGGCTGTCCACCGTGACGGGTCGATCTGGTGCGGCACCGAAACCGGTGACCTCCTGCGGCTTGCCGCCGACGGCGGCTCGGTCGAACGCATGGGCGGCACGGATGGCTTCCTGCTTGGCATAGCCTTCGACAGCGCCGGCAACTGTTTTGCCTGCGACCTGAAGCATGCCGCGATCTTTCGCTGGGATGCCGCAACCGCGCGCATGGAACGCTTCGCGTCGTCCGGCATCCGCGTGCCGAATTATCCCATCGTCGACGAGGCGAGGGGCTGGCTCTACGTGTCGGACAGCGTCGGCGAGGACAATCGCTCCGGCATCTTCCGCTACGATCTCAAGACGGGCGAGGGCCGTCTGTGGTGCCAGGAGGCGATGTCCTTCGCCAACGGGATGGCCATGGCGCCGGAGGGGAGCGGGCTTTATGTGGTGGAAAGCAATGCGTCGTGTGTCAGCCACGTGCCGATCCTTGCCGACGGTGCGGCTGGGCCGCGACGGGTCGTTGTCGAAGGCGTGCATAACGTCCCGGATGGCCTAGCCTTCGCTCCGGACGGCTCGTTGTTCATTTCATGTTATGAGCCCAGCCGGATCTATTGCTGGCGCAAGGACCGGGGACTCGAGACACTGATCGAGGATTCGGCCGCGACGACGCTCGCGCATCCCACCAACATCGCATTCAAAGGCAACAAACTTTACGCCGCCAATCTCGGCCGCTGGCACATTACCGAGATCGATTTGACCTTGGTCGGTCGACCGACGCACGGCTTCAAATGCTCGTGGTGACATGTGCAAATTCGATCAGACCTTGTGGGTGGATTGTCGCCAGTACCGCGCGGTCTCCGCGTGCGGCTCGGCATGTTGGTCAGCCCTGCTCCGCGGTTTGAGCAGAAACAGGCCCAGCCAGCGCATTGATTAAATCAGTTATCCCGATATACAAGGTAATTTCGGATATAGATTTCGCACAGGGTTGGCAAATTCATGAGTCGCAATTTTCTTGTGATCGAACCCGAGAAGGACATTGCCGTCCTCAAGGGGCTGGCCTCTTTGGCACGCATCTCCATGCTGAAATTGCTGCATGAGAAGGGGCCGATGAATGTCAATGACATCGCCGCCGTGCTGTCGCTGCCGCAATCGACGGTCTCGACCAATATCCAGGTGCTCGAGGATGCTGGCCTGATCCGCACCGAGAACCAGAAGGCGAAGAAAGGCAGCCAGAAGATCTGTTATCCGACCGCCGAGGAAGTGCTCGTGGTCTTCAAGAGCGAATATCGCGCGGTCAGGAACAACGCGATCGAAGTGTCGATGCCGATCGGGCTTTACACCGGTTTCGAGGTGACGGCGCCCTGCGGCCTGTGTTCTCCGGATGGCATCATCGGTCTGCTCGATGTGCCGAACACGTTCCTCGATCCGGACCGTATGAAAGCCGGGCTGCTGTGGTTCACGCGCGGCTTTGTCGAATATCAGTTCCCCAACAACGCCAAGCTCGCCAACGCCGAGATCACCGAACTCGAAGTGGCAATGGAACTGTCCTCGGAGGTGCCGGGCACCAGCGCCGACTGGCCCTCCGACATCACGTTGACCATCAATGGCGTCGATGTCGGCACCTGGACGTCACCCGGCGATTTCGGCGACAAGCGTGGCGTTTTCACGCCCTCCTGGTGGAAGCTCAAGGGCTCGCAATATGGCAAGCTGAAGAACTGGCGAATTTCCACTGACGGCACCTATGTCGACGGCCTCAGGATTTCCGAAACCAGCCTCTCCGCGCTCGACCTCAAGAGCCATCATTCAATCCGCATCCGTATTGGCGTCAAGGACGACGCCAAGCGTCCCGGTGGGATCAATATTTTCGGCAAGGGGTTTGGAAATTACGACCAGGACATTCTGCTTAGGATCAAAACCGGTTGATATCATCAAACCGGGTTTTGAAATAACTAAGCAATTTCAATGGCATGAAATCACTTATTGCCGAAATCATAGTTCAATTGTCAGACTTTTGCCTATTTTGACTTGACGAAGGCTGCCAAGTCGCCTTTGATATCGGGTAAGGTGATTTAAATCATCATTTGTGATATTGTGGGAGGAATGTATGCAGGCAGCCGTTACGGCGCATCCGCGCTATGTCGTCTCGGAAATCGATCCGAGGCTGTATGGATCCTTTATCGAGCATCTGGGGCGGGCAGTTTACACCGGCATCTATGAGCCGGGCCACCCGACGGCGGATGCCAATGGCATGCGTCAAGACGTTATCGATCTGGTCAGGGAACTCAACGTTCCGATCGTCCGCTATCCCGGCGGCAATTTTGTGTCCGCTTACAATTGGGAGGACGGTGTCGGCCCCAAGGGAGAACGCCCGGTGCGCCTCGACCTCGCCTGGCATACGTCGGAAAGCAACGAAGTCGGCCTGCATGAATTTGCCAACTGGTGCGCATCCGCCAACACCGAGATGATGCTTGCCGTCAATCTCGGCTCGCGTGGCCTCGATGAAGCCCGCAACTTTCTCGAATACACCAATCATCCAGGCGGAAGTGAGTGGAGCGACAAGCGTATCGCCAACGGCCGCAAGGAGCCCTTCGACGTCAAGCTGTGGTGCCTTGGCAACGAAATGGACGGCCCCTGGCAGATCGGCCACAAGACCGCCGACGAGTACGGCCGCCTGGCCCATGAGACAGCCAAGGCCATGCGCGCCTTTTCCAAGTCGCTCGAACTGGTGGTCTGCGGTTCTTCGAATGCCAAGATGCCGACCTATCCCGAATGGGAAGCGACCGTACTCGACCACACCTACAACGAGGTCGACTACATCTCGCTGCACATGTATTTCGACAACGAAGCCAATGACGCGCCGAACTACCTCGCCATGAGCGAGAAACTCGACGACTACATCGCTTCGGTCGCCGGCGTCATCGACTACATCAAGGCCAAGAAGCGCTCCAGCAAGCAGGTCTACATCTCGTTCGACGAATGGAACGTCTGGTACCATTCCAAGGAACAGGACAAGAAGATCCTGGGCGGCAATGACGGCTGGCCCTTCGCCCCGCCGCTGCTCGAGGACATCTACAATTTCGAGGACGTGCTGCAGGTCGGCTTGATCCTCAACACCTTCATACGTCGTTCCGATGTGGTCAAGATCGCCTGCCTGGCGCAACTGGTCAACGTCATCGCACCGATCATGACCGTTCCCAACGGCCCGGCATGGCGTCAGACGATCTACTATCCCTATCTCTATGCCTCGATCTACGGCCGCGGCAATGCGCTGGATCTCAAGGTGGAATGCCCGACCTACAAGTCCACCGTCGCTGGCGACGTTTCCTATGTCGATGTGGCCGGCGTGCACGACACCAAAACAGGCCATGTCACCTTCTTCGCCGTCAACCGCCATTCGAGCGAGGCGATCGAAACCGTGATCGACATCACCGGTTTCGGCGCGGCTGATATCGTCGATCATCAAATGATGACGCACGCCGATCTGAAAGCCGTCAATTCAGCCGGGAATCCCGGCAATGTCGGCCCCCGGAAGGGAGTTGGCGCCTCGGTGACTGACGGCAGATTGAGCCTGTCGCTGCCGGCCTATTCCTACCAGATGATACGCCTGAAGCTCTGACCTCGGGCGTGTTGTCGGAAAGTGCATGCGCTGAGGAGGAGCGTCGAAGTGACGGCCGATATCGAAATCAGGAATGTGAGCAAGCACTTCGGTGCCATGTCGGTGCTGGAGGATCTGTCGCTCTCCATCAAGGCACGCGAATTCATCGTATTTCTCGGTCCATCCGGATGCGGGAAATCGACGCTTTTGCGAATGATCGCAGGTCTCGAAACTGTTGATAGCGGCGAAATCGCCATCAACAAGGAGCGCATCGATCATCTGCCGCCGGGCAAGCGCGGCATTGCCATGGTGTTCCAGTCGTATGCGCTCTATCCGCATATGACGGTGCGCGACAACATGGCCTTCGGGCTTGAGAATATCGGCATGTCGCGCGAGGTCATTGACGCGCGGATCAACGAAGCCGCCCGCATCCTCGAAATGCCGCATTTGCTCGAACGCAAACCGGGCCAGCTCTCGGGCGGCCAGCGCCAGCGTGTCGCCATCGGCCGTGCGATCGTGAAAGAACCGAAGGCCTTCCTGTTCGACGAGCCGCTCTCCAATCTCGATGCGGCCCTGCGCACCCGCACCCGCCTCGAACTTGCCCAGCTTCACCAGCGCCTGCAATCGACGATGATCTTCGTCACCCACGATCAGGTCGAGGCCATGACGCTCGCCGACCGCATCGTCGTCATGAACAATCGCAGGATCGAGCAGATCGGCTCTCCTATGGAAATCTACGAGCGCCCCGCGACCAAATTCGTCGCCGGCTTCGTCGGCGCACCGGCGATGAATTTTGTCGACGCGGCACTCGACAGATCGGGTGGCAACGCCACGGCCACGTTTTCGGACGGCATATCGGTTCGGACCGCGATTTCTTCCGACCTGTTGACCGACGATAGGTATAGCTTCGGCATCCGCTCGGAAGATGTCCGCATCGTTCCTGCCGGACAGGGCAATGCCGATGGCGTGGTCGATGTGCTCGAGCGGCTTGGCGAGCGCACCTTGATCTACATTAGTCTCGGCGATGGCCAGCAGATCGTCGGCTCGGATGTCGGCAACAGCCGCGTCGCTGTCGGCCACAAGGTAGGGCTCGCCTTCGACGGCCAGAAGTCGCATCTGTTCAACGCGGCCGGCCGCGCCTGGCACGCGAGGGAGGCTTGATATGGCCGACCGGATGACGATGCCGCGGACCGCGGCGCCGGCAGCGAGCGTCAGGGCTCCCAGCATCGATATCTATGCGCCGCAATGGCGAAACTTCGTTTTCGTCGCGCCGTTCCTGTTCTTCTTCACGACGCTGCTCATCTTTCCGCTCCTCTGGGGGATGTGGCTGAGCTTCCATAAGGCCGACACGTTCTCGTCCGGAAATTTTGTCGGTCTCGGCAATTATGTCAGGCTGTTTCACGACAAGGTCTTCCTGCAATCGGTCTGGAACACCTTCTACTTCGTGCTTCTGACAGTGCCGACGCTGGCGCTGATCGGCCTTTTTCTCGCGCTTTGCCTCAACCGCCGCACGCGTACCGCCGCTGTGCTGCGGACCCTCTTCTTTTCGTCCTCGGTGCTGTCGGTCACAATCGTCACACTGATCTGGCGCATCGTGTTCATTCCGAATGTCGGCCTTCTGTCGACGATCTACGGATGGTTCGGCGCAACCGCCCCGGCTTTCATTTCCGACCCCAGCCTCGCGATGATCGGTATCGCCATTGCCACTGTCTGGTGGTGCATCGGCTTGCCGATGATGCTGTTTCTCTCGGCCCTGCAGCAGATTCCGCAGGATATTTACGAAGCCGCAGCCCTGGACAATGCCAATCGCTGGCAGACGCTGCGCTCGATTACGCTGCCGTCGATCAAACGCACTTTCATCCTGGTGATCATTATCCAGATCGTGCTGCAATTTCAGCTGTTCGGCCAGGCTTGGCTGATGACGCGCGGCGGCCCGAACAATCTCACCAAGCCGATCGTGCTCTACATCTATGACACCGCATTCCGTCGTTGGGATCTGGGCATGGGCGCCGCGGCATCGGAAATCCTGTTCATTCTGATCCTGATCGCGGCCATGGCGCAGTACCTCGTCGCACGCAACAAGGCGGATCAGGCATGAGCGCGCCAGCCAATTCCATCAAGGGACGCGCATTTGGCGACCGCGTGTTGCTGGCCCTCGTCATCCTGCTTTCGATCGCCATGATCGCGCCGGTTCTGTGGGTCATCGGCCTGTCGCTCAAGGAAAATGCCGAGCTGATGGCCGATCCGAATTCGGTTTTTCGCGCACCCTACACGCTCAGGAACTACATCAACACCATCGGCACCTCTTCGGTATTTCTCTGGGTGCTCAACAGCATAATCGTCTCGGGCGGGCTGACACTCGGTACGCTGATCCTGTCGTCGCTCGCCGGCTACGGGTTTGCACGTCTGAACTTCCCCGGGAAAAACGTCCTGTTCGTGATCGTGCTCTTCGGTCTGGCGGTGCCGGAACAGGCCGTGCTCGTCGCCCGCCACCAGATCTTCAGCATGTTGAAGTTCCACAACACCTATCACGGGCTCATTCTCCCCGGCCTGTCGGCTTCGTTCGGCGTCTTCCTGATGACCCAATATTTCAAGGCCATCCCGAAGGAGCTGGACGAAGCCGCCATGCTGGACAATGCCAGCCGGTTCCGGACCTTCTGGAAGGTGCTGCTGCCGCTCACGGTGCCTGCGCAGGCAACCCTCGGCATCTTCACCTTCCTCGGCGCCTGGAACGATTACTTGTGGCCGCTGATCTCGGCAACCAGGAAGGACATGTACACGCTGACCGTCGGCATGGCTTCGACACAGACCAATTTCGCCCAGTCCGAAGGCATCGGCTTCCTGATGGCGCAGGCGGTGTTCGCCGGCGCGCCGATCCTGATCGTCTACCTCTTTTTCCAGAAATACATCGTCACCGCCGTCTCTGGCGCCGCGGTCCGATAGCGAAAATTGCAGGGCGGGGGAGTGCGCCGCAGCGATGGAAAGCATGACGCCAATCCAGTGTGGAGTGGCGGAAACTCAGTAGGAGGAACTGACATGAGAATGAAGAAAATACTGTTTGCCGCGGTCTCCGCGGGGGTAATGATGCTCGCAAGCCCAGGCTTTGCAGCGACGGAGCTGACGGTACAGCGCTTTTTCGGTGCCTGCGACGCCGATTTCGGCACCAACACCGATGTCGCCAAGGCTGTTGGCGAATGCGGCATCATCACCTCGCTGATCAACAAGTTCAACGCCGACAATCCCGACGTGCATGTCAGCGTCAGCACCGTGGAATGGCCGGGCTATGACCAGCTGACCGCGCAATTCGCTTCGGGCGATGCCCCGGACATCGTCACGATCCATGAATCCGCGCTGTCGGACTACCAGTCCAAGGGGCTGTTGATGCCGCTCGACGATCTCTTGAAGTCCGTCGGCGTCACACCTGAAGCTTTCACGGACGCAGCGCGCAACGGCGCCACTAAAGATGGCAAGATCTACGGCCTGCCGATCGACAGCTGGACGATGCTCTATCACATCAACATGGATCTCTTCAAACAGGCCGGCCTCGTCAATGCCGACGGCACGCCGATGCTTCCGAAGTCGCCCGAGGAATTGCTCGCCCAGGCCGAACAGTTCAAGCAGAAGACCGGCAAGCCCTACTTCGTTCAGAACCTGGCCAATGAGACGGCACTCTACACGCGCAACCTCTACACCTATCTCTTTCAACAGGATTCCGACTTCTTTGCCGATCCGAAGCATGTGAAGCTGAATACGCCGGAAGCCAAGAAGGTCGTCGAGATGTACAAGGCGATCTTCGACAAGGGCTACACCACCAAGGATCTCGATTACGGCGGCGCGATCAACGCTTTTCTTGCCGGTGACGGTGGCGTTCAGCTCAACGGCACATGGGTCGTCGGCGACAACAACGCCCAGTCCGAAACCAAGGGTACGGCGCTCAACAAGGGCGGCTACGCGGTTTACCCTTATCCGCAGCTTTTTGGCGGCGCCCATGCGCAATATGCCGATGGCCACACCTGGGCAGTCTCGCAGAAAGACCGCACGCCTGAACAGACCGCGGCCATCGGCAAGTTCCTGAAGTTCTTCGCCGACAACGATTTCGAATGGTCGCGCACCGGCCATCTGCCGGCATACAAGGCCATCATCACCTCGGACGCCTTCAAGGCACTGCCGCATCGCAACACGATCGCCGCTGTCGCCGATCTCGGCAGGCCGCTGCCGTCAGCCGTGCAGCGTCAGTTTGCGATCCAGGACATTGTCGGCGAAGAGATGAGCGCTGCGATCACTGGCCAGAAGGACGTCGATGCCGCGCTTGCCGACATGGAAAGCCGCGTCAACGAGTTGCTCGCCAACATTTAATTTAACCACAGGGTTCCCAGAGAACTCTCCCAACGCCCCGCGACTGGAGACAGTCGCGGGGCTTTTTGCCAAATGCAAGCAGCACTGCTTTTTGTCCAAGATGGTCAAACGTTGACTGCTCTATCCAGCACTTCCCTGCTGGTCGCCAAATAATTCCCCGTTTGGCAAGAGCAGGAATTCGTCCGCCCCGCGCGAAATGAGAGAATTGCCGCGAATGCTGGCTAGCGTCCCCAGACGACGGCATTCTCGTGCCGCTTGATGAGGCGGCTGCTACACGGGATTTCCGATCTTGGACGTTTGAGTAAATGCCCGAGGTCATGCCGCTGTGCTCGTGAATTCCAAGGGGGCGCTGTCGAGTGGTTGCCGGATTGACGGGACTTTTACGGTATGTTCGGCGGTATCTGTGCCGAACGAAAATAGATCGCCTTTCGAAATCAATTGGTTATCATGGATTGAAACGTCGAGTGTGAGTGAGAGGCCTGCGAGCAATAACGAATACTCGGCGGTATCCCCTCGGGCCGTGGCGTGGAATGACGTGCAATTCGGCGGGTCTGGGCGCCATCGATAGCTTGGGAACGAGGTGGAGAACTTGATGCGGAACATGATGCTGGGTTTCCTGGCTCTTGCCCTGGCCGCTTGCCAGTCGGCTCCCGCAGTGCCCCAATCCGCCACTATCGAGCCTGCGTCAGATGCTGTTGCCGTTCCTCCTCTACCCGCCTTGGATCCCGGCGCGGTTCCTCCTGACTCGGCAATCGTGGATCAATCCGTGACGATCACTCCCCCTGCGAAGGGCGTTCCGACAAAGTACGCTGCATTTTCGGGCATGTGGGCTGGACGATGGAGGGGACATCTGAAGCCAAAGTCGCTGTGCAGACGATTTCTCCGAATGACCAAGTGACAGTCACCTTTGCGTGGGGAAATCTGGGCGACAACAATCCGGGGGAGGCGGCCGGCGCTGGAAAAATATTGGGCAGGACATTGAAACTTGGGCGCCTACCGAATGGCGCGGACGTCAGTCTTGTGATGCTGCCGGAGGGAACCGTGGCCGGAACCGTTACGCTTGCCGACCAGACGTACACCGGCACGTTCACTAAGCAATGATCAAAGAAGCATCTAAATCTAACTGGTCGCTTGTGGCAAGCCGGCAAGCCGAATCCAGTCGAAGAAATCCAGAACCTGCGCGTTGGGTGTCGCCACAACCAGCCTCCCGCCACCCCGACTGATTCTCGGCCGAGGCTTTCTACAAATGCCGAGGTGATGCGGATATTCGCGAAGGCGCGGCAGGCCGATTAGTCACAGCTTTTGTTGTCTTGAGGGCCTGCAGCCGTTCGCCAAGTTCGGTCACCACTGCCAGGCAGGTTGGAGTTGCCCTGCAGCCTTCGGCATGAACATCCGGCACACCACTGCCCTTGGGGTCGCCAATGGCCGTGCCGACGGCAGGCGGCATAATACTTGGATCGGTTGGGAGTTGTCTGGTTTGATCGTGCCGAAATGAGTCTTGTCCATACATGTACAATACATAAAAGTGTAAATAAGATTCTTCTTATGAATAGAATGAAGATTTCCTTAACCCGTTTCTTAGCGGGCTCTTAACAGGCCATCACGGATGTGCTAGCGATTTTGCTTGCGGGGGTAGCGCGGCGATCGCCTCAACCCAGAAATGCGGCGGGGAATTTCATGGTGTCGGGCGCGCCACGCTTGGCAGTGTTGATCTTATGTGTGTCAGGTTTGAGCGGGCCGGAACTGGCGTGCCGTTTGCTCGAACCCTGAAGAACGTCGCTTTTGGCGAACCTGCATCAGGACGATTTCCAGTCCATCGCAGCTTGATGTCCGAATTGGAGTTCAGCTTGATGCCTGAATTGAAATGCACTTGAACGCGATGCCGCAGTCCCCCCCATCAGAGCCGCCGCGAACGACCCTCGCGGCGGTTCTGGCTTCGTTTCGCCGCGCCTTTTCCGGCATCGCGGTGATGAGCGGCGTGGTCAACATCCTGGCGCTGACCGGCTCGTTCTTCATGCTGCAGGTCTATGATCGCGTCATTCCCGGCCGCAGCGTGCCGACGCTCGTCGGGCTTGTGGTATTTGCCGGCACGCTGTTCGTCTTCCAGGGCGTGCTCGAACTCATCCGGTCGCGCCTGCTGGTGCGCATCGGCATGGCGCTCGACGCGCGCATGAGCGGCCAGGTCTATGCCGCCCTCATGCGCCTGCCTTTGCGCACCAAGCTGGCGGGCGATGGCTTGCAGTCGCTGCGCGATCTCGACCAGGTGCGGTCGTTTCTGTCGAGCGTCGGACCGACGGCTCTTTTCGACCTGCCGTGGATGCCGCTCTACCTCGGCATATGTTTCCTCTTCCATTTCTGGATCGGCATGACGGCACTGGCCGGCGCCGTCATTCTGTTCGGCCTGACCTTGTTTGCCGAGGCCCGCACGCGCGAGCCCGCCAAAAGAGCCAACAGCCAGGCGGCCGCGCGCAACACGCTGGCGGAGGCGACGCGCCGCAATGTCGAGGTTCTGCAGGCGATGGGTTTTGGCTCGCGCATCGCCGAGCGCTGGTCCGGCATCAACGCCGACTATCTCAGCACCAACGCGAAAGCCAGCGATCTGGCCGGCACGCTGGGAACGGTCTCGAAGATACTGCGCATGATGCTGCAATCGGGCATACTGGCGATCGGCGCCTGGCTCGTCATCCATCAGGAGGCGACGGGCGGCATCATGATCGCCAGCTCGATCATGCTGGGCCGGGCGCTGGCGCCGATCGAATTGGCGATCGCGCACTGGAAAGGCTTCGTCAATGCCCGCCAGGCCTGGGCCCGGCTGACCCAGTTGTTGGCACTGCTTCCCGAAACCGCAACCAGCGTAGACCTGCCGGCGCCGACCTCCGCTCTTAAGGTCGAAGCCATCAGCGTCACGCCGCCGGGGGAACGCCGCGTTGTCGTCCAGGACGCCAGCTTTGCGCTGGAGAAGGGCGCCGGGCTCGGCATCGTCGGCCCGAGCGCTTCGGGCAAGTCGTCGCTGGTGCGCGCGATTGCCGGGATATGGCTGCCCATGCGTGGGACCGTGAGGCTGGATGGAGCAACGCTCGACCAGTGGTCGCCGGAAGAGCTCGGCAGTCATATCGGCTATCTGCCGCAGGATGTGCAGCTGTTCGACGGCACCATCGCCGAAAACATCGCACGCTTCGAGCCTCGGGCCGCTTCGGACAAGATACTGGCGGCGGCCCGGGCGGCCGGTGTTCACGATCTCGTCGTGCATTTGCCGGAGGGCTACGAGACACGGATCGGCGAGGCCGGGTCGGCGCTGTCGGCTGGTCAGAGGCAGAGGGTGGCGCTCGCCCGGGCTCTCTATGGCGATCCCTTCCTCGTCATCCTCGACGAGCCGAATTCCAATCTCGATGCCGAGGGCGAAGCGGCGTTGACGGAAGCCATCCAGGGGGTTCGCGCGCGCGGCGGTATCGCCGTGGTCGTGGCGCACCGGCCGAGCGCGCTCGCAAGCCTCGATCAGGTTCTGGTGATGGCAAACGGCCGCGTCCAGGCCTTTGGACCGAAGAGCGAAGTCCTGAACAAGGTAACCCGTTCGAGCGGAGTTCCCTTGAAGGTCGTGTCCGGGCCTGAGGAGACTGCATCCTGATGGCGCAGGGCACGGCATCCACGATTGACCGCACCATTCGACGCTACCTGCTTGGCGGCGTTGCGGCCTGCATTCTTCTTGTCGGAGGCGCAGGAAGCCTGGCCGCCGTCACCGAGCTTTCGGGAGCCGTCATTGCTTCGGGAAAGCTGGTTGTCGATTCCAGTGTCAAGAAGGTCCAGCATCCAACCGGTGGCGTCGTCGGCGAAATCCTGGTGCGGGAAGGAGACGTCGTGCGAGCCGGCCAGGTTCTGGTTCGTCTGGACGAGACCGTGACCCGGGCCAATCTGGCGATCGTCACCAAGGGGCTTGACGAATTCGACGCGCGCCTGGCCCGGCTCGAAGCCGAGCGCGACGGCCACGACAGCATCGTCTTTCCGTCCTCGCTGATCTCACGGCAGGATGACGCCGTCGTCGCGCGCGCCATGGCCGGCGAGGAGTCGCTGTTCGAATTTCGCCGGCAGGCACGCGCCGGCCAGAAGGCCCAGCTGGAAGAGCGCATCGCGCAGCTTTCCGAAGAGTCGTCCGGTCTGACGGAGCAGCGGGCGGCCAAGAGCCAGGAAATCAAGCTGATCGGCACCGAACTCGAAAGCATCCGTAAATTGTGGCTCAAGAAGCTCATCTCGATCGACCGCATGACGGCGCTGGAGCGCGACGCGGTCCGCCTTGAAGGCGAACATGGACAACTGACTGCATCCATCGCCCAGGCCAAGGGCCGCGTTGCGGAAACCCGGCTGCAGATCATCCAGGTCGATCAGGATTTGCGCAGCGAGGTTGCCGGCGAGCTGCGTGACATCCAGGGAAAAATATCCGAATTCGTCGAGCGCAAGGTCTCGGCCGAAGACCAGCTCAAACGCATCGATATCCGCAGCCCGCAGGATGGCGTGGTCCACCAGCTCGGTGTGCACACGGTTGGCGGCGTTATCTCCCCGGGCGAGTTGGTCACGCTGATCGTCCCGGTGGCGGACGCGTTGACGGTCGAAGCGCGCGTGGCGCCCCAGGACATCGATCAACTGACGCCCGGACAGAGCGCGACCCTGCGGCTGTCGGCATTCAATCAGCGCGTAACGCCGGAACTGAATGGCACGGTCAGCAAGATCGCCGCGGACCTCAGCATCGACGAGCGAAGCGGCGTGGGTTTCTACACCGTGCATGTCATCCTGCCGCGCACGGAGCTCACCAGGCTGAAAGGGCTGACCCTGGCGCCTGGAATGCCGGTCGAAGTGTTCTTTTCGACCGGCAGCCGCACCATGCTTTCCTACCTCGTAAAGCCGCTGGCCGATCAGATCCAGCGGGCTTTCAGGGAAGAGTGACGGTGGGTAGGGGTGGCTCAGGGCGAGGGCATCGGAGAAGTGGCATCGACGCCTGTTGCTATGCCGCAGGTCAGTCTGGACCGATGTCCATGCCGACGAATTGTTCTCCCCGACGTTCTCGTTCCCGGCGGTTCGGCATAGAATCGCCGTGCGTCCTGTCTTTTGCCATCCCACGACGAAGCCTTCCGACTTCACTGGATGAAGATACGCGAGTGCGTCGGACCCGGATGCAGTTTGACACTCATTGCGGATGGTTCGGCTCTGAGGTAATTTAGACCCAATCGGATGGAAAGGTGCCTGCTGTGGCGACCGCTTTTCACTCTGTTGTCGTCTCGGCGGATTGTGAGTTCTTCAACGGACCTTGATACCGCAACCTGGGGGCTTGTGGTCGTCGGGTAGCGACGGTTGAGGCAGTTGCCATGCTCCGGCTTTGCGGGTTTATCGCGGTCTTCCTCGTAGCGGCCTTTACGACCTTCGACGCGTCGGCCGATCGACGGGTCGCCCTGGTGATCGGCAATTCTCAGTACCGCGAAATCCCCGCTCTCAAGAATCCCGACAAGGATGCCGACGACGTATCCAAGACGTTCCGGCTGGCCGGCTTCGAAGTGTTCGTCGCCAAGGATCTCACAAAGCTGCGGTTCGAGGAGCAGTTCCGCAACTACCTCGCGGCGGCGGACGGCGCTGATCTGTCCGTCGTCTACTATTCGGGTCATGGCTTTCAGATCGGTGGCGAGAATTTCCTGATCCCCGTCGATGCCTCGCTGAAGAATGCGGCCGACATAGAGGTCCAGGCGGTCAAGCTGGACGATGTGCTGCAGCAGTTGCGCTCGAAATCGAAGATCCAGGTGATCATCCTCGATGCCTGTCGCAACAATCCGTTTCCGCGCAAGGATTATTGGCTGAGGGACCAGCTGATCACGGCGGGCAACACCGGCCTTGCGCAGGTCAAAAGCTCCTTGAACACGCTGATTGCTTTTGCCACCGAGCCCGGGGCGGTCGCCTATGATGGAGCGGGAGACCTCAGCCCGTTTTCATCCGCATTCTCTAGGCGCGCATTGGCTCCGAACCAGGAGATACGCACGGTCATGGCCGCGGTGCGCCGCGATGTGGTCGAGGCCACCGACGGCAAGCAGGTTCCGTGGGAAAACTCCTCCCTTATCGACGAGGTTGTCCTGATGCGCCGCGCCAGCCGGCCTTCGCTGCCGCCGGTTCTGGAGAAGGTCGTGCCGTCGGGTGTCGGGCCTGTTGCCCTGGACCTGCCGGAACCGGTCGATGTCGATGGCGGATCAATCACCGTCAGCATCGAAAGGCCGCCCGCGCTTGGACGCCTGCTGCTGGACGGCAAGGCTGTCGCGGTGGGCGAACAGATCCAGGGCAAGGACCTGCCACGCTTGACGATGGATGTGCCCAAGGGAGCCGGTGCGCCCGAAGAAGTGGACATGCTGGCCTACGCCACGCATGACAACTGGGGTGGCGTAGCCCAGGGCATCCTGGTGTTTCGCGTCAAGAGTGGCGAAGGCGCCCAGGGCGAACAGATTGTGGCCTCGCTCGAGACCGAGCAGAAAGAGCAGGTGCTGGAGCGAGGCATCCATATCACCGGTGCCGCCGAGGCGATCGAAAATCGTGAGATCAGCGTCCCGGTCGGTGTCGGCCCGGTTCCGCTGAAACTGGATTTCCCGACCAAGGACCCCGCGGTCAGCCTGAAACTCGCGAGTTATCCGGCAACGGGAACGCTGTCCCTGCCGGATCGTGCCCTGTCGCCGGAATCGAGCCTGATGGCGGACGAGGTCGACCAACTGCGTTATGAACCCCAGATTGGTGCCGCCGAGCCGGTCGAGGTCGGCTTTGAGATACGGGCCGACAGCAGTTCCTCGAAGCCCGCCACCATGAAGCTGTCGCCAAGCGTCGATCCTTGCGACCAGGCTGCCGGCGAGCCTCTCGATCTGCAAGGCGTGGTCCCCGGCCTGCTGCCGAACGAAATCGGCACCAGCGCTGTGGAGGCCTGCGAGGTTGCGGTGAAGGCTTATCCGGATGTGCCGCGCTTCCGCTACGAACTCGGTCGTGCGCTGCTTGCGTCCGGCAAGGTCAAGGAAGCGAGGACAGCCATCGAGGATGCCGCCAAAAAGGGGCATGTGCGCGCCGTCTTCGAACTCGGATACATGTTTGCGACCGGAACCGGTATGGACATCGACCGCACGCAGGCCAACGCGCTTTACGCGGCGGCGTCCGACAAGGGCGATCCCTACGGCATGACGTCGTGGGGCCGTGCCTTGTTCAATGGCTATGGCGTCAAGCCCGATACCGCCAAGGGCCTGGATTTGCTGCTCAAAGCGGCGGCGATGGGGCACACCTATGCCATGAACGATCTCGCCGCGATCTTCACGGAAGGCCGCAACGGTGTGCCCGCGAATCCGGCCCGCGCCGTTGCCTTTTTGAAGGCAGGCGTGGAGCGGCAGGACATGTATTCGATGAACCTGCTTGGCCGCAATTACCTGGCCGGGGTGGGCGTCGACAAGGATCCCGGGCAGGCGCAAGGGCTTTTCCAGAAGGCTATGGATCTAGGCCAGCCCTACGCTCCGGCCAGCCTTGCGCGCATGTACCGGGACGGTGTTGGTGTCGAGCAAAACCTCGACGAAGCGCAAAGACTGTTCGAGCTGGCCACGGCACGCGGCGATCAGTCCGGCGCATATGATCGCGCAGCGCTCGAAATGCAGAAGGGCGACAAGGCCGACCAGACGATAGCGGTGCGCTATCTGGCCTTCGCGGTCGCGCTTGATCTTCGCAAGGAATTGCCGGGCGCCCAGACGACGCTGACGAAATTCGCGATGAAGACGAAAACGGCGGCGCTCAAGCAATTGCGCGGCGAGCTCAAGTCGAAGATCCCGGCGAACGGCTCGCTTGACGACCAACTGGTCCACGCGGCCAGAGCGGTCTGGGAGCAAGCCAATCCGCGTCGGGACTTGTTTTGATCAGGAGGAGGCAATCGTGGGCTGGGCAGTGAAGCGGGCATTGATCGCGACGGTTCTTTCCGGTGCCATCGCGGCGCTAACGGGCTGCACGTCCGTCACGCTCAAGGCCGAACCGACGCTGACGACGACGAAGCACAGGCCGAAGCTCATTCGCACGACGACCACGCCAAAGATCATCAAGCAGAAGAAGGTCGTCGCCAAGAAACTCGTCAAACCGACCGAGGAAGCCACTGTCCCTCCGCCTGTCGTTCCCGCCATGGGTGGAGGCGGCAGCGGCGGCAGCGGCGGCAGCAGCGGCGGCGGTTGGGGAGGTTGACCAAGCATCGAGTGCTGGCGGTAGCTACGACCATGTTCTGGTCATAGCAGTGCTGACTTCCACACTGTTTCACAATGCCCAGGTCCTGCGGTTGAGAGCAGCATGCCACGATGTGGCAGACACCAGTCCTTGCCGGTTCTCCAGCATTCCCAGGACTCCGGGAGCGCTCGCCAAGCAATCGCAAGTGCTCTATGCTCCTGCTTGGTGTCGGTATCGACACGGTTGTCCTGGGCAGGGGCGTTCCATGTACGAAGTCGTCGCATTCTGGTGGAAGACAACATCGAAAGGCCCCGCGTCACGAGGTCTTGGCCTGATCCTCGCGCTTTCCGGCTTGCTGCTGCTCGGATCGCAAGCCGCCAGCGCCGCGCCGAACTGGACGCTCGATCCCACAGCTTCAGTCATCACCTACCAGTCGGTCAAGAAGAACACGATCGTCGAGACAAACAAGATCAGGAACATCACCGGCACGCTCAGCTCGGCGGGTGATGCCAAGGTCACGTTCGACCTCAATTCGGTCGACACCGGTGTCGACCTGCGCAATGTCCGCATGCGCTTCCTGTTCTTCGAGACATTCAAGTACCCGACGGCCGAGCTGACGGCGAAGGTGGATCCCGCCGCATTCGCCGATCTCGCGACAAAGCGCAGGGTGAAGTCGACGCTGCCTTTCCGTCTCAATCTGCACGGCGTCGACAAGGATCTCGAGGCCAGCATCGTCGTCACCATGATCAGCGATAACATGGTGTCGGTCGCTTCGGAGGCTCCGGTCGCTGTCCATGTGGAGGATTTCGGCTTGTTGCCCAACGTCGACAAGCTCCAGCAGGCGGCCAATGTGACCAACATCGTGCCAACCGCGTCGGTGTCGTTCGATTTCGTCTTCACCGCCGACGGCAGCAAGCCGGCCGCCACGGCGACTTCGGCCGAAGTGGGGCCCGTTACCACCGACGCCGCCAAGGCGAACTTCAGCGACGAGGAATGCCTGAACAGGTTCGCCGTGCTTTCGCGCACCGGCGCCATCTACTTCCGGCCGGCCAGCGCGCGGCTCGATGCGAAGAGCCGGCCGCTGCTTGAAGAGGTTGAAGGTGTCGTCGGCAAATGCCCGAGCCTCAAGGTCGAGGTTTCCGGTTATACCGATTCCGATGGATCGCCGGAGGCGAACAAGCAACTGTCGGAGCGGAGGGCCCAGGCGGTTGCCGACGCCATTGTTGCCGCGGGCATTCCTCGCAGCCAGATCACAGCGACCGGCTATGGCGAGGAGCGGCCGGTTGCCGCCAACGATACGTCCAAGAACAAGGCGCTCAATCGGCGGATCGAGTTTTCCGCTACCAAGCTCTGAGGTTCCGGTGAGCTGCGATCGGATCGCCCGTTGCGGCGGCCTCTTTCGCGCCGCCGGCCTTGCGGCGCTCGCCTTGCTTTTGACTTTGACGGCCGCCAGTGCCCAGCGCCGCGTCGCACTTGTCCTCGGCAACTCCCAGTACGAGCACGCGCCGCCGCTCGCCAACCCGGTGCGCGACGCCCAGGCCATGGCCGAGCGGTTGAAGAAGCTCGACTTCGAGGTGGTTTCGGGCTTCGACCTGACCAAGCCGCGGACGCAGGCGACGATCGCCCAATTCGCAAAACAGGTGCGTGGTGCCGATATAGCGCTGTTCTTCTACGCCGGTCACGGCTTGCAGGTTTCGGGCAAGAACTATCTGCTTCCGGTCGACGCCGCGTTGGAGGACGAGACCTCCCTCGACTTCGAGGCCGTGCCGGTTGATTTCATTCTGCTCCAGATGTCGCGCGAGACCAGCATAAGGCTAGTGTTTCTCGACGCATGCCGCGACAATCCCCTCGCCGAGGTGTTGGCCAGGACCGCGGGCGTCAACGGTGCAAGCAGCGGCCTTGCGGAGATTCCTATCGAGAATGATGGCGCCGGCACCCTCGTCGCTTTCGCCGCCAGGCCCAATCAACTGGCGTTTGACGGGTCGGGCGAACATTCGCCTTTCACCTCGGCGCTGCTCCGGCATATCGGCGCATCCAATGTCACCATTACCGAGGCGATGAACAGAGTTGCCAGCGACGTCTTCAATGCAACCGCCGGCAAGCAGAGTCCCTGGATCAACCTTTCGCTGACCAGGGAAGTGGTCCTGCACAAGGTTGATCTCGATGCACCGTTGATCGTGGGCGAGGCGACTGCGCCTCAGACCGAAGGCGGATCCGACGCGCGCAACACCGGCGCGGCAGGTGCGTCAGGTCAGAGCGACGATCAGCTTGCGCTGGACGTGTTGCGTCGGAAAATCCCCAAGCTGGCATCGGATGCACCGATCCTTTTCGACCATCCGATCGATTTCGGCGATCCGGCAATCGACGGCAAGAGCATTGCCCAGCTGATCAAGGGCAAGCCCCTGTTCAGCCCGGTCGAGGGATTGGACAAGTCGGTTTGGGAGGGCAAGCACTGCGACGGCTGCCATGAATGGAACGAGGCCCGGCTGTGCGATCAGGCGAAAAATTTCGCCGCCAACGATGTCTCTGTTTTGCGCCTGCAACATCCGCTGGGAACACGCTTCAAGGTGGCGCTCGCCAAATGGGCCCAGGGTGGCTGCAAGTAGGCCAGTAAGGGTGATGGCATCGCCCATCCGGTTCTATCGGGTGATCTATTATGCATTCGCTGATTGGCGCAGCGCCTCGATCTCGGCCATCTGGATGCCCATTTCGACAAACGCGGAAAGAACGGCAAAGCGGTCCGCCAGTGCGACACGCGCCAGCCCGGCAAGAACACCGGCATTGACCGCATGGGCGGCAGGAAATGGCTGCAAGGCCGATACCATCGTCGGCGCCATGGCCGAGCCATTGTCACGCCATCCCGCGGCCAAAGCGATCCAGCCGACCGGGGTCGTTGGCGGTGTCGCCGCGGCTGTGCTGATTGTCGCCCGATGATGTGGACTGTCCGGTTCACCCACCCAGTCACGAACATGCGCAAGCAATTCGTGATCGGCCTCATGGAGCAGGTCCGTCAGGTGGCTCAGGCATTCATGCGCCCACCAGACTGCGGCCCGCTCGGGAAGCAGGTAGGCACAGAAGGTAATCGCTTCCTCGGGAACGCGCCCGGCGAGGAGGTCGCGGCAAAACGCGACCGAGTGCTGTTCGGTTGGAAGGGTTCCCATGTCCCGGGCAACAGCGGGACAAGCCATGAAGAGATCCCGTGCCGTCTTGAATCGGAGCCCGTTGGCCATGACCGCTACGCTTCCATCGAGGAGCTTTGGCCACTCAAGCCCCAGGCGCGGTGCGGGTCAAGTCTCAACCGGTGACGCTGCAACAACTGCCGGCGCCGCCGTATCCCCTGGCGTTTATCGACAGACAATTGCCCCGGAGTTTGGTATGATCACGACCATCGAAATCGGATGCTCAAACAGGAGTAACCGCTATGCAGTGGGGCAGTTCAGCCTTTGTGTTGGCGGTCGTGTTTTTCTCGACCCACGCTTACGCCGACCCGGTTCAGAAATCAGAAGACATCGTGAAGTTTTTTGCTGGTGCCGCCGACCTCGGCAAGTCGCGTGGAATTTGTGTAGGCACCGAGGAGGAGTGCAAAAGCAAGAGCAAGGCGAAAGACGCGCCGGCAGAAAAATCCAGCCTCGATATGCTGATCAATTTCGGGCTGGATTCGGCTGAACTCGACGCGACAGCGCGTAGTGAACTCGACCAGTTCGCCACGGCCCTGAAGGATCAGCGGCTAAGCACCTTCAGTTTCGTCGTCGAGGGTTACACCGACGCCACCGGCACGGTGCATTACAACGAAGGCCTGTCGCAACGACGAGCGCAATCGGTGGCAGCCTACCTGACGGCCAGCGGTATCGAAGCCACCCGCATCAACCCGATCGGCATGGGCGAAAAAAATCCGCGCAGCCCTAACCCGTACGATCCGGCCAACCGCCGCGTGGAAATGCGGATAAAGACGCAATAGCGCGCCAGCTGCTGAGTACCGCCAGAAACCGTGCCCAATAGGCCTTGGTACGCCGGTGGTCAGTTCTTGAGCACGCCGCCCACAGCCACACCGGTGCCGAAGATCAGCGCCTTGGTCAGGAAGTCGTTATTGTCCTGCGGCGGCGGCGGATCATCCTGCCGCACCACGGTGTCGCGGTTGCGCTGCCTCTGAACGACCTGCTGTTGCTTGCGGGGTTTCTGTGCCACCGGTCTCTGCGTGCGGACCTTCTTTACCACCTGCTGCTTCGGCTGCGTCGCGCGGGCCTGATCGGCAGCATATCTGGCGCGCACCGCTTCCATCATCGGATCTGTCTGGATCACGAGGAACGACAGTTGCTCGCGCGTCAGATAGGTGGTCTGCGGCAAACCGTTCTTTGCTTGCCAGATGCCGATCGCCTGACGGGTCTGCGGGCCTATGTTTCCGTCGATGCGGCCAAGCTCGTTGCCCAACGCTTCGATGCGCAATTGCAGATCGATACGTCCTTGGCGATCAAGGCCGATCGCACCTTCCGTCAACTCGGTACCCGGAGTTTGTTTTATCTCGTCCGAAACGCCCACCGAGGTGCGCACGGCAGAGCCGGAACTGGCGTTCGCCTGGTCCGTATCGAGCGCAGCGACCTGCCGGTTTTGAGCTTTCGGGTCGTTCAATTCGTCGATGTTCAGCCGTGCCACGGTGGCGAAGCGGCCGTTGGGAAACTGGTCGAGATAGGCCTCGTAGAACGGAATTGAATTGCGCTTAGAAGCCTCATCCCAAAGGCGCTGCTCGACTTCCCAGGAGGGAGGATCACTGGCAACAGGGGCGGGTGTCGATGCCGCCGCGGCGTTCGACGCGTCGGCCACTGGATTTGTAGCAGGCGCCGCTGCCGAGGCGGGCTTTCCCAGGAAAACCTCGCGTCCCAGCGATGCGTTGTGCCACGGCCTCTGGCGACCTTGCGTGGTTTCGGTCACCTCGCCGCGCACGCGCGTCAGCGCGCTCTGGATTTCCACGCCGGGTTCGGTCAGATGCCTGGCAAGCGCCGTTGAGTAAGGACTGTCGACCCCGTTGCCGTCGAATGCGATGGCGCCCGGATCCGTTGCATAGGCAATCAGCAGGCCGCCGGTTCCAATGCCGTCCGATTTTGCTTCGACTGGCGCCAGGCCGGTGCCCAACGAGGTGGAGCGGCTTTTCGGCAGCGAGGCCGCCAGTGTCCTTGCCAGCGGATTGTCGCGGCAGGCATCGAGTATGATGACGCCAATTGCCGGGTCCGGCGGCAACGCGGCCATGAAATCGTCGATCTGGATCGTACGGGTCTTGAGATAGGCTGGCGTGGTCAATTCGGCGTCGACCGGTATCAAGTAGTTCTTGCCGTCGACCTGCATGCCGTGACCGGCATAGAAAATGACCGCGAGGTCCGCCTCGTAGGATTGTTCGGTGAACCGGCTGATGAGGCTATGCATGCCTGCATTGTCCTGATCGACCCCCTCGATCACCTCGAACCCGGCATTGCGCAGCGTCGATGCGATCAGGTGGGCATCGTTGGCGGGGTTGGGCAAGGTAACAGCATGAACGTATTTGCTGTTGCCGATCACCAGCGCGACGCGTTTGGCGCCAGGCGTGGCAGCCTGGGCGCCGAACGCGGCAAGGAAAAACAGGATAATCCCGCTTAGAAAGACAGCGAACGCTTTCATGGACCAACCCTCCGCCCATCAGGGCGCACCATTGATGTCTGCGCATGCTAAATTTCGTCAGCGACAAGGTCGCTTATGCCAAAAATGACTCTTGGGCATATGTGCCCTGGCCACCGTTTTGGTTCACAAAGCCCAAAAAAGTTGCCTATATTAACACTTGGCAACGGGAGCACCAATAGTCTGAGAGGCCCATGCCGCGACGGCGCGGCTCAGATCGTATTCTGAATTGAACTTATGAGGGCTGTGACGGCCTGCTTGTATTTTTCGAACTCAGGCGATGTCTGGCGGATTTCCGTTGTCGTTGTCCGAGGACTGGCGTCAGTCGTGACCCGAGCAATTTTTTGGCCCATTTTCCTTTCGGCCCAATCGACGACATAGCCGGCGGTCTTGCCCGTGAGAAAGGGGTTGGCTTGAATGACGGCGGACCCGAGCACGGCGCTCAGTTGCGCCGCACCCGACGCCGACAGCACCTGATGCGCGCCTTCCATACCCAGGAAATGGCAGAGATAGAGCCGGCCGGCTGTGATCTGATGGCCGCGTGCCCGAAGATAGGCTTCGCCTTCCCGCGCCAGATTTCGCACCATCTCGCGCGAGATCGTGGCGTCGTAGCGTAGAGCGAGCAGGTCGGCCGTCGACAGCGTTCGTGCAAGTTCAGGGCGGTAGGTGTTCATCATCCGGATCCAGGTCTTTGTTATGAATTGGCCGGCGCCGGTTGCTGAAGAATTTGGGTTCTTGGCGCGGGCGCTGCCACCGCTTTCGACATGAACGATACGGTCGGTCAGCGTTTCGACGGCGGTATCGTTCGTTGCGACCGCGACGGCCGTCACCGTGCCCAGCGGATCGATCGCCTCGCCGTTCAGATAGAGTTCGAAATGCAGATGCGGCCCGGTCGACAGGCCGGTGGTGCCTATATAGCCAATGATGTCACCGGCCTTCACCTTCGTGCCGACACCGCTTGCGATTGCGAATTTCTGCATATGCGCGTAGCGCGTCTCGCGCCCGTTGGCATGCGCAATCTTCACCAAATTGCCGTAACCGCCGCCGTCGCCCTGGAAGGTGATCTCGCCTTCGAAGGCGGCTGCGATCGGCGTACCGACGGGGGCCGCCCAATCGACGCCCTTGTGGATGCGAACCACGCCCAGAATTGGGTGCTTGCGTGGGCCGAAGGTGGATGTCATGACCCCGTTGACCGGCGTGACCATGCCATTGGTGACCGTCAGCGAGCGAACCTGATCATCGCCCGTAACGCATGCAAACTGACCGTCACTCTGCTGGAAGACAAAGCATTCGAGGCTCCTTTCAGTACCCTGCACACCGACATACAGCACGCGTCCGTCGGTCTCGCTTTTGCCGCGCGGCATTTGTGAATAGATCAGGACGAGGCGCTGGTCCTCGCTGGCGAAGGCGTCCAGATCCTGTCCTCTCGACAGGTACATGATCGCTTCGCCGATTACGCCGGTCGGAACCTTGTTGCGTGCCGCCGTCGAATAGATTGCGTCGAGGAGGCGATACTGCCGCTTGTGCGTGCCTTCCTGCGGCGCGCCCGAATAGTTGAACAGATCTTCCCGGACCCAAGGATCGACACCCGATACGAAAACGCCCGCTGCATTGCGCGTCAGCGTGCCGACAAAGACGTTCTTGGCGTATATCGACACCTGCATGAGCGACATCGATGTCGTCTCGCGCGTCGGCCTGAAACCGCGCATGGCGACGACATAACCCGGTTCCAGGCCTTCCCGGTTGAAAAGCGCCTTCATCGCTTCCCCCGCCAGCTTGGCGTCGTCGGCCGAAAAATGGGCATCGAGCGCGACACTATCCAAACTGCGGTCGTTGAGGATTTTCACGAACGTGTCTTCTGTTGCCTCGAACCGCTGGTATTCATTCGCGACGGTTGCGACACTCGTGTTGTTTTCGATCTGTGTTTTCTGGAATGCGGGAAGGGCTGCCTCGCCTGCATCGATTGTTTCACCCCAGCCTGCTTCGGGATCGTCGGTGCCCATCTGCTGTCCCGGGACAGACGGGGTCTCGTTGGGAGCAGGCGAGGGCTGAAGATCGTTCTGCAGGTCCCCCGCCGGTGGCTGAAGATCGTCCTGCGGATCGTCGGACGGGGATGGGGCGGTCTGCCGTTGTGCCTGGAAGAATGCGAAGTCCTCCTGCGTCGACGGTATCGTCGTCATGAATTTTTCGCTGGCGCTGAGCATCACATCCGACAGGATTTCGATCCGCGGAGAAACCCCGGCCTGATCGAGATCCGCCGGCCTCGCGATCGAATGGCCTTTCGACGTGGTGTCGGCATCGGGGGCAAGGGTGATCCACATCGGGTCCCCGGCAAGGTCTATGATGGCAGGCACATAGACCGAGGCATCGGCCGGCACGTCGTCCACCCCTTCGACTGCGTGCAGTTCTTCGTCTTCGTCGCCGAACGACCAATAGTCCGCTGTGAGGTAGAAGCCGACGGCGATCGACAGCAGGACAATCGCGGCAAGACCGGCAAGCAGCCGGCGCCAGAGCTTGCGTCTGCGAAGCGCAAGGCGCGCCTGCTTTTTCTGCCTGAAGCTCGTGTCGATACTGTGCGTCACGGGCTGCTTCCGGTCAGGAAGAACGTCCACCGCACCTGTTCGAGCGTGTCGACTTCGAGGAATTGCGCGGCGATATGGCCGCGCTGCCAGCATTCGTCGATGCCGCGGATGGAGAAACGTCGCCGTTCGATGCACATGTCGGTCGACCCTGTCAGGATCGCGTGGCCGAAGACGTCAGTTGCGTAGATGTAGATGTAGCGGTTCGTCAGTTCCTCCCGGATGACGTTCACGCATTGATTTGCGCCGATGGTCCACCAGCCGTCGGTCTGGTCCGCATTGTCGATCTTCTGGCCGACCGCGAGATTGACGACGTCGAGAGTCTGATTGCAGACCGTGAATTCGGCGCGCGCTTCGCCGGATGACAGCACGGCCAGCAGCGCGGCGCCCGAGATGACCGCAAGCTTCATGCGGCCCCCGAGCGCAAGCACGGCTCGGACCGGGTCACGCCACCTTACAGGCAAGTCGGCGGACGAGTGGGGCAAACACGAGCGGAGTTCCATCGGGCGCCCATGCTATCCGCCGAGTCGGAAATACTTGGCAGTGGCTGAAAACTGAGATCCGTTGGTCTCGATTTCCTCGAGAATTTTGGGCAGCAGCACCGAGGCTGGCGTCGGCGTGGAGAACGCAGCCGCCTGAATATCCTGCGGCCCCGTGATCACCATTATGATCTGCGGCACGGCCTTTCCGGCGGCCTTGTCGGCGGCGCCGAGACCAATCGGGATGCTGAAGGTAGCCTTGTCCGATTGTGCGACGATGCGGTCGTCTAGACTGAACGCCATGCCTTTGTGATCGATCAGCAGCACACTGGAAATGAGGCCGCCACGCGTTACCAGCGTACCGCTGATCGGCGTACCGTTCGGCACCGATGTCCGGTCGAGAACAAGCCGCGGCTTGTCGGCCGCGGTCTGCCCCAGAAAGCGCAGAAAATTGGTGACCTCGCATTGGCTCGGCTCAATGAGGCGGACGCTGATGTCCGGCTCGACATGGAATTTTGCCTGGAAATCGCCCAGCATCTGTTCGAACGGCTGGACCGCCGTTCCAAATCCTTCGATCGCCGCGGCGTTGTCGGTTGCCGACGTCATGGTCGCGTAGAAACAGTCGCCACCGCTGAAGTCGCGAACCCAGGAGACTCGTTGCGCGATGTCGTCGACGACCGGGGGGATCGCTGGTTTGGGCACATTCAATGCGACGACAGGGTTCGGCTGTTTGGTTTCCGGCGACATTGCCTTTTGGTTCTCGGCGTTCGCGGTATCCGTCTGGTTTGCAGTGGGTTTGGGCGTCGGCGCGGTCACCTTGGGCACCGCCGGCTGGCTGATCCGTGGTTCGGGCTTTGGGCTCTCCACAACCGCTGGCTGGGCCGGCGGTGTCTTTTCGGACGGCTGCTGGGCGTCCGTTGCCGATGACTTCGGAGGTTCCTCGGTTTGCGCCGGGACAGTGGACTTCGCCGGCTCCGGCGTTTGCACAGCCTTGGCATCTGCCTGGCTTCCAGCCGGCGGCGGATTCGCCTCTGTTTGCGGTTGCGCTTCCATTGCCGGCGGCTTCGCGGGCTCCTCGGTCTTCGAAGGGACTTCGGCGGGCTTGGCCGGTTGCGGCTTTTGAGCCGCCGCGGCGTCTGGCTGATCTTCAGCCGGCGGTACGCTGGCCTCCGGCTGCGCGGGCGGAACTGCCTTTGCAGGTTCAGGGGCGTTCGCGACTTTGTGCGTGGGGTCTGGCTTCGACGTTTCCGGTACAGGCTTTGTCGGTTCGGGCGCGGAAAGCGACGTCTTGCCGACAGTTGGCGTAGCAGGCGTCATGAAGCCGCTCAGATACAGGCTCGCGCTTGAAGCGACAGCCAGCGTCGCCAAGGCAGCGATCGCGATGGTTCGGGTCTTCGTGGATTTTCCGGACACATCCGCCGTGACCGCGCGTGGAGGATCGGCGACCGGCGAGGGCCGCGGGTCGGACAAATGCGCGGGCCGGACATGCGGGACGAAGCGCTGCTCGCCCGGGCCTGTTGCCGTCGGCGCCTTGTGTCCCGCGACATTGGACGGCTGCGGCTGGCCCTGGGGATCAGGAGCAAGGGTTTGCCCGGCTGGCGGCAAAGCCGGCCGGTCCCGGGGTGTCCTGGACGTCGGCGGCATCGTTCCTTCGTCTTCGCCACGTGTCATTCTGGCGATGTCCGCCATGCTGACTGGCCGGTCTCGCGGATCCGGTTGCAGCATGGATTCAACAATGCCACGAAAATCGTCGTCGATGTCGGAGAGATCAGGCACGACCCGGCGCTTTTCGATGATCTCGAACTGCGATCCGCTCATGTCGATCGGTTTGCCGCGCAGAGCGGCGGCCAGCACCAGCCCAAGGCTGTAGATGTCGGACTGTTCACTGACGTCGCCGCTGTACAGGCCGAGCTGTTCGGGCGAAACGTAGTTGTACTTTCCTGCGAACTTTCCGCCGATCAGCGTCTCCCCGCCTACGGTCGCTGATCGCGCAATGCCGAAATCGATGATCTTTGCGCGGTCGACCCGGCCCCCTGGCAGGATGATATTGTCCGGCGAGAGATCGCGATGGATTGCTCCCGCCTGATGTACGGCGCTCAGGCCGGATGCGAGGCGATGGCAGAGCTTGCACACCTCTTCCGTCGGCATCGGCCCACGCCGCATGATGTCGAACAGCGACTCGCCGTCGACGAATTCCATGGCAAGGTAGGGACGGCCGATCCCCGGATCGATCGTGAAGACGTGGTATCGCACGACCGCATCATGCGACAGGTGGTTGAGGATCGAGGCCTCCTTGCGGAACAAGGACAGGATCGTCTGGTCGCGGGCAAACTCGGGCAGAACGATCTTGATCGCGACGTGGTCTCCGGTCTGGATGTTGTGGCCACGGTAGACCTCGCCCATGCCGCCGAATGCGATCCGCTCGTCAAGTTCATAGATGCCGCTGAGCTGCGTGCCTACGGCGGTGTCGGCCACCTGCGGCGATATTCGCGTCTTGTCGTCGGCGCTCATTAGCCTTGGCCCTCCGCACTGGACAAATCAGGGTGGAGCGATTGTCCGTTGCGCTCGTTGCCGATCTTCACCAGCACAATGGTGACATTGTCCGTTCCGCCCCGCGTCAGCACCGTTTCCAGCAGATTTTCGCACGCCGCCTGAGGTGTCGCCGATACTACAGCGGCCTCGATCTCCGCGTCGGTGACATGCGCTGTCAGCCCATCAGTGCTCAACACAAAAATGTCCCCCGGCATCAGTTCGCCTTGCTGGAAATCGATGACGAATTCGTCGCTGACGCCGACCGCATGCGTGATGACATTGCGGCGTGGCCAGGTGAGCGCCTCGGCTGCGGTGATCATGCCTCGATCGAGGAGTTCCTGGACTTCGGTGTGGTCTTTCGAAATCTGCGAGATCGAGGCGTTGCGGATCAGATAAACCCGGCTATCACCCGCCCACAGGCAGGCAAACCGTCCGTCCATCGCCAACAGGGCGGCTACGGTGGAACCGATGGTTATGCCGCGAGATTCCGATATGCCGCGGATCTCGGCATTGGCCCGGCTCAGCCTGTCCTCGAAACGCGCCCGCAAATCCGGCGCGGAGCTTGCGATGCCGATCGTCGCCAGGTGGTCGACAATGCAGGCCGAGGCGACCTCTCCGGCCTCATGCCCGCCCATTCCGTCGGCCACCACCCAGAGGCCGGTTCGTGGCTCGAGCAGATAGCTGTCCTCATTGTGCTCGCGGACACAGCCTTTGTGGCTCACGCCGAAGCTTTCAACGGGAAGGGCGACATCGTTCAATTTGCCACCAAGCGCTTCTCAAGCGCCCTCTACGGCACACCACCAGGCGCCCGCTCAAGCCACTTTGCCACAGGCTCGAACATTAGAGTACCGAAATTAAGGTCTGGCGCTCGAGGCACATGCAGGGTCTCATCGCCCTGAAAGGCTCGAAGTCCATCTCAAAACGCCTTCGGACAGCTGAATCCGGAAAGTGCGGGAAGGAAGAAGGGGTTGGGGCCGGAACCAGTCTGGATCGTATAGGTGACGTCGCGCCCGCCGATCACGAACCGCGCTTCAACATTGTTGTCGTTGCCAGTGATGGTCGCCTTGTCCAGCAGCCGCTTCAGCGCCCACGGCCCTTCGAACTTGATGGTGGATTCGCGGCCTGGCATTTCCGGCGTCAGATTGAGGCTGGCGGACCCGGAGGCCGTGCCTCTCGGCCAGGTCACCGTGCTTGGCGCGTTGCCCGCCTGGTTGCTCTGGACGGTCTGGCCGTCGACATCGAGCACCGCCGCATCGGCATCGCCATGCAGTGAGAACGGCGTGAAGGTCACGCTCACCGAGGGCACCGAACCGCCCTGGGGAAAAAAGGCTCCGCGGATTTCGGCGGCCAACTGGAAGTTTTTCAACGTCGATTTCGACAGGTCGCGCCCGAAGCGCGCATCCTGTTTCCAGTTCCAGTCCTGACCGGTCATGTCGATCAGCGATGCGAGATTTTGCGCGAAGAACCGATCCATCAGCCCGCCAGGGGCGAACAATTTCGCGAAATCCGCAATCGCGATGTCCTCGCTACCATTGCCCGCGAAAGGATAACGGCCGTTGACCGCCGCCTCGCAGGGCTGTGTGACCGTCTGGTCGAGCATCCGGTTCAAATTCGCCACCGAGGTCTCGGCGACGTTGCCTTCAAACTCGTCCGCCGTGGCGTTGACCATCCGGCCGAATTGTTTGGGCAAACGCGAGACATTGGCGCGAAGGGTGGCGATCTGGAGCTGCAGATTTGCGTTGACGCGTTCGGTCTGGGAGGGAACGTCGGTCGCCAGTTGCAGGCTCTGGTAGATATCGCGGAAATTCTGGGTCAAGGCATCGATCGGGCGGTGCCCGGCAGGTCCGCCCACCAAGACCTGGAACGATCTGAACTGCGCTTCGATGTTGGCTCCCGGGTTCTGGTTTTGCGCTGCTGCGGATCCTGTGCCGGCACGGCTTTGCGATTTTCCGGTGGCGATTTGAATGCCGATGCGAGCCAGGCCTCTGGCCATGTTCGCGGCGTCCTGCGACTGGCTTTGAACCGCGCCGTCTTCAAGCCCGGTGCCTGAATCCTTGCTGGAAGCAGCGTCCCGCGTCAGCGCCGTTTCGTCGGCGATCGCGGTAAACAGCTGTTCGATCGGCGAGGTTGGCGAGGCGACGGCGGAAAGCGCGATGTAGTGCGGCTTGTCCTTCAGCATCGCTTTGAACTTCAACCCGTCGAGAACACCGTTCCACGCCGTTGCGAACTCCTTCCCGTAGCGATCGAGAAGTTCGGGGCCGAGCTTGGGCAACTCCTGATCGATGCCGCCTTGCTCGCCCCCACCACCGAGGACCCACTGGTCGTCGACGAGCGTCTGGGCAATGCGGGAGAGTTGCACGAGATAGAAATTATTGAAGCCGGCGTAGGTATAGATGCCGGGAACACGAAGGCCCGACAGATCGCCGCCATCGACACGCTCGAACAGCAGCCGCGCTTCCGGGCCGCTTTTCAGGGAAACAGAAAAATCATCCAATGCTGCCGCGTATACTGCGGATTTGACCAAAGCGGAGGCACGGTCGGCCAGGCTCATGCGCCCGAGCGACCGTTGAGCGGCTTCGACGAGCGGCCGGTTGAGTTCGAAAACCGGATCGTAGGCATCGTCCAACGCAAGCATGGCGCGCAGGTGCTTTTCGAGCTGCTCGCGTCCTTCGCGGTTGTTTTCACCTGGATACCGGTTCTGCTCCCAATCCTGCTTCATCCAGGAAATGACCAATGCGTCGTCGACCTTCGGCGCCTTGCCGCCAAGCATCAGATAGATTTTCAACGGCTCGTAGAGCGCGGCGGGATCAGCCATCTTGGCCTGGATAGTCCGCTCGGCCTGGATCAGCAGGCGCGATCGGAGCATTCGTTCCAGCGCTTGTCGGTAAGCCGTCTTGGATGCCGAAAGAAGTCTGTCCCGCTGGCTGAGGCCGAACGTCTCCTCGATCGGTGTCGGCAGGTCACCAGTTTCGAATCCAGCCGGCAGATTGCGCAACTGGTCGAGCGGGCCAATGACGTTTTCGAGGTCGACATCGGTCACCTCGGTACTTTTGAGCAGCGCGTCCGCCGTCGTGCGGTACTGGCTCATGGCCTGCATGGTGGAGGCGATCAACGACCTGTTGGCTGTGAAGCTCAGGGCCAGGGTGCCGAGGGCCGCCGCCGCGATCAACGCGATGGCGCAAAGCGCCCCGAATCTGGCGATCGCCGCACGTCTTACTGCCGATTTATCATACGAAACCCATCCGGATTCGGCAAAAATGACGCCCGTCAGCAGATCATGCAAAAAGAAGCTTTTGCCGGTTCCGGAAAGGTGGGCGCGGGCATTGCCGCCGAAGCTGCGGCCGATCGCGCCCAACACCTGATCGATTGGCGTTCCCTCTTGCGTGCCTGAAGAGAAATAGAGTCCACGCAGGCTGACATTCACCTGGCTGCGGGTCGGATCGAACAGGCTGGCGATGAAATTCGAAATTCGGCCTTTCAGCGCACCAAATTGTGCCGGAAAGCCAAAGACGGATATGCGCGCGACCGGATCAGCCTCTTCCTGAAGACGGTCAGGCATCTCCTCTACCAGGCGTCTTGCCAGTGCCTCGAATTCGGCCGGCGCCTCGGCGGCCATGTTCTTGTTGCGATCCGTGGTCTGGAACGTGGCGCCCCATACCTTGCGCCGGCGGGGCTCGTCGAAGCCGCCGAAGTAATCCATGAACCCGGAAACCAGGTCGGCCTTGGTGAACAGCAGATACACCGGAAACTGGATTTTCAGCGTCTCGTGGATTTCCCGCAGGCGACTGCGTATCTCGACGACGTGAGCGTCAAGCTGCTGATCGTCGGAGCTGATGAGATCGGCAAGGCTGATGGCCAGGATGACGCCGTTTATCGGTTGCCGTGTGCGATATCTCTTGAGCAGCGACAAGAAGGCGAGCCAGCTCTTCTTGTCACTCTCGGCATTGGAATCCTGGGTCGTGTAGCGTCCCGCGGTATCGATCAGCACGGCCTGGTCGGTAAACCACCAGTCGCAGGCGCGTGTTCCGCCAACGCCGGCAACTGGCTGGGCACTACCCGAACCGGCCAGCGGAAAATTCAGACCCGAATTGACCAGCGCCGTAGTCTTGCCCGCGCCGGGCGGGCCGATGACGATGTACCAGGGTATCTCATAGAGGAAGTTGCGCTTGCCGCTCGACCGTTTGAGCGCAGCGATCGCTTCGTTCATGCGGACTTCGAGCACCCGCGAGTCGTCATCGCGGTCGTCGTTGTGTGCGACCACGGTTTCGAGTTCTTTTTGCGCTTTTCTCGCTTGCCAGAAACGCAGGCCGTGGAAAAGCGCGAGCGCTGCCACGATCACACCAATGATAGTCGCACGCAGCCAGGCAGGTCCGAGAGGACGGGCATCGGCGAAGCGGATCAAGGGTCCGGCAAACCACACCGCCGCCGCGAGGCCGGCCAGCGCGATCATGCTGAAGATCCGCGGCAGCCAACGCGTCATGGCCACTTCCAACTGTCCGTGTTCACAATGTTTCCTCCTTGGCGATCATCACATCGACACGGCGGTTCTTGGCGCGGCCTTCCGGCGTGGCATTGTCGGCGATTGGCTCGTCCTCGCCCTTGCCGTCGACCGTCAGTCGCGAAGGATCGCTGAACTTCGGCGCCATCATTGTTTCGACAGCCTTCGCCCTGGCGACGGAAAGGTCGAAGTTGGATTTGAACGGGCTCGATTTTCGTGGCTTCACATTGTCCGTATGGCCGATGATCCTGATTGGTCCGGGCTCGGGTTCCAGGGCCGCGGCGATATCAGCAGCAATGGGCTGGAACTCTGGCTTCGCCTCGGCCCTGCCGGACTGGAACAGCAGGAGATTGTTGATTTCCACCACGATGAAGTCGCCCTTCGTGCCGACGGTCAGCCCGCCGCCTTCGACTTCCTTGGCCAGTGCCGAACGGATGCGATCGATCTGCGTGGTTGTGGCGGCGGGTGGGATGACTTTCGCCGGCTCCGCCAATGGCGCCACGCTGGCGCGCTCGATGGAGATCGGTGTCGATGGGTTGAGCGCCAGTAATTCACCGGCTGCGGCGTCGCCTTCATTGGTGATGAAGACCCGCAGTGCGAAGAATGCGGCAGTCAGCAGCGCCGATGCCGCTGCCCCCACGACCCAGAGCGGCAGGCGGGTCGACGACTGCGTCATGGTCGCCGCCAGGCCCTGCCAGTGCGGAGAGATGTCTTCGCCGGCACGCGCCCTGAAGTAGCGAAGCGTCTCGTAGACGTCGCGTCGAACGCGCTCGAGATTGTTGTCTTCGTGCGTCACCTCCCGGTACTGGCCCTCGAACCCCAGCGACAGGCAGGCATGCATCAGTTCGAGCAGATCATGGTGCGCCTCCGGGCTGGCCAGTATCTTGTTCAGCGCTTCGAAAAAGCCCGTGCCGCTGGGTTCGACATGAAAGAACCGCGACAGCATGCTGTGCCGCGTCCAAGCGTCTTTTGGTGGCCAAGGCAGGTTGCCGATCAGATCGTCCGCGGTTTCGCAGAGGACGAATTTTGCAATCCGCGCATCCTCTTCGGCGACACCTGATTTCTCCAGTGTCCTGTCGAATCTATCAATCGCCTCGGTAACATGTTCCGCCAACGGCTCCGCTTGTCTCTCGACGGGAATAAGCCTGAGTTGGCCGAACAGCATCAGCAACGGTGCGGCTGCCGCAAGGATCGGGTTTACCGCGGAATATCTGACACTGTCCGTGACATTGAGCAGGGTTTCCTGCCGCAGGGCTGAAGTCGGCGCCGCTGCCGAAGCGCCTCCTGCCGCAACGGAAGGAGCTCCTTGATAAATCACGGTCCCGGACGTCCAGCCCGGCGGTGTATGCCGGCCGACGCCGGGATCGAACACGGTCGAATCCTTGGTCTGCGAGGCCTGCCCGCCATCCGCGACGGGCTCCTGAGGGATAGGCGCCGGTTTTCGCTCACGCCGTGGAGGGGCGCGAATAACGGTCTTGCCCGCCGGGCCGAAAGGATCGTCCTTCGAACTCATTGCAGATCGTCCATCCACGCGCGGCGCCCGCGTCTGCGCCAAACGGGCGCAAAGCGGTTCGCGGTCAGGTAAAGCAAATGCAAGCCCTGCGGGCCAAGGCAGTGTCCGGAGGAAGGTCGGCTACAACTTACTATCCCGCCGTAAGATGACATTTGCCGCAGACCCCCAGCTCGATCAGCCTTACCCGCTTAGCGAATTGTCGTATGCGATCGTAATCTCAGAACCTGTCGATTGGAACCTATGCCGAGCGCGTAAGAGATTTTCTTCGCCGGCTACAGCGCCACGGCTCCCTTGAAACGGTCTATTTTTGCTTGTCGGCTTTGGCATAGGCCTCGCTGAAATAGGCCAGGAATATGTCCAGCATGCCGTTCTCGTGTGCTTCCTCCATGGTGCGCCAGGTCGCGACAAAAGCGTCCCAGGCCTGGCTTTTCTTCGACGAGAACGACGTCGGTGGGAGCTTTTTGCCGATCGCTTCGGGAGACAGGTCGTCAAGCAATCGCGACAGCGCGGCTTGCATGGCGGCATAGGTCGCGAATTCGTGCGTCTTGAGATCGCGGAAAGCATCTTCGATACTGTGCCTGGCATCGAGGTAGCCGGCTCTGCGCCGTGCGAACATGATTTCGAGGATGTCGTCGGTTCCCGGGACGAACTTCAGCGGATTGTTGTCGGCAGCGCTGATCATCGTTCGCTGTGTGCTCTTGGCCAGCATTTTCGCGGCCGCGCGTGCTTTCAGCAGCAAGGTCAGTTCCTCGACCACCGTCCGCAGGACCGCGCCGATTTCGGCGGCAACTTCATGTGGATCGCGCGATTGAAGCAATTCTGGCGAGATGCCGGCCGCGATCGCGATTTCCCGCAGCACTTCGTCTCTTGCCGAGGGGAGAGGCGGTTGCGATGAGAACGCCGGAACCCGCTGCCCGGATCGTTGCTCCGCCGGAGTGAAGAACGGCTCGGCGGCGAATTCAAGCGGCCGGCCTGTCGCGGCCGGCACTTCTCGTTGTGTCGAACCGTGGCGGACTTGAGGATGACCGGTCGTGGCGCGCTCGTCGTCGATCGATACGAAGATGACATAACGGCCGATCAGCACCCGGTCGCCATGGCTCAGCCGATGCGGGCCGGTCATGCGCTGGCTAGATCCGTTGATGTAGGTTCCGTTGCGCGAGACATCGTGCAGCCAGAACGCGCCTGCCTCGTATCGAACTTCGCAGTGCCGGCCCGAGATGAACTTGTCGGGGTCCGGCAAGGTCCAGTCACAAGCATCGCGTCCGATTTCGAAGCCGCGATCACGCGCCGCGTAGCCGGTCGGGTTATCAGCGGGCAAGGCGTCGATATTGTTGATTTGCAGACTGATGTACATCTAGGATCGCCGTCGAGCACTGATCGATACTCCACCATTCTAGCAGTTTGCAGGCACAACAGGACAGCAGCGTTTCGAGGCGGCGCATCGACAGGGCAAGGTTCAGCCACTGTGCGACCGCTTTGGTCAGCAGGACAACATGTGGTAGGCTCGACATAGCCTGGTGCGGCGGGTCCAAAAAGTTCCTGAGCGGATGGCGGGAACTTCAAATCCACCGCACCGGCGGCCGCGTCCAGGAGGGGCACGACCCATGCCGAACGAACGTGCCACGGTGGTTCAGACACCGGTTGGCGCCGAGCTGTTGACCTTCACGCATCTTGTCGGGCGCGATGAGATCAGCCGTTGCTTGGCCTATACGGTCGGATTCGTCAGTCCCAGCCCCGATATCGATTCCCTGAAGATGCTGGGGGGTGTGATTTCGGTAGAAGGTGAATCCGATCCGAAACGGTGGTTCAGCGGCCTCGTCTCGGAGTTTCGCCTGACCCGCATCGAAGACCGGCTGGCCTACTACGAGGCGGTCGTCAGGCCGTGGCTCTGGTTTCTCGGCAATACCACCGATTGCCGTATCTTCCAGAACAAGAGCGTCGTCGACATCGTCAAGGACATCTTCAAGAAATACAGCACGGCGGAATTCGATCTGCGTCTGCAGGGATCCTATCCCCAGCGCGAATACTGCGTGCAGTACGACGAGACCGATCTGGATTTCGTACAGCGGCTGCTGGAGCACGAAGGCATCCTGTATTTCTTCGAGCATGACGAGGGCAAACATACGCTTGTCCTGACCGATGCGATGAGCAAGCTGAAGCCGGCGCCGGGCTACGAGAAAGTGCCCTATCACTTTGAAGGACAGGGCTCCCGGCGCGATGTCGAATACATCACCGAATGGATACCGGGCAGTTCTGTGCGCCCAGGCGCCTATGCCCACACCGATTACGATTTCAAGAAGCCGGGCGCCGACCTGATGGCCAAGTCGGCCCAGCCGTTCAGTCACAAGCTGGCCGCCGGCGAGAATTATCGCCAGCCCGGCGCGCATCTCGAAGTGGGCCGGGGCGACAATCTGGCCGCGATCCGCCGCGAGGAAATCCAGGCCGTCCACCAGCGCATTGCCGCGGTCGGAACCGTGCGCGGCCTGTTTTCCGGCTGCACCTTCAAGCTGGATGGCTTTCCGCGCGAGGATCAGAACCAGGAGTATCTGGTGGTCAGCGCCGAATACAGGCTGTTCGATCCGGGATACAGAAGCCATACGGATGTCGACAGCGAGAACTTCAAGGTGATCCTCGGGGTGGCGCCGACCGCCTTGCCCTATCGTCCGCCGCGCATCACGCCACGGCCGATCATGCGCGGCCCGCAGACGGCAACGGTGGTCGGTCCGTCAGGCCAGGAAATATTCACCGACAAATACGCACGGGTGAAGGTGCAATTCCATTGGGACCGTCTGGGCAAGAAGGACGAGAACAGTTCCTGTTTCGTGCGGGTCTCACAGACCTGGGCCGGCAGCGGCTGGGGCTTCATCCAGATACCGCGCATTGGCCAGGAGGTGATCGTCGACTTCATCGAAGGCGACCCGGACCTGCCGATCATCACCGGCCGGGTCTACAATGCGTCGCAGATGCCGCCCTACGGCCTGCCGGCGAGTGCCACGCAATCCGGCTGGAAGTCGAACTCCTCGCTCGGTGGTGGCGGCTACAACGAGCTGATGTTCGAGGACAAGGCCGGCTCCGAACTGGTCAACTTCCAGGCGCAGAAGGACCACGACCTTCTGATCAAGCACGACCGCACCAAGCTGGTCCAGCACGACCAGTCCGACCGCATCGACCACGACGCCAAGCACTCCGTCGGCCACAACCTCGACGAGGACGTCGGCAACAACAAGACGGTCAAGGTTGGCGTCGACCAGACCACGAATATCGGCAACAACGACACCGAGACGGTGGGCGTCAATCGCTCGCTGACGGTAGGATCGAACGAGACGATCAGTATCGGTTCGAACTCCACCGAGACGATTGGCGCCAATCACACACAGACCGTCGCGATCGTCCAGACAGTGAGCGTTGGCGCGGCCCGGGTCGACAGCGTCGGGGCATCCGAAACCCGAACCGTGGGTGGCCCGCAGGCCAATACGATCGGCGCGACACGGTCGGTCACTGTGGGTGCTGCGCAGAGCCACGATATTGGGGCAGCGGACAGCTGGAATATTGGGGCAAACCAGTCGGTCCAGATTGGTGCCGATCAGAATTTCAAGATCGGCGGCGCTCATGCTTCGCAGATAGGCAAGGGGCGAGATGCCAAGATCGCCGAGGATGATGCAACCGATGTAGGCGGTTCGCGCGCGCTCAAGATCGCAAAGGGCAGCCTTGTTGAGGTCGGCGAAGATGGCGCGATCAAGGTAGGCAAGACCTTGGTCATCGAAGCGGGCGATGCCATTACCATCACGTGCGGTTCTGCGGCGATTGCGATGAAGAAGGATGGCACGATCTCCATCACCGGAAAGGATATTTCCGTGAACGGTTCAGGCAAGATCAATGTGAAAGCTTCGAGCGACATCATCATGAAGGGCTCGGAGATAAAGCAGAACTGAGGTTGACGATGGGACGGGTCAAGGAGCGGATCGAAGGCGTCGTGATCGGCATATTCCTGGGCTTTGGCGAAGACGCTCCGCTTGTCGTCTTTCCCGGAAACCCGAAGGAGACCGCGATTCCGGCTCGCAGTCTTGCCGAACTCACTTCGGATATGATCGGTGCCGAGGTAGCGTTGCTGTTTCAGGATGGCGATCCTGGGCGGCCACTCATTGTCGGTCGCATTGTCGAGCCGGCACGCCGGACTTCGGTACCGCAAATCGTCCGCGACGGGGAGCAGGTGCGGATCACCGGTGACGAACGCATTGAGCTTCGCTGCGGCAAGGCGACTATCATTATGGAGAAGGATGGTCGCATCACGATTCGCGGTACGTATGTGACAAGTCACGCCAGCGCGGCGAACCGCATTCGCGGCGGCTCGGTCAATTTGAACTGATGTCCGCGCCCGTTCTTCGCGAAATCGTCCGTCAGCACGCAGAGATGGCAGCGTTTCTGTGGACAATCTACGACTACAACCTGCTCAATCCGGGCAAGAATCCGGACATGGATGAGGAGCGCCTTGCCCGGCTCGTCGAGCGGCTGGAGGCGCATCTCGATGGGTTACGGGTGGCAGGCGATGTCGGACGCGAGATTGCGCGAGAACGCTATGCCGAGTACCCCGAACAGGGTGAATTGTTCGTCGTACGCATGCTGTCGGTCATTGAGACGCCGCGTATCGTGGATCTGGACCTTGAAAAAGTGAGGTCCTATCTGGCCGCGAAGCGAAATTAACGCATATCGCCCAAAAGTGCGGAGGGCAAACCGGAGCAGCCCGAACTGTAATTTCGGATTGTTAGGTATAGTCGGGGCCAAGCCAGTCCGAGCCGTCATATCTGATCGCGGAGTTTCCGCCTGCCAGTGTCAAGTACGACCCGTTGGCGGATAGCCGATAGACCGGAAAGCCGTCCTTAAGTTTCGATACCGTTGTGCCGTCAAATGTGAATACGCCTTGTCCGCCGCCGGCGATGTGGATGGATTTCCGGTAAAAGGCCATTTTGTAGAAATCTCGGCCACTTTGCGAGACATCTGTCCAGGCAAGATCGGAACCGCGAAACAGGGTTCCGGCACTACCGGAAACCAAGACGTCGGTGGAAGACAGCGCCAACAGGCCAACCAGAATGGCATTGGTCGGCAGCTGAATTTGCGACCACTGCTGGCCGTCATAATGCCAAAACAATGATCCCTCGCCCGACACGTAGAGGTCGTTCGGCGCCGTACCGGCGATGCACAGGATTGTATTTCCGAGAGCCGGGCTGAAGGTGGACCACCGCGTGCCGTCCCAATGGTAGACGACGCCCTCGGCTCCGCCGCAGTAAATAGTGTTGTCGTCAAATCCCCAGACGGTATTCAAAGGACGAGACGAGACCTGGCTTCCCACCCAATCGGTGCCCGAGCCCGCATGGACAGCGCCGTTGTCGTCGCAGACAAGGATGCGGCCGGACTTAGAGCGCCATATGTCCGTGAACCAGCAGGGCTTTTCGTAAATTCGTTCTGACTCATTGTCGTCGCTGGACACATCCGACTCCGAGATGACGAAGGAGTAGAAGCTCTCACCGTCGTAATATGCGACTGCGGAAAAGATGGTTCCATCATCCGCGACAACCACGCCGTTCACCGTCACGCTGTAGTCAGCCACGTTAATCTCCTTTAGCGTCTGCGAACGGTACTGGTGACCGTCGGCTTAAACTTGCCGGTAGCGGGCGCGCGCGCTTGAGTGCTGGGTTTCTTGCTTTCCGACCCGCTCATCATCGCCTGGAAATGGATGTCACATATCATCCTAAGGCATTCAATGGCAGGGTGCTCCTTGCCTCTCGGACCATCGGGGATGTTCTTGGCCTTTTTCATCGCTTCCATATTGGCTTCGCGCACTTCCTCGTAGGTCGGGTTCGTGCCCTTTGCACGCTGCGCTTTCGCCCATTCACCTTGCGCCGCCGTCTTGCGGCCGTGTTCCGTATTGGGATCGGTGGCGTCTTCCAGACAGACGCAGGGCGCGTCGTTCATAGTGTAGCTCGGCGTCGTGCCGATCGCCTGACCGCCGCGCGAATTCTGGAAACAGGCGTTCTGCAGGATATGGTCTGACTGTTGGTTCGACGCACATTCCTTGCTAGCATCGCCATAACGGTGCACCTTCATGCCGAGCTTTGCTAGGATAGAGGCGCAGGATGCTCTTCCGACCTTCAGTTTTCCAATCTTCGGCCAAGGCGGTGCGTTGCCGGTTGGAGAGGCATGATTGTTGGTGGATACGTCAGTCATACGGCTGACAGGTTCGCCATCAGCCTTCACGTCGCTTGACCAAGCGACTGCATATTCCTTTCCGGTATTGACCGACGTTATGACACCCTTTTTTGCCGCGCAGCCGGCCTCGGTGCCAGTGGTCTTGGTGTAGTAAGATTTGTTCTTCTGCGTGATGTTCTCGCCGCCGATCTTGACGGTGCCCGTGCCGTTGTCAGTGTCGGAATCAAGACCGAAGGACGGGTAGGGGATGGGTACGCCAGGCGGTGTTGCGGGGTTTTCCGGCGGTGTGAAGCAGACGTCCGGAAAAGCTGCTATCACCTTGTTGGACTGCGCCTTGCAGGCAACTTCGAGGCTGTTCGCGTAGACCGTCATCAGGCGGCCCTCACAGCAAGAATTGCCGCGCCGCAAGCACCCGCATCATTGGATGCCTCGATCAGCACCGGGGTTCCTGCGGCGTAACCTTTGCGCGCCGCGGTGAACGCCATGCCAATCATCAGCGGAACGGCGGCAGCACCGATGTTGCCAAGAGATTCACCTGGCGACCAGAGATCTTGGAAGTCATGCCTGCCCCGCAGCAGGCGCAGACTTGCGAGCGCGGTCTGCTTGAACCAGTATTGCTCGCCGATCAGGTCGGCTATGCGATAGCCAAGCCGGTTCATCTCGATGTCGGTTTCTTTGAAGGCCATGCTGTAGGCGGAGGTCATGCCGTCGCCACGCAGCGGCAGATCCTTGACGTTGTAGATCGATGCCTGCTCGGACGACAAGCCAAGTCCGAAGAGGCGAAGGCCGCCGCGCTGCGACTGTGTGCAAAGAATAGCAGAGGCGGCCTCGCCTGGAATGAAGCCGTTTGGATTGTCTGCCGTAAGCAGGCGATTTTCGCCAAGATAGTAGGCAATCGCCGGGGCAGTCAGGTAGCTGTCGACGCCTGCGATCATGACATAGGGTACTTCGCCCGAGACGATCATTCTGCGTGCCTGGGCGAGTGCTACATGTCCGGAAGGACGGCCATGCGCGACGACACGAGAGTGCATACGAGGCTCGATTTCGACGATCTCGGCTATGCTGCGAAGCAGGCGCGCGCTGTCGCCAGTAGGATTTCCGGGGCGGTCCTTTTCCGCAAGGCAAAGGATGAGCGCGGTCTGGCCGCGCGCTTGCGGGATGCTTTCGAAAGCTTCGCAGATTGCGCCGGCGGCGAGGTGGGCCATGCGCTTCTCGCCGATCCAGCTGCGCGGCAGCGGCACCGGCGCGCCGATCAGTAAATCGGTGCCAGATCCGACGAAACGTGTCTCCTGGAAGCCGTCAAGCCTCGCACGCATCGCCGCACACGCGGATGGTGCGTCCAGACCGATTGCGGTCACCATGCCGATCGAGGCGATGTCAATGGCCGCGTTCATGCGTCTTCGACCTCATCTGTGGGCGCGGTTCCATCGGCGCGTATATAATCCCGGCCGGCAGCGCGAGCGCGCAGCATCGACTCCGTTGGCGGGCCAACCCAGCACTCGGTGAAGTCGAGGATCGTGCGGCAAATCCGCTGCGAGACGCGCCAGACCAGCGAGAAGCGACGGTTCTCGGGGTCGAACAAGACCGTGTCGGGCAGAAGGTCGGTCTCCAGAGCTTTTACTTCCCCTTTGAATAAGGCGATAGGCAGCGCACTTTTCGGCAAGCGGAAGCTCACGCGGCTTTCGGGCGTCAGGTTGACCAGCTGCACCTCTTCGCCGCCTCGCGGATTGTCGATCTGCTGATCAGGCGGCGCCATCTGGAAATAGCGCTCGTCGAAATCCGGCGGCAGGAACGGAAAAATATTGTCGATCCAGTTCTGGTCGTAAGTGCCGCCATATTCGATGCGTCCCGGCCAGCCGCGCCCCATTGGGCCAAAACTCATCGGCTTGTAGTCGCCGAATGGCGTGCGGATATCCTCGCCGACAGCTTGCGTATTTGGCAGCCGCAAGCCGGGAATGAGCCGTTGGTTCCTGGTCCGTGACCAGCCGGTTCCGACCGGGTTGTACTTGTAGCTGGCAGGAAGCTTGTCGTCTGGATCCAGTCTGTCGACGCCACCCCAGGCAACATCATAGGAGATGGGCAGTTTCAGGAAGGGTTGCGGCGACGTGGCGGTAAAGACCGGGCCGATGGAGCGCCATTCGCGGTGACCGACGACCTCGAAGAGTTTCGACCAATTGCCCACCTTGATGCCGACCGGCACGCGCTCGGCGGGGCGCCCGCCCGGTGCGTAGGCAAAGCCATTGGAAATCACGTCGCAACGCGACTTACGGAAGGCGAAGTCGGTTTCCCAGAGCGTGGCCGAATAGCCCGGCGCGCCGGTATACGTGTCGGCCATGACCAGCGGCACCTGCTCGGCCGACTTGTGCACAGGCCCGCCCGGCTCCGTAGGGAAATCAAAAGTGCCTTTGACGACCACGACGATCCACTCATGGCCGGCCTTGTCCATGCCCATGGTGAATTCGTGCGGATACCCCATCTGGTTCCATATCTGCATCAGCTGGTCTCCCAACTGGCGGCAAGGACCTGTTCCAGCGTCGCTTGCGGCGCTTGTGGATCGATGTCGAAAATGTCCGAACGGGCAGTCCACATCACCATGCCGCTGATGACCTCGTCGTCCACCTCGACAGGCGGCACCGGCAGTCCGCTCAATACTGTATCCAGTTCGTCCGGCGTCAGTTCGCCGTGCTGGGCGGCGATGGCCGCTTCTTCGATCCCGGCAAACCACGCCTCGGCATCGGCCAGCCGAACCGGGGCTTCAGCAAGCTGCGCGACGACGCTCAAAGGGAATTGCCTGCCAACTCTGTCGGCACTCTTCAAAATGATGCCTGCCGATGCGCCGAAGGAAGCCGGGCCGGCCAGGAAACGCAGCGCGGTTGTGCTTGGCCAAAATTCCGAGCCGACCAGCGGAACGATGTGCTGCGCCAGCCAGCGGTCCCAGCCGCGAATAAAGTCCCCCGGCAGCCGCCGCGCGACGAAATCGCCAGTGGCGGGCATCTTTCCGTAAAAGCCGGGCGCAGTCATATCTGCGGTGGACACGAGAATTTCTTGAACATTTGCAGATTGTAGGGGTTTTCGACGCTGGCGGCCTTGAGCTCGAAATCGGCGTACACGGCTTTGGTCCCCAGGCGCAGGCTGTAGACATCGGACAGCGAGGTCCCGGTGAAACGGCCGCTGCGCAGCATCCTCAGCCACGCCCAGCTGCCGGTCTCGTTGAGCATGATTTCAGGTGAGCCGTCGATGGGCTGGAAGGCGAGCGAGATGACCCCGGTGCCGTCCTTGCCGGGCCAGGTCATCGGTTGCGGCCGCGTCGCGTTGTTGAAGTAGACGAGGGTCTGGCCATCGAGATTGAGCGTCACGCGCGTGACGTTCGGAGACAGGTCTTTCGGTTCGAGCGTGAAGCTCATCACCGGGCCCGTGCCACCGGGAAAGAGATCGTCGCGGATCCGCCTGGCCTGCTCGAACGCGGCAAGCGCCGAAGGGTCGAGGCCAAAGTCGGCACGCCATTTCCATGGCTGGCTGGCCGTGTCTACATAGCTGATCAAATGGTCGTTGATGAAGGCATCGATCAGACCCGCCGGGCCGAACAGGCGGGCGAAATCGCGGACATTGACGTCCACGGCGCTTTCGGGACTGAACGGATAACGGTCGTTGAGCGCCGCTTGGCAGAAAGGCAGGATGTCGGCGCGCCAGATGGCATTGAGCTCCGAGGTGACCGCCTTTTGCGTCAACCCGCTGGTGTAGCCGGCGACACCGCCGAGCCAGTCGTCGATCGGATCGGGCAGGATCTGCGCTTGCCTGGCGACCGCCCCCGTCAGTTCGGCGAGGCCGCCCTGCTTCTTGATGGCGTCCTGGGGGTCGGGATTGGCAGTGACCGTCTGCAGCACGTTGGACAGCGCCGTCAGAGCCACCACCGCGGCGTCGAGCGCCGGTGGCTGGCCGTCGACCTCGGCGATTGCACCCTTGAGTGGCTTGAAGTGCTCGGCCACCAGATTGCCGGTAAGATCCACCTCGTCGGCTGAGCCCGCGCGTGGAAGCAGCTTTGCCCCCGTTTTCACGATCTTGCCAAGCTTGCCGAGCTTGCCGAGCAGTTTCGAGCCGCCCTTGGCCGCAGCCTTGTCGTCGGCCGGCGCTTCATCGGACCGGGTAAGGTCGGTCTCCTGAACGACCGCGGTGAGCAGGCGTTTCAGCGCTGAATCGGCGCTGGAGAGATCCTTCAGATTCTCACTGGCGACATTGAGATCGGTCAACGGCGCCAGCCTCATATCGCGCAGGAAGCTGTCCCACTGCGCGATATAGTCGTCGTAATAGAGCTTCAGGATATCCTCCGACAGTGCCGATACGGAGGTTTCGGAGTTCTCGGCGCAGCCGCCGGCGAAGACCGCCCGATCCAGCGCCGCTTGTGCCGCCACGTCCTCGATACGGTCTAGAACGGCGTCATGAAAGCCTGCATAGGTAAACGCCCCCGAAATGCCGACGCGAAGCGTCTTGTCGGAGCGACGCGCGAAAACCTTGGCGCCGTTGGGGCCGGCGAAATTCGCCGGGATCCATTCCTTGAGCCCAGCCACCGCCGGATCGGCCAGCAACTGCTTGTAGGCGCGCGCTGGCAGCGAAATCGTGCACACTGTTTTCAGCGCTTCGGCAACCAGGGCTTGGTCGGGCGCGATATAGCTTTCGTCGACCGCCATCCGGCGGATGGCGGCAAGCTGATGCTCTTCGGCGTCGGCGGTTGGAAATGGTGCCGCGGTAGCGAATTCGGGCAGGCTGTTCACCCACCAGTTCTGGGCGAAATCTGGATCCATCTGCGAAAGACCCGTCATCATGCGATAGGTCTTCAGAGCGCCGAGCATGAAATCCGGATCGCGGATCTGCCGCCACATGGTCGCCTCGAGCAGTGCGACCATCCGGGGCTCGAGAACATTGCGCAGAGCATGATCGTACGTGTCCGCCTGTGCCCGCACCAGTTCCGCCGAGGCCGATGGACCCAGCAGATCCTGGGGAGCGCCCGGCGGTGGTGTCCGGGCATTTACGACCGCGTCCATCGCCTCGAGCGCCCCGTCCATGGCGGGTTGCTCCACCGATGCCGGCTTTGCGGCAGCAGAGGTCAGCGGCGTTTGCAGGGCCTCGAACTGGCTCGCCTGGGCCGTAATTGCGTTGCGGTTGTCAAAATAGGACCAGGTGAACAGTCCGCCGGCCAGCAAGGCCGCCGCCGCGCATGCAGCCGCCGCACCCCGCCAGATCCAGGCGCGGCGGCGTTGCGCCAGCGGATCGAAGGTGCCGAGGCCTGCTTCCTTGAAGATGACTTCGGTGAGCAGGTTCTTCAGGAAGAAGCTGCGTTTCTCCACCCTTTGCACGGGCAGGGCCCGTCGTGGTGGGAGGCCGAAGGACGACGAAAGCGCCGCGGTCAGCCGGTCGATGGGTGCCCCTTCCTGTGTCGCCGATGTCAGATAGAGACCGCGCAGCCATGCGGCCTCTTCATACCGGCTTTCGCCGAACATTGCCTCGACCAGCACCTGGATCGGTTCGGACAGGCTGGACAACTGGGCGGGAAATCTGAAAATCTCGGCGCGGGCGGCGAGCTTGTCCTCGTCTTCCAGGCGCGGCACCAGCCGGCGCTCGAGTTCCGTCGCCAGAGTCGAAATTTCACGTTCGATGGTCTTGGCGTCCACACGTGCATCCAATGCGAAGGTCGTTCCCCATACCTGCTCGCGCGAAGCCGTCGACAAGCCGCCGAAGAAAGCCTCGAAACCCTTGATCAGATCGGCCTTGGTCAGCATCAGATAGACCGGAAGGCGGATTTCGAGCCGGTCGTTGAGTTCGGCCAATCGCCGGCGGATCTTGCGGCCGTGGGCCTTGATGGCGTCGTCGCCCTCCGAAAGCACGTCGATCGAAAGCGCGACGATCACGCCGTTGAGCGCGCGGCGGCCGCGATGCTTCTTCAAAAGGTCGAGGAAGCCCAGCCATTCCGCCGCGTCGACATCGGGCTGGCTCTCCTGCTGGACATAGCGGCCTGCGGTGTCGATCAGAACAGCGCTCTCGGAAAAGAACCAGTCGCAGTTGCGCGTGCCACCGACACCTTGCAGGTCGTCGGTGAGGTCGATCGGAAAATTCAGTCCGGACTGCCGCAAGGCCGTGGTCTTGCCGGTGGCCGGCGGCCCGACGATCACGTACCAAGGCATCTCGCGCAGAAACTTGCGCCCGCCGAGCTTCCGGCGCTTCAGTTCGGCCATCACCTCGGCGAACTTGGCACCCACGACGGCGACGTTCTCTTCGCCGGGGCTGAGCGGCTTTTCCACCGCCGGCGCGGCAATCTCCGCGACGAACATGCGGTTGGCGCGGATCGCCCGGCGCTGAGCGACGATCAGCCAGATCAGCCAGAAGATGACCAGCAGCGCGATGATGACGATGCGCACGTTCTCGGAGGCGAACGGTTCGTAGGGGCCGACCCTGACGATCGGACCGAACACCCAGATGACCAGGGAAAGCAGCGTGATGCCGATCAGCGTCCACAGCCAGCGCGATGTCAGAACCGCCCAGAGGAAGCGCAGGATGAACATCTCACAGCCTCTTTTCGACAAGTACCTCGACGCGGCGGTTCAAGGCTCGCCCCTGGCGCGTGCTGTCGTTGGCCACTGGATCGGTGGCCGCACGCCCCTCGGAATGGACGCGGTCCCCTGGCACTCCGTTTTGGACCAGCATATCCGCAATCGTCTGGGCGCGAGCCTCGGACAGCCGCTGGTTGGTCGACAGCGGATTGGTCTTCTGCAGAGGAACGCTGTCCGTGTGACCGACCACCGTGATGTTCCCGATCAGCTCCTGATTGGCGAGGATCACCTTGGCGATCGAACCGATCAGGGGTTCGAAGCCTTCGGTTAGTTGTGGCCGCGACGACTGGAACAGTTCTGGGTCGGAGGCCTGGATGATCAGCTTGGCCAGCGAGACGCTCTCGGTGCCGCTGAGGGCGGATTTGAGGCCGGCCGGGGCCCCGGCCTGAAATTCCGGCAGCAGCGCAAAATCGACTTTCTCCGGCGGCGGGGCATCGACCTTGGGCGACGTACGGCTGATGTCGCCTCGCGTAGGCGGCGGCAACGCGCGAACAAGTGCGGAAAGCTCGACCGCCTGGCTGCTCAGTCCCATCGACAGCCCGATATGGATTGCCGTGGCAACAACCGCCGCACCGAGCGCCATGACCCAGATCGGAACGGTGAAGCGCCGCGGCTCGTCGGAGGCGATCACGCCCTTCCAGTTTGGCGAGAGCGGCGCGCCTTCTGCGTCGGCATCGCGCAGGAAGCGGGCCGCCGCCACGCGTACGGCATTGAGCGAGCGGTCGCCTGACCGCCCAGGCACGCGATATTTGCCGCGAAAACCGAGCGCCATGCAATCATACTGCAGTTCAAGCAATTCGCGATCGCGGTTGGGATGCCGCTCCAGTTCGTCGAGGCGCGTGAAGAACTGCGTGCCGGCATCGACGTCGCCGCGCAGCATGACCACAAGCGGCTGCCGCGGCCAGGCGCTGGCTCCGCCCCATGGCGTGTTCAGGGCCAGATCGTCGAGCAACGCCGCCACGACCCAGGCTGCCTGGTCGGCCCGCTCCATCGAGGACCCCGTCGACATTGCCGTGTCGCGTGCCCGAACCAGCTCTTCGAGCAGCCGGGTGCGCAGCGCTTCCGGGTTCTCCGGCGGCAGCGCGCTTTCAAGCTCGGGAGCGAATTCGAGCAGGGGCGCGAACGCGTTGACAAGCGCGTTCGGGTGGGTGCGAGACCGCTTTACCGCCGCGCCCGGCAAGAGCGGCGCAATCGGCCGCGGCATCGGCGCGCCGGTCAATCGTATGCGAGTGCGTTCGTGATCCTCCGACAGTCCGAAAGGATCATCGCGGCTCATGATCTCACCTGTTCACCGAATAGCAGTCCACCTGCGGCTCGCTTGGCAAGACGCCCGAAACCCCGATGACGAAGCCGGGAGCATCAAGCAGCGACGCCCAATGCTCGCTTTTCTGGTCCAGCTCGAGGCATAGCCGATCGCCATCGTAGGGGATCTCGCGCGGTTGGGAATGAAGCGGTTTCAGCGGAATACCGGGCAAACGCGATTTCCACAGGCCCTCGAACTGGTCGGCCGAGCCGACCGTCGCCTGGTTGACGAATATCTTGCGCAGCGCGTCCTCCGACAGCTCCGAACCGACCCGGATGACGATCCGGCTGGCCACCAGCAGCTTCGGGTTGTCGATGCGGATTTTCCAGACATTGGTCGAATGCCGCATGACAGGCAGCGCACGCGATTTCGGTTCGATGTAACGCAGGCTGAGGATGAGCGAGCGCAACGCATCCGCCAGCGCCGAATAGGCGGGGCCGGGCGCCATATGATCGTAAGCGGGCAATTCGCCCAGCCGCCGCGCGCTCGATCCGTATGTCGCCATCGAACCGGCGAGCCCTGCAAGCTCCAGGTAAAGCTCGGCCGGATGGAAGACATCCTGCGCCAGCATGTGCGCGAGCCGCGGACGCGCCGCATTGGCGAGATTGAGCATCAGCAGATCTTCGACGCTGCGCCCAGGCCCACCCATGACCATTTTGCCATGCGCCTCGGCGATCTGGTCGAGGCCGGTGACGACTTCCAGAAGCAATTGCCGATACCAGGCCACCGCGCCGGTAACCAATGTCGGCGGCAGGAAGGTCTCGTCCAGAGAGACACCGCCGTCGGCTCGAACCCCCTTGAGGTCGGCTATCGGCAAGGCTGTGTAGCCGCCGACCGACTTGCCGGGCGCCAGCAGCAGCGCTTGCGGACGGGCAATTTCGATTTCTTCAGGATCTGATCCGCCCTGGACGGCGTCACGCACCGAAACGATCCGCCCATGATATCGTGCTCCTGAAGCGGCGGCATGTGCCGGATCGAAGCCGACACCGCCGGGAGGCTCCAGCGGCAAGGCGACCAGCACCGGTCCGGCGCCCGTGTCTGGGGTGACCGGCAGCGGCCGCGGCGCGTCCATCATGTCTGGAATGGAGAAGGGTGTCCCGTCCGGAAAGATGCCCCGCGCCGACAGGATCGAGATCTGGCCGGCCTCCAGCAATGCCTGATCCAGCGTCAGCTGCTGAAAGCCGAACGTATGCAGTTGCCCGGCCTGCAACGCGCCGCGCACCGTCGCCTCGAAAAAGCGATCCTGCTGCTGGAAATGCTGGGTCCGCAGGAAAAGACCTTCCGACCACAGCACCCTGTTTGCATCGCTCATGCCGCTACTCTCTGCATTGAGCTCCCCTTGCCCTGGCCGCTAGGCGGAAATGCCGCCGCTGCCAAGCGTGACGTTGACCGTGAATTGTGATCCCGGCGACACCGACTTGGCTGTCCGCCAGTTCCGGCCGCCGGGCTCGCGGATCAGCGCAACGAAGCCCAGCGCCGTCGCGTCCGGCTCGACCGTGATGGTCTTGGACGCGGTCTTTCCCGGTCCCACGGCGATCTGGTCCGATCCGATGAGGTCGCCTGCGAGTGCCGAGCCGGCATCCCCCTGCAGCGCGAAATAATCGGCGGAATTGAATTTCCCGGTACTGCGCAGCAGCATCACGAGGACCGTCACCGGCCGGTCGCCGCCACCTGGTCCAGGGTTCATGCCGGCCCCGCCGGTCAGTTTGACGGTGATCACGGATGGTTTCGGCGGTCCACTCTGGCAAGCCGTAAGCAGTCCGGTCGCGCCCAGGGCAACGACAAATTCGCGTCGATCGATCATGTCTCACTCCTCCTCATATGCATCCCGAAAATCAGCGCCGATTTCACCCAGGAAGCTTTTTTCCGCGCTCTCCGCGATTTCACGGTGGCGTTTCCGGTAAAGCTCCCACAGCTTGGCACCGCGTCCCCCCGAAAGCAGGGTGCCGATCGCGGAATTCGATTTCAGCTCTTCCTCGATCGCTGCCGGGTCAAAACGGTCGATCATCCGCCGCAGGGCGCCCTGTACGCCTCGCCAGGCGCGCACGTGATGTTGAGCGAGATCGCGAATCGCGTCGGCGATCGCCGCTTCGCCGGCGAGAAATCCGGGACTGCGCTCGGCGATAAGCGTGACGATGGCGTCGTCGACGGTCGGCAGAAACTTGAGCGGATTGACCTCGGAAGCGCCGACCATGGTTTGGGCGACGCGCGCGTTTCCCTTCTCCTCGGCCCGCTTGCGCAGAAGCTGCATCAGGCCTTCCATCATCAGCCGGTATTCGCGACCAAACTTCTCCATCTCCGCGATGCTGTCGCGCCCTGGGAAATCGGCTTCCTCGACACCCATGCCGTGCAGGAATGCGGAGCGAAGCGCCATGTCCCCCAGCTGCGCCGCCGCAGGCAGGCGGGCGGATTTGGGAGCGGCGCCTGCCCGCGCCGGAGACGGGACATCAGCCGCTTGTACTGGCAAGTCCCAGGGATTGGCGGATTGTGGTCGTTGGGCGATGCGCTCGCGCTGCCCGGCCGAGCCGACGCCATTTGCCGAACCGGTCGCCGCGGCTGGTCCGAAACCAAAATCATCGTTGAAATCGGACGGCTTTCCCTGAGCGAGTTGGGCTCCGCGGCTAAGGGACGGCATGGGGTCGAGGCTGAATGGGTCCGTCTGGCTCGCCGCGACGCCCGGTTCGAGATGAGGGCCGGTGTCTTTCGACACAGGCGTTGAAACCGGATCGAGGCTGAACGGGTCATCGAAAGCAGGCGAACTGCGCTGGCTGGAGGCAGCACGCTCGAACGCGCCCGCAACCGGCTGCTCGAACGGGTTCGGCAGATCGGCCGGACGTGGCCGTCGGGGCTCTTCTTCGACCTTGGCGGAAAAGAAGTCATCGCTGCTGATGCTCGCCGGCGCCTGGGATGCCGGCGGTGGGCGTTCCGGGATCGGCTGACCGGCTGCGGGTGTCCGGGCGGTTGGCGTCTGCAGGTCGACATGTACGACGTAGTCGCCCAGTCTCAGCCGCATGCCGCTTAGAAGGCGCGTCGACTTGCCGGCCCCCAGAGGGCTGTCGGAGTCGTTTATGAACAATCCGCTGCTCGACGTGTCGGTGACGAAATACCCATCTCGTCCGCCCGAAATCTTGCAATGAGCCCGCGAAACGAACATGTCGGGATCGTCGATCTGCCAGCCTGCATCCGTGCTGCGGCCGATCACCAGCTCACCCTCATCCAGCCGGGTTTGCCGTACCGCCTGGGTGCGTGGCCCTTGCTCCAGCGTCAGCAGCAGACTCATGCCGCGACCTCCGCCATTTCCGGCCGCCATCCGACGATTGTCCGCAGCCGCATGTCGTCAGCATCGCCCCTTTCAGCGGGCCGCGCAAGCCAGGCGGTCCGGCCGAGTTGTACCGCTCCGATACGCGGCGGCGGCACCGCTTCACGCGCAAGCACGATGCGCAGATCGACGTCGAGCGATTCCCCGACCATGTCGCGAACGGCTTGCTTGAACAGTTTGAGCCGCTGGCCGCCAGGCAGGAACGCCTTGAACTCCTCGTACCCCAACGGGCCCACACGCAGTTCGATCCTGCTTTGGCGGTTGAAAACACGTGGGCCGATCGTCGCCCCCCGGCCGAGCCCTGCATAGGCTTTGGCAAGGCGGGTCTGGAGCCCGGTTGGTATGGTCATCCAGGCGGCGATGAACTCCTTGATCTGAACCGGCACCTTGAACGCTTCCGCCAGGAACAGCGTCAGCCGTTCCGGGCCGTCGACCTGGCTGGCCAGCGAAGCCGCCTGGCGAAGCTTCACCGTATCGAGATCGGTGTTCTGGGTGCCGGGAAGTCCGATTCCGGCCATGGCTTCAAGCATGGCGCGAACGCGTCCACCGACCGCGCGCTCGACCTGTACCGCCGGATGCGCATCCGCCCACGCCCGATAATACAGGGCGATCATGCGGTGCTGCAGAATGTTGACGAAGTCCACGAATGTCGTGTCACTGGTCTGCTGCGCGTCAGCGCCAGTAAACCAGCGCTGGGACAGGCGATCGAGCACCCAGCGCGTCAAATGCAGCGGCATGGGGCCCTCAGGTCCCATCAGGCCGAGATTTGCGACCGTGACCCTGGCTGGAGCCTTGTCGTTCGCTTCGCGGAATTCAACCACGTCCCTGGCCGAAAAACTCAGACGCACGTGCTGTCCGAGCCTTGCCGGCTCGCGTGCCGGCGGGCCGGAATAGCCGAACAGCCCGCCCCGCCGTTCGAGCCGGCGCAACAGCTCGAAGAAGTCGAACGTCTCGGACAGCCCCTCGGCCCGGATCGGGTCGACCGTGTCTAGATCAGGTAGCGATTGCCGGGCGTCATCGGCCATGGCACATCCTCCTGCTTCTGCAGCAGCCGCGTGCGGGTTCGCACAAAGCCGTTTATTCCGGCATGACGGGCAAACAGCCGCGCCAGCAAGGCCGAAAGCAGCAATGTGCTTTGCCCTGCCAGAACCGACTGGTCCACGTGCAATGTCACTTCCGTGCCGCGTCCAAAGCACATTGGCCCGTCGATCTGCAGCCGTTCGATCACGGACCGCGAGTCTATGCGAACGATCGAATGCACGTTGCGGGCAAGGCTCGGATCTCCCCGGTCGGCATAAAGATCAAGCAGCGCATGCAACGGATCGACGCCGCGACCTTCCTTGGCGAGGCTGAGAAAGTTGAGCGCCAGCTGCGCCACGAGCCGCCAGGCGAGATTGTCGGCGCGGGATTCGCCCGCCGCGCCCGAAGGCAGCGCCGCGGGAATGGCCGGGCGAGGCGGACGCAGCGCGCCGAGAAGCCGCACCGTCTCGACCGGATCGCCGGCCTCCAGCGTCAAGGTAGGATTGTCGTCGAGGATCGGCAGATCGCGGTTGGTACAAAGTGCCACGATGTCGACACGCTTCAGCGGCCGGTTCGCCTGACTTTCCACCGGGCGGGAAATCGCCAGGAAAACATCGTCCCCTGTGTAAGAGGTGCGGGTCAGACCGTCGCGCCGCTCCTCTTCCGTCGCGCGGCGCGGGCGCCGCTCGGTGGAATAGACCCAGCCGCCGCCGCGATTCTGACCCAGGCTGAAGAGCTCTGGAATTTCGGCATCGCCGCCCCCGGTGTCGGCGTCCTCGACGCGGATGACCCGGTAGATTTCAAAGTCGCGCGCCCGTGTTCGGTCGGCATGCAGCACCTGGCGCGTCTTGCGCGGATCGAGCTCGATGACGTTGCACTCACGTTCGAAGAGATTGATGATCGGCGTCGCGAAAAGTTCAAAATCAGCCGGCGTCAGGTCGGCAAGTTCAGGTACTGGACGCCTGAACATGAAAATGATCTCCAGCCCCGTCGCGCATCGGCGCACGACGGGCCGCAGCCCGGAAACCCGCGCATAGTGAAAGCGCTCGGGCATCATGAAATATTCGCGCAGCAGACGGTACCCCTCGAATGTCGGACGGGTACGAGGCATCAGTGACTCGTCGTCGCTGATGCCGATCATTTCGGGTTCCGGCAAGGGCGATAGGGGATTGGTCTTGCCTTCCGCACGTGCGCCAACGGCAGAGCAGGCGCCGAAAATCGCGTCGAACAGCAGGGGTGCCTTGGCGCGCCCGGCAAAGTAGAGATCAAGCCGGTCGAGCGACAGCTCGTCGAGCCTGCCTTTTCCGGTCCGAGCCAGCACGATGCGGAGTGCCGCCTCGCCACCAACACCGCCGATCGGCGCTATGCCGGCCGCCGCCAGCGCGCTGCGATCTTGAAAATAGCTTACCGAATTGACCGCTATCGGCCACAGCGTGATGTCCTGGGCGGTGGTGAAGGTGCAGCGCGTCGACAGGCCGGGCTGCAGGCCGGAAACCAGCCGGGTATTGCGCTTGACGACATGGCCGGCAACCATCGTCTGGACCTGCTGGCCGGGTTTCAGTACCACCATCGCCGTTGCCGGCGCCGGCGTGACCAGATCGGGATAGAGGACGTCCAGCACGCTGCGTGAAAACCGCGAGCGTTCCGCATCAACCTTCAGCCGGGTGCGCGCGGCGAGGAAAGCGACGCCGTCAAGCAGCCGCTCGACATACGGATCCGGACACGGGACCGTGTCGAGCGACAGGTTGCGCGCCACCGCCGGATGCATGTCGGCGAATTCCGCAGCAAGCGCACGGATATGGGTCAGTTCCTCCTCGTAGTATTCCACGAAGACCCGATCCATCTCAGGCCTCCCTAAATTCGGTCCGCGCCAAGCCGTTATCGAGATTGATCGTGGTCCGCAGGCGCATGCGCTCCGGCGTCGGCGTCATGATCAGCACCGCGTCAATCTCGATCTTCAAACCCACGCTCTTGTCGCCAAGCGTCACCGTGACCTTCGTCGAGCTTTCCTTGAGGCGTGGCTCGAACGTTGCAAGCACCGAGCGGATCTCACGCGCCAGGGCTTCGCGATCAAAGTCGCGGGAGGAACGGCCGGAGAAGGAAGGCACGCCATAGTTCAGCACGCTTCGTCGCACCTCCGGAAAATCGGCCAGCGACGGCGGGTTGTCCCCTGCCTGCTCGCTTTCCAGATCGGAAAGAAGCGGGACAGCCTCGAAGCGCTCGGTGTTGAAGAGAGCCTCGATATCGCGCCGCACGGCCTCCCTGAGCACGCGGGCCGACACGACCACCCCGCGATTTTCCATCTCTACGCGGTGCTGGGTCTGAAAGGCCAGGCGGTGCAGACGCCGCTTCTGATCGGCCGTCAGCTCCGCATCGGCATCGATGAGCCGCGCGCTGCCCGCAACCAGTGTCTCCAGCCGGTCGAGGCCGAGTTCTTCCTGCAACGCCTGGCGCAGCCCGTCTATCTCGGAGGTCATGCCCGGCAGGTCGTTTACGAGGCGGTCCCAGAGTGAGGGCTGGACCGCTTCGCGTTTTGCTCGCGAACTACCGGCCACCTGCAGTTTGTCCGCGTCGGGCCGCCGGCCCTCACTTGCCGACATAGACATCCATTTCGATTTCGTCATTGTCGTCATAGACGAACTTGATCTTCTTGTAGGCGAAGCTGACCTCTTCCTCGATCAGGTCCTCCTCATCCTCGGCCTGCGACATGTCGTATTCCATGATCGAGGCGTCGGTGAGCGTAACGACTAGGTAATCCTTGGTCTCGCCATCGATGGTGCGGCGTGCCGAAAACACCACCTCGTCCAGCGCCTTGTTCTCGAACAGTGCTTTTTTCAGATAGGGTGAAGACTTGTCATAATGCTTGGTGAACTTGATCATTCCCAAGGAGACGCGGCCGCGGCGCGAGAGCGAATTTGGATCGTAAGGCGCGACTATTTTGTAGTCGACCCCATGGATTTCGATTTCGTCCTCATGTCCGTCTCGAATGCTTGGGCCTTTGATATCCGGAACTTTCAGAAAGCCATCAATTTTGGTACCTGTGGGCATTGTCTTTCTCCACCGCTTTCAAAACCAAGATGTTGTTGCTGCAGGTCAAGTCTTCACGGACGGTAGTTCCGACACCAGTCGGAGCGAGGCATTGATGCCCTCCAGCTGGTAATGCGGGCGCAGATAGAAGCGGGCGTTGTAATAGCCCGGCCGCCCCTCCACGCTGTCCACCTGGACCTCGGCCGCGGCAAGCGGGCGCTTGGCGCGCGCCTTGTCGTCGGCAAAGGCGGGGTTGGCCAGCACGTAGCGGTTGATCCACTCGGTCAACCAGATCTGCATGTCGGAGCGCTCCTTGAACGAGCCGACCTTGTCGCGCGCAATGGCCTTGAGGTAGTGCGCAAAGCGCGAGACCGGAAAGAGATAGGGTAGGTTGGCGCTCAGCCGCTCATTGGACTGCGCGTCGGGATCGACCAGCCGTCCCGCCCGTGTCTCGTCGTCCTGCAGTGAGTGTGCCCCAATGAAGGCCGCGAGATCGGTATTCTTTCGATGCAGGATCGGCATCAGGCCGAGCTTGGCCAGTTCCGCCTCACGGCGGTCGTCGATGGCGACTTCCGTCGGACATTTCATCGCGATCGACCCGTCATCGGTGGGGAAGCTGTGCACCGGCAGATTGAGAACCGTGCCGCCATTCTCGACGCCGCGGATCTGCGTGCCCCAGCCATAGAGCTTGTGGCTGCGGTTTATGTTCACGCCCATCGGGAAGGCGGCGTTCATCCAGACATACTTGTTGTGATCGCCCTGCACCTCTTCCTCGAAGGTGAAGCCCTTCACCGGAACGGTATCCGTGCCATATGGCAGCCGCGCCAGAACACGGGGCATGGTCAGGCCGATGTAGCGAGCGTCCTCACTCTCGCGCAGCGACTGCCACGAGGCATAGGCCGGGTTGGAGACGATCTGCTGCAGGTCTTGCGGATTCGGCAATTCCTGCCAGCTGTCCATGCGGAACAGGCGCGGCGAGGCGGCTGCGATAAACGGCGTGTGCGCGGAAGCACAGATGCCGGAGATATTGCGCAGCAGGCCGACGTCGCGCGGATGGTTCGAGAATTCGTAGGCGCCGATGACGCAGCCGATCGGCTCGCCGCCAAGCATGGAATACTCGTCCGTATAGACTTTCTTGAAGATCGGGCTCTGGTCCCACATCTGGCCTTCATAGTCTTCGAGCGTGTCGGCCAGTTGCTCCTTGGAGATATTCATCACCCGGATCTTCAGCTTCTGATCCGTCTCGGTGTTGTTGATGAGATACCAGAGACCCCGCCATGTGCCTTCCATTTCGCGCACTTCCGGCGCATGCAGGATTTCGTTGACCTGTGTCGTCAGCATCTTGTCGATGCCCGCGATCAGCGACTTGATCGACTTGATCGCATTGGACGAGATGGTCGTGGTATCGGAACGGGACTGTGCCGCGAGCGCGAGATTGCGGACGAGTTGCTGCAGCTTCTCGCTGTCGTCCTTCTTGACCTTGAAATCCTTCTCGAGGAGCCCGCTGAATTCTCCGAGGTCGATGGCTTCGGCCTCTGCGGCGACTGCGGCGGTCTTTTGCTGTTCGGCCATGATTTACTCCCCTGTCTTGTCGTCGTCGGCGAGTGCCTGGCTGGCGATCTTGCCAAGCAGCGGCTCGTTGTTCAGAAGCTGCGCAATGCGTTTTTCGGCGTCGACGCGGCCATCCATGAAGCCGAGCAACTCCTCGAGCTGACGACGCATCTTGAGGATTTCGGCCAGTTGCGGCACCTGCTCGGCGATCTTGTCCGGAGCGAAATCGCCCATTTTGGAAAATGTAAGATCGAGCGCCAGCTCCTCGTCGCGCTCCTGGCCTTCGGCCTGCGGCAGCATGTTCTTCACCCGGGCTTTGACGCGAGGCCCGAGCGCCTCCATGAACTTGGGGAAGCGGTTCGCGTCGGTCTCGACAAAGGAACGGTCCAGCACCGACTTTGACGCTTCCTTGGTTTGCGAAGCACCGGAAAGGTCGGCCATCACACCCATGACGAATGGCAGTTCGATCGTCGTCGGGCTACCGTAGGTTTCCACGTCGTAGGCGATCTGCACCCGCGGCGCGCGATTTCGTTCGATAACCTTCGCTTTGCTTTCGGCTGGCATGTGCTCTTACCTTTCATCCTTCTGAGCCGTCTTCTTGGCATCGGGAACGCCGGCAAGGAGCCGGAATTCCTTCAGCCCCGACGGCGCGAGATCTTCCATCAGTTCAACGAAATCCATGTGCACCATCCGGCGCACACGCCGCGCCAGATGCGGAATCGGGCTCGACGGTTCGGTGCGGTCATAGAAGGCGACGACGAGGTCGAGGCATTTCACCACGTCGTCGCGCGAGGAGATGCGGTCGGGAAGCCCCGTGCTCGAGTCCGCGTAGCTTGCCACACTTGCCATAGTATCGGCTCCATGACCGTTTCGAGCAGTCGCTGCCGGCTCCGCCGGCGCGGGCGGCCTGGCCGTGCCATTCGCCACGGCGCCGGCTGCCGAATTCCGCTCGAGGGTCGTCAGCAAACGCTGCAGAAACCGCTTTAATTCCGGAACAGGAGCGCCGCCGCCGTCGAGGCGAGCGTTGAGGGCGGTTTCGACCGCATCAAGAGCCGCGATCGCTGCCCGGGCGTCGGCGACGAGTGAGACCATCTCCGCGTTGGCTTGATCCATCTGTGCCACACATCCGGCACGCACCCTGTTCAAGAGTTGCCCGTGCGCACTGACCAGTGTGGCTTTTTCCGCCGCATTCAATCCCGAGGCGGCTTCCTGGAGCATGACACGGTCGTCGAGCGCGCCCTGTTCCAGATCGCGTCCGCTGATCGGCCCGATCGAGCGTGGCGCAAAGAACGTCATCTGCCGCAGGTTCGCCAACAACCCGTCCTGACCATTCTGGAGGTCGAGCAGCGCGTTGATACGGCGCAAGGCGGCATCGCGTGGCGAAGCGTTGGGCCGCAGTGCCGGATGCATGGTCGCCCAATGTTGGTCGAAGGTCCGCGCAATGAGGGTCAGGCCCTGCGCGAGCCCGGCCAGTCCTTCTTCATTGGCCAGCGCGCGCGTGACGATGACGAGCAGGCGCAGGTCCCGGCCATGCGGTCGCAGTTCCTCTGCCTTTGCGAGCACTGCAGGCCAGTCGACCGGAATGGTGCTTTGCGAGTTGGGCTTGTTATGGCCGTCGTGGACGACCTTGACCTGGGGTTCCGTCAGGCGCTCCAGCTCATGAAAAGTCGGGTCGTTGCGCAAATCCTCCCCTGACGGATTTTCACCGTCGAGTGAAGCAAGCCAGAGTGCGACATCAATCACACCAACCCCCAGCGCCCGGCCCTCAAACCGTATGTGACCCAACGTTATCACACCGTCGCACTTTACCACAATTGAACGACTGCTCAAAAATTAACAGAAGCTAAATGCAGCCGGCTCTTGAGGCTGAAATCCGTGGCGTGATTGCAAAACCCCGCTGCGAAATGCATCGCATAGAGCGCCCAATTCCGTGGTTGCTTGCAACCAGTGGCGCAGGATTTTCCACAAGCGGAAGAAGCCGGCTGAGCCGGGCATCGAGCCCCCTCCGTCACGCGCTTTGTCAAGTGACGGCTTATGTGGCAGTTTATCGGCTGGCAGATTGCAGGAGCACGTTCGATGGAACAGCGCCGGTCATCGCAGACCTTCAAACGCAAGGAACTGGTCGGCAAGCTCAATCCTGTGGGTGTCCGCGCCTTCAAGGCTGCTGCCGACACCGCCAAACTGCGCGGCAATCCTTACGTCGAACTCGTCCACTTCATCGAGCAACTGGTGCTTTCCGACCGCTCGGATGTGCAAATGATAATCGCCGATGCGGGACTGGATGCGAGCCGGCTGACCGCCGATATGACCCGCGCCGTCGATAAGCTGCCTTACGGCGCCACGTCGATCGAGGAATTTTCCGACCATATCTTCCATGCCATCCAGGAAGCCTGGAACCTGGCAACGCTTGAGTTCGGCGTCGAGGAAGTCCGCAGCGCCCATATTCTGCTTGCCTGCCTGAAGACGCCGGTGCTGGAAGGCCTGCTGTCGAAGATCAGCGGCGAGTTTGACAAGATCGACGCCGCCGCGGTCATCGCACGGTTCGCCGACGTAATGGAGGGCTCGCTCGAAGCCGGCGCAGGCATGGCGGTTCCCGCGGCCGAAACGCCGAAGCGGCCTCCGGGCGCCGATTCGGCGCTGGCGAAATACGCCACCGACCTGACCCAGCGTGCCCGCGACGGCAAGATCGATCCGGTCGTCGGCCGCGATCCGGAGATCAGGCAGATCGTCGATATCCTGATGCGACGCCGGCAAAACAATCCGATCCTGACCGGCGAGGCCGGGGTCGGCAAGACCGCCGTCGTCGAGGGCTTTGCATTGCGTATCGCCGAGGGCGACGTGCCGCCCAGCCTGCGGAACGTCAGTGTGCGCATGCTCGATGTCGGACTGATGCAGGCGGGAGCAAGCGTAAAGGGTGAGTTCGAAAAACGGCTCAAGGCCGTCATCGATGAGGTTCAATCGTCCGAAACGCCGGTCATCCTGTTCATCGATGAGGCCCACACCTTGATCGGCGCCGGCGGCGCGGCTGGAACCGGCGACGCGGCCAATCTCCTGAAGCCGGCGCTGGCGCGGGGCGAATTGCGCACCATCGCGGCAACGACCTGGGCGGAATACAAGCAGCACATCGAGAAGGACCCGGCCCTGACCCGCCGTTTCCAGGTGGTAAAAATCGACGAGCCTTCGGAGGTGGTGGCCGTTCTCATGTTGCGCGGTGTGGCCGGCGTTCTGGAGCAGCACCACAAGGTACAGATACTCGATGAGGCGATCGAGGCGGCGGTCGGCCTGTCGCATCGCTACATCCCGGCGCGGCAATTGCCGGATAAAGCGGTGAGCCTTCTCGACACCGCTTGCGCCCGTGTCGCCATATCGCAGCATGCCACGCCGGCGGAGGTCGAGGATATCATGCGCCGACGCCAGGCGCTGGAGGTCGAGCGCGGCATTATCGGCCGCGAGGCTGCGATCGGCATCGAGGTGACTGAGCGGCAGGCTCGGGTCGACACCGGGCTTGCCGAAAGCGAGGTCACGCTGGCGGCCGCGCAGCAACGTTGGGATCGGGAAAAGGCACTTGTTGCCGAGATACTCGAATTGCGCGCCAGGCTGCGCGGCGAAGGTGTGCCGCTCGATGCGGTGGAGACACCGGAGACCAATGGCGAAACAGCAGACGCGGACGCGGTTGAGCAACAGCCACCCAAGGCCGAAACGCCCAAAACCCAAACGGCCAAAACCGACGTGAAGACACCGGCGGCCGCCGATGCCCCTCCACCCGATCCGGCCGCCGATCTCGCCCGGTTGCGCGAACTGATGGCCGAACTGGCCGAGGCGCAAGGCGAGACGCCGTTGATCCTGCCCTCGGTCGACCGCAACGCCGTGGCGGCGGTGGTCCAGGACTGGACGGGAATCCCGACGGGGCGGATGCTGTCGAGCCAGACCGAGAAGGCGCTGCGGCTTGCCGTCACCCTGTCCGAACGCGTCGTCGGCCAGGACCACGCCATGGAGATGATCGCCAAGCGCGTACAGACCAGCCGCGCCGGGCTCGGCGCGCCGGAAAAGCCGGTGGGTGTGTTCCTGCTCTGCGGCCCCTCGGGCGTCGGCAAGACTGAAACCGCCTTGGCACTGGCCGAAACGCTTTATGGCGGCGAGCAGAACCTAATCTCGATCAACATGTCCGAGTTCCAGGAGGCGCATACGGTTTCCACCTTGAAGGGGGCGCCGCCCGGTTATGTCGGCTACGGGAAGGGCGGCATCCTGACGGAGGCGGTCCGCCGCAAGCCTTATTCGGTGATCCTGCTCGACGAGGTCGAGAAGGCGCATCCTGACGTGCACGAGATCTTCTTCCAGGTCTTCGACAAGGGGATGATGGACGACAGCGAGGGCCGGCGCATCGATTTCAAGAACACGCTGATTCTGCTCACCTCGAATGTCGGTTCCGAAGTCATCATGGATCGGACCAGGAATGGCACGCTGCGGGCAGGGCTCGACGATCTGGACACCGCGCTGCGCAGCCCGTTGCTGAAGGTCTTCCCCGCGGCCTTTCTGGGCCGGGTGGTGACCATTCCTTACTATCCGCTGTCGGATTCGATGATCGAAGCGATCACCCGCCACCAGTTCGCCAAAATCGCTCGTCGGCTGCGTGCGACCAACGACGCGGAATTGGTGATCGGCGACGGCGTCATGGACCTAGTCAAGGCTCGCTGCACCGAGATCGAATCCGGTGGGCGGATGATCGACGCCATTTTGACCAATACGCTTCTGCCTGAATTGAGCCGCGGCGTGCTGAACCGCTCGCTCGATGGCGAAAAGATGACAAAGGTGACCGTTGGTGCCTCCAAGGAGGGCTTCACCTATTCCTTCGAGTAGCTTCGGGCGAATGTTGATGACGCATCAGGAACCGAGGCTTGCCGGGGTGTGGTAGAAGGAATCATCGCGGCAATATTGCCGCCCTGAATTCAACGGGTTGGCGCAAACCAAGCGTGATTAAGGTGAGGTCGATCTCGTCACGAAGCACGACCAAAAGGGCGTTTGCACCGGCTTCGCCATTCACGGCGAGGCCCAACGAGGCCGACGCCCGGTCATGAGCGTGTTGGCGCCAAGGCCGATATATTTCGAATATGGCTTCCAATACGGGCCCGAAGGCCTGCCTGACGCCAAACATCGCGGTGCCTTTCGGCTCTATGATGTCGCGGGCTGAATGAACGGTCCGGTTGGGATATTTTCATGACAAAAAAATACAACAAAATCAGGGAGATTTTCAATCTTGCATCGTTTGAAATGTTAGGATTTCATGGATACATGGGGAATTATCTCAGCCATTGACGTTAAATTAACATCACGGTATGGTTCGTTCGATCCATTGGATGTCATCGCTTGTATCACCGTGCGCGTTGATCGTCGCTATGTCTGTCACCCTTGCCCCAGCCTGCAGGATTGCCTTGCAGTGCGCATCGCCAGTCGCTGAAAGAGGCGGTGACCATGCCCTGTCTGCTCGGAATCGATAACGGTCTCACGGTTACCAAGGCGGTGATCTTCGATGCCGATGGCACGCAATTGTCGGTGGCGCGTCGGCGGATTCCGCAATCGATGCCCCATGCACGCTGGGTGGAGCGCGACATGATCGGCCTCTGGCAAGCGACCGCCGACGCAATCAAGGAGGCGATCGCATTGTGCGGCCGGCCGGCAGACGACATCAAGGCGGTGGCGGCGACCGCGCATGGCGACGGTCTTTACCTGCTCGACAAGGATCGTCGGCCGCTGGGGCCCGGGATCCTGTCGCTCGACAGCCGTGCAGGCGAGATTGTCGAAAGATGGTCGGCGGATCGGGTCTTCGAAGACGCGTTGGCGCGCACCGGCCAGGCGCCGCACGTCTCGGCGCCATCGGCGCTGCTGGCCTGGATCAGGAAGAACGAACCCGACCGCTATGGGCGCATCGGGCATATACTGGCCTGCAAGGACTGGCTGCGCTTTTGCTTGTCGGGCACGATCGGTACCGACCGCACGGAGGCCAGCACCTCATTCACGGATTTCCGAACGCAAGCCTTCGCGCCTGAAGCATTGCGTATTTTCGGACTGGACGATCTTTTCGATGCGCTGCCGCCGATGGCGCATTCGGCCGACATCGTCGGCCACGTCACCGCCGATGCCGCCCAAATGACCGGCCTTACCAAGGGAACACCCGTCGCTTGCGGACTGCATGACGTGACTGCCTCGGCGCTCGGCATGGGCGGCCATGAGGAGGGCGTGCTTGCCATCGTCGCCGGGACTTATTCGATCAACGAAGTCGTCTCATTGGAACCGCGTGTCGACCCGCGCTGGTTCTGTCGTAACGCCATCGACGCGGGCCGTTGGAACAACATGGCGATCTCACCGGCCTCGACCGCAAACTACGACTGGTTTCTCGACACGTTCTGCCGCTCGGAGCAGGAAAAGGCATCGCTAGAGGGTGGCTCGATCCATGAGTTGCTGGCAGCAGAGATCGCCGCGGCGCTGAAGAACCGGTCGTCCATCCTGTTTCACCCCTATCTGTTCGGCTCCCCCTTTGGCGATGTCGCCAGCGGCAGCTTTGTCGGCCTTCACGGCTGGCACAATCGCGGCGATATGCTGAAGGCGGTTCTGGAAGGCATTGTCTTCAATCATCGCACCCATGTCGAAGCTCTGCGCGAAGGTTTTGTCGTTCGCGAAATCCGCCTGACCGGCGGCGGTTCGCGCAATCCAGCCTTCGTCCAGATGTTCGCCGATGTGCTGAATGCCCCGGTCACCATCACCTCGACCGACGAGGCCGCCGCCTTTGGCGCTGCCCTTTGCGCGGGTGCCGCGGTCGGCATCTTCGCGACGCCGCAACAAGGTGCCAGGCAGGTCGGCATGACGGCGCGCCAATACGAGCCAGTGCCTGCCTCCAGTGCTGTGTTCAACGAGCGCTTTTCCCTCTATGGCCGCATAGCAGGTGCGCTCGAACCGCACTGGCCGGAGATCGAGAAGCTGGCGCGGCAAGACACCGGGGGAACCACATGATCAAGGCCGACGAACGACGCGAAGAGATCGCCGACTATGTGATCAAGCTCGGCCAGGTTCGCATCGACGATCTGGTCGAGCATTTCGGCGTATCGCGCATGACCATCCACCGGCACATCGACCGGCTGGCGCAGCAGGGCGTGCTGCGCAAGCTGCACGGTGCGGTGACGGTTCAGCCGTCCGGCCTTTACGAAAGCGCCTTCCGCTACCGGGTGACGGTCAACCGGGCCGAGAAGGATGCGCTGGCGCGGGCAGCACTGGATTATGTCGAAGCCGGCCAGGTGGTCATGCTGGACGATTCCTCGACGGCAAACGCCGTCGCCACGCTGCTTCTCGACGTCAAGCCGCTGACCGTCATCACCAACTCCGTCGCGACGGCGTCGCTGCTGACCAATGTCGACGATATCGACTTCATCTGCCTCGGCGGCCAGTACCACGCCACCTACAATGCCTATATCGGCATCGTCTGCGAGAACGCCGTGGCGCAGCTGCGCGCCAATGTGCTGATCTGTTCGGCTTCGGCCATCACCGGAACCACCGCCTTCATTCAGGATCCCAATGTCGTGCGGGTCAAGCAGGCGATGATGGCCGCATCGGTCAAGCGTATCCTTTTGATCGACCATGCCAAGTTCGACAGGATCGCGCTGCATGTCTTCGACGATCTGACCAGCTTCGACGTCGTGCTGGTAACCGAAGGCCTGGGCGATGCGCGGGCGCAAGCCCTCGAACGGGCCGGCGTCAAGCTGCGCGTCGTCAAGACGAAAGCACCATGAGCCCAGCTGAAGGAACACGTACGGAAAAACCTGCCGGGCGTCTGGTCGCCATGGCGGGGATCGGCCAGGTCGACGTCGTCATTCTCGGCGCCGGCATCAACGGGGCAGGCCTGTTTCGCGACCTGTGCGCGCAGGGCGTCAGCTGCCTGATTGTCGACAAGGCGGACTTCGGTTCGGGCACCAGTGCTGCGCCATCGCGGCTCATTCACGGCGGCCTGAAATATCTCGAGACCGGCGAATTCGGTCTCGTGGCGCAGTCGACGCTCGAACGCAATTTGCTTTTGAAAAACGCGCCGCACTATGTCAGCCCGCTGCCGACCGTCATCCCGATCTTTTCCTGGAGCAAGGGCATGCTGGCGGCGCTGCGAACGCTGTTCGGCTCGACCAGCGCGCCGCGCAGCCGCGGCGCCATCCTGATCAAGATCGGCCTGATGATCTATGATTTCTATGGCTCGCGAAACCAGGTCATGCCGCGCCACCGCATGGTCGGGCGGCGCCAGGCGCTCAGCGGGATGCCGGCGCTCAATCCTTCGATCGTCGCCACCGGCACCTACTACGACGCCAAGATAAGCCACCCTGAAAGGCTGGTGCTCGAACTGATCCTCGATGGACTGCGGGCAAATGCGGCCTCGGCCAGCGCGAACTACACGGCGCTGGTGGCTTCGGCCGATGGCGTGCTCACCTTCCAGCCGGAAAACGGCGCGGCATTTTCGGTGCGGCCCAAGCTGGTGGTCAATGCCGCCGGTCCCTGGATCGATGACGTCAACGATTTGCTTGGTGCGCCGTCGAAGATGATCGGCGGCACCAAGGGCTCGCACATCCTGTTGAAGCATGACGAACTGGTCAAAAGCCTGGCCGGGCGCATGCTCTATTTCGAGGCCGACGACGGCCGTATCTGCCTTGTCTATGACTATCTCGGCCTGGCGCTGGTCGGGTCCACCGACATCAAGGCCGACAATCCCGACGCGGTGCGCTGCGAGCCTGACGAAGTCGAGTACCTGCTCGACAGCGTGCGGATGCTGCTGCCGGGAATGGCGTTCGAGCGCGACCAGATCGTCTATGCCTATAGCGGCATCAGGCCGCTGCCGGCCTCGGATGCATCGTTGCCCGGACTGATCAGCCGCGATCACTCGGCGCCGGTGGCCGAGCCGGATCGAAACAGACCTTTCGCGGTCATCTCGCTGGTCGGCGGCAAATGGACGACATTCCGTGGCTTCGCCCAGGAAGTCGCCGACACCGTGCTCGATCGTCTGCAGTGCAGCCGCAAGGTGACGACGCAAGCCATGCCGATTGGCGGTGGCAGGGATTTTCCGCCCGATGCTTTGGCACGTATAGACTGGCTGGCCCGGGCGCGATCGGAAACGGGCATCGAGGAACGGCGCCTCGATCAACTGCTGTCGCGATACGGCACCAGAGCCACGCAGATCGCCAAGCATGGGGCGGATGATGAGGGTCGACTGCCGGATTCAGAAAGCTACAGCCGGTCGGAAATTGACTACATCGTCCGCAACGAATTCGTCGAACATCTGGCTGATATCGTCATGCGCCGCAGCACCTTGGCGATTGCCGGTTCCCTGACAGGCCGGGACTTGCGGGAGATCGCGTCGATCGCCGCGCGGGCGCTTGACTGGAGTGCTGAGCGCATTGCGCAGGAAATCGAGGCCGCGGTTGTGGAACTCGAGGGCCGGAACCTGATGCGGTTGGACTGACCGCGTCATTGGACAATGCCGATACTCTTTCTTGAGGCAATCCTATCGGTTTGCCCATGGCTTCGCACGTACAAACGCCGCAACTCACAGCCGGGTTGGGATTTTTTTCCAATCGGATATACATGATTAAAAACAAGTGATTAACTGAAATCTCGGCAGCAATGACCTCTGCAACCCCGTTGTTCGTATCGGTAGGTAACATCAGTTGACGTTAAATTAACACAACAGTATGATCGCCTAATATGCCGACCTCCTAATAGGCCGACGCTGACCGCCGATACGCCGGCGAGCCGGCGAGCCGGCGTGTCGGCGAGGGGCAAGGCCTGTGAATTCCCACCGAGGATATGCGCCAAATCCGGCGAGGGATTGACAGCGATGCAAGGATGTGAAAATTTTTGCACACAAAGATAATAATATCATCTCAGGGAGGAGATGGCTTGAAATCCGGCGGGACCGCTAACCGCGACCATGAATCCAGCCTCGCCACGCGCGCGGCCTGGCTTCACTATGCCGGGGGTCTCACGCAGGCCCAGGTGGCCAAGCGGCTTGGCCTGACCAGCCTCAAGGCGCACCGGCTCATCACCAAGGCCAACCAGGAGGGCCTGGTCAGGGTCTTTATCGACGGCGACGTCGCCGAGTGTGTGGAGCTGGAGCAGCGCCTGACCGCCGCATACGGGCTCGACTATTGCGAGGTGGTTCCCGATCTCGACCAGGAAGACCTGCCGCTGAAGGGGCTGGGCATCGCCGGCGCCCAGTTTCTCAAGCGCGAGATCGATCGTGGCGAAGACATGCTGATCGGCGTCGGCCATGGCCGCACCCTTGCCGCAAGCGTCGAGTATCTGACACGCACCGCCGCCGCCCATATCCGCTTCGTCTCGCTGCTTGGCGGCGTGACGCGCAAATTTGCCGCCAACCCGCACGATGTCATGCATCGCCTGGCCGAGCGGACCGGCGCGCAGGCCTATGTGATGCCGGTGCCTTTCGTCGCCAACACCGCCGAGGACCGTGAGGTGCTGCTTGGCCAGCGCGGCATCAGCGATGTCTTCGCTCTCGCAAGCCGGTCCGACCTGATGTTCGTCGGAATAGGGACCGCCGAGCGGGAAGCCTCGCTCGTCGCTACCGGCATGATCGAACATTCCGAAATCGATGAGGTCAAACGCGATGGCGGCGTCGGCGAGTTGCTCGCCCATTTCTTCGACGACAAGGGGCGCCCGGTGGAAACGGCGCTGTCGGAAAGAATCCTGGCGCTGCCGCGTGACCAGTTGAAAGGCCGCAGGATCGTCGCCGTCGCCGGCGGCAAGGTGAAGGTGCGGGCGATCAAGGCGGTGCTCGAAAGCCGTTATCTGAGCGGCTTGATCACCGACGAATCCACCGCCCGTGCCCTTGTCGAACAGAACCAATCCAATGGTGCCAAGCGCCATGTGAACGGAGGATCGTCAAATGCGTGACAAGCGCGGATCTGCTTTGCTGGCGGTTGCGTCATGAGCGCGAAGGCTGCCACCGCATCGACCCGGCAGACCTCGCCCGGCCTGCGTCGGGCACTTGCCGGCGCCGCGGTTCTCGTCCTGCTCGGCGCCATGGCGCTCGACACCAAGGTGGTCAGGATCGGTTCCGCGGGCGACGTTCGCAGCGTCGTCTTTTCCGCGATCGACTACGGCAAGTCGGAATTTCCCAAGGTGCAGGCCGATGTCGAGGCTCGTGCCGCCGACGCGGTGACGGTGGCGACGGCGATCGCCAAGGACAGGGCAACGGCCGAAAAGGAATACGGCGTGCCCGCGGGTGTCGGGCCGGTCATCTCGGTCAAGTTCAGCGGCGTCGTCGGCGAAGGAAAATCGGGCATCTACAAGGTCGCAGTCGACGGTTTGCCCGACACGTTGATGGTCCGCGTGCAGACGGGACCGGCGATCAACGGCACCGAGCTGCGCGATGCCACCGGCAAGATCACATTCGGCCAATTCACCAACCAGATCGAATACCAGGACGCCGGCTCGGCGCTGAACAACGAGATGAAGAAGGAAGTCCTGGCAAAAATCGACACCAGCGCCTTGACCGGCAAGACCATATCGGTGGTTGGCGCCTTCAAGCTGGTCAATCCGAAGAGCTGGCTGGTCACTCCCGTGAGGCTGGAGGTCAAATGAACTTGGCTGCCGGCACCGGATCCGCGAATGGCGACGCCGTGCTTTCGGCGCGCAACATTGTCATGTCGTATGGCGGCGTCCATGCGCTCAAAGGCGTCAATTTTGACATCCATCGCGGCAAGGTCACGACGCTGTTTGGGGAAAATGGCGCCGGCAAGTCGACGCTGATGAAGATCCTGTCTGGAGTGGTCACGCCGACATCCGGCGACATCGTGCTCGACGGCAATCTCGTCAGTTTTTCCTCGTCCTCGGACGCGCGCGATCGCGGCATCTCGATCATCCACCAGGAACTCAGCCTGGCGCCGAACCTCAGCGTTCGCGACAACATCTTCATGGGCCGCGAACTGCGCACCAGGACTGGCCTCGACTTCGCCGAGGAATCGCGTCAGGCGCGCGCGCTGATGGCCGATCTCGAGGAGGACATCGATCCGATGACCTTGGTCGAGGATCTGCGCCTCGGGCAGCAGCAGATCGTCGAGATCGCACGGGCGCTGTCGGTCGATTCCCGCATCCTGATCATGGACGAGCCGACCTCGGCGCTCAGCGCCACAGAGGTGGAGGTGCTGTTCAAGGTGATCCGCGATTTGACCAGCCGCGGCGTTTCCATCGTCTACATATCGCATCATCTCGAAGAGGCGCTGCAGATCACCGACTACGCCGTCGTCCTGCGCGACGGCGCGATCACGGCGACAGCCGAAGCCAGGGATATCGATCTTGAGTGGATCGTGCGCAACATGGTCGGCGAGAATTTCGATCTCGGCTCGCCACCGACCGGTCATGAGTTCGGCGAGGTCGCCCTGTCGATCGAGGATGTCAGCGTCATCGACACTTCGGGCTCAGGCTATTCCGTCGTCGACCACCTGTCGCTGGACGTCAAAGCGGGCGAGATCGTCTGCATCTATGGGCTGATGGGCGCCGGGCGCACCGAATTGCTGGAAGCTGTCGCCGGACGGGTGCCGATGGCGGGCGGCCGCGCGCTTCTGGAGGGCGAGGACGTCTCGGGGCTGAGCATTGCCCAGCGCATCGCCAAGGGTCTCGTGTTGGTCCCCGAGGATCGCCAGCGCGACGGACTGGTGCAGACCATGACCGTCGGTCGTAATCTTTCGCTTGCCAGCATCGAGGCGTTCGCCAAGGGGCTGTTTCTATCCCGCTCCAGGGAGCGCGGGCTGGTCGAGGATTCGATCCGCAAGGTGACCATCAAGACCGCGGGCGGCAGCGCCATGATCGGATCGCTTTCGGGCGGCAATCAGCAGAAGGTGGTCATCGGCAAGATGCTGACGACCAACCCCAAGGTCATCCTTCTCGACGAGCCGAGCCGCGGCATCGATGTCGGCGCCAAGGCCGAGGTCTTCCGCTTGCTCAGCGAACGCGCCGCGCAGGGCCTTGCGGTGATCTTCTCGACCTCGGAGGTCAACGAGTGCCTCAGCATCGCGCACCGGATCGTCGTTATGCGCCGGGGCAGGATTTCAGCCGAGTTCGGCGCCAACGCCACCAAAGAGCAGATCATGGCCGCCTCCGGCGAAGCCGTGATCGCCTGATCACCAGGAATTTCGGAGCCCAGACCATGACCGACGTCAGCCAGGCCAGAAAACAGTCCAGTCCGAGCGCGGGCGGCGAAGGCTTCGATCTCGCCAAGCTGCTGCTCGAAGGCCGCGCTTTCTTTGCCCTGATCGTCATCATCGTCGTCTTCTCGTTCCTGTCGCCCTACTACCTCTCGGTGGCGAATTTCCTGACCATGGCTTCGCATGTCGCCATCTTCGGAATCCTCGCCGTCGGCATGCTGCTCGTCATCCTCAATGGCGGCATCGACCTGTCGGTGGGATCGACGCTCGGGCTCGCCGGCGTCGTTGCCGGATTCCTGATGCAGGGCGTGACGCTGACCTGGCTGGGCATCGTTCTCTATCCGCCGGTCTGGGTGGTCGCCGTGCTTGCCTGCATGCTGGGCGCCGTTGTCGGGCTGATCAACGGCGTGCTTATCGCGCGCTTCAAGGTTCCGGCCTTCGTCGCGACGCTCGGCGTCATGTACATGGCGCGAGGCCTGGCGCTGCTGATGACCAGCGGCCTGACCTACAACAATCTCGGCGGCAAGCCGGAGTTGGGAAACACCGGCTTCGATGCGCTTGGCTTCAACCGCCTGTTCGGCGTGCCGACCGGCGTGGTGGTTCTCGTGGTGATCGCGCTCATCGGCAGCATCGTCCTGAACCGCACCGCCTTCGGGCGCTGGCTCTATGCCTCGGGCGGCAATGAGCGCGCGGCCGAACTGTCCGGCGTTCCGGTCAAGACCGTGCAGATTTCCGTCTATGTGCTGTCAGGCATCTGTGCCGCCATTGCCGGCCTGATCCTGTCCTCGCAGCTGACGTCGGCGGGACCGACCGCGGGCACCACCTACGAACTGACGGCCATCGCGGCCGTCGTCATCGGCGGCGCGGCACTGACCGGCGGGCGCGGCAATATCCGCGGAACCCTGCTCGGGGCTTTCGTCATCGGCTTCCTGTCCGATGGTCTGGTGATCATCGGCATCTCATCCTACTGGCAGACAGTGTTCACGGGCGCCGTCATCGTACTCGCCGTGCTGCTCAATGCCGTTCAGTATCGCCGCCGTAGCAAGCTCCCGGCTTCGACAGGTGGCCAACCGACTTCTCAGAAACGGGGGAAGGCCGAAGCGGCCAATCCTGCCCAAGGGAAGACTGCCAGATGAACTGGCAGCAACACCGCGTAGTCATTGGAGGAATGTACATGAAAACCATGCTTAAGAGCTTGCTCGCCGCCGCGATGGTCGTCGGGTTTACGGCGGCCGCGTCGGCCGCGGGCCTGATCTCGATCATCGTCAACGATCCGGCCAACCCCTATTGGCTGACGGAAGGTAACGTCGCCAAGGCCGAAGCCGAGAAGCTCGGCTATACGGCCAATGTCGGCGCCCACAAGGGCGACACCAACACGGAAAGCAACTTGATCGACACCGCCATCACCAACAAGTCGGTGGCCATCATCCTCGATCCGGCCAATGCCGACGGCTCTGTCGGCGCGGTGAAGAAGGCGATTGCCGCCAACATCCCGGTTTTCCTCGTCAATGCCGAGATCAACCAGGAAGGCCTCGCCAAGGGGCAGCTCGTTTCCAACAACGCGCAGGGCGCTGCTCTGGGTGCCCAGCAATGGGTGCAGGCCGTCGGTGAAAAGGGCAAATATGTCGAACTGCTCGGCGCCCCGTCGGACAACAATGCCGCCACGCGCTCGAATGGCTACGCAACTGTGCTGAGCCAGTATCCGGATCTCGAAAAGGCTGCTTCGCAGGTCGCCAACTGGGATCGCACCCAGGGCCACGACAAGATGCAGAGCATGCTGCAGGCCAATCCCGACATCATCGCCGTGATCAGCGGCAATGACGAAATGGCGCTCGGTGCGGTTGCGGCGCTGAAGGAGGCCGGCAAGCTGGCTGGCATCAAGGTCGGCGGCTTCGACGGCTCCCCGGATGCGGTTGCGGCCATCAAGTCCGGTGAACTGCAGTACACCGTGCTTCAGCCGGTCGCCATCTTCTCGGCCAAGGCCGTGCAGCAGGCGGACTCGTTCATCAAGACGGGCGCCACCGGTGCGGCGACCGAGAAGCAGCTGTTCGATTGCCTTCTCATCACCAAGGACAATGTCGACAAGTACACGGCACCCTTCGTGCTGTCTGAGTAAAACCTGCACAGGGGGTGTCCTTGCGGACACTCCCTGCCTCTTCTACGAGATTGCCCTCGTGAACTGCCTTCATCACCAACCGGAATTTGCGTCATGAAAGACCTGCTGATCGGCATCGACGCGGGAACGTCGGTGATCAAATCGGTCGCTTTCGATCTGTCCGGGCGGCAGCTCGCCATGACGTCGGTGCCCAACAGCTTCGTGATGCTGGAAGGCGGCGGCGCCGAGCAGGACCTCGATCAGACCTGGCGCGACATGGCGCGGACCGTTCGCGATCTCGCGGCCAAAATCCCCGACCTCGCGCAACGAACCGCGGCGGTTGCGATTACCGGGCAGGGCGACGGAACCTGGCTGATCGATGGCGAAGGCTTGCCGGTCTCGCGCGCATGGTTGTGGCTCGACGCGCGCGCCGGACATTTGGTGGATGAGATGCGCGCCGATCCCCGGGATCGCAGGCGGTTCGAGCTGACCGGCACGGGGCTCAATTCCTGCCAGCAGGGTGCCCAGTTGGCCTTCATGAAAAAGAACAATCCGGAGATGCTGGAGCGGGCGGCGACCGCACTGCATTGCAAGGATTGGCTCTACTTCAAGATGACGGGCGAACGCGCCACCGACCCGTCCGAAGGAACCTTCACCTTCGGCGATTTTCGGTCGCGCACCTATTCCGACGAAGCCCTCGACATACTGGATCTGACGACGCATCGCCGCCTGTTGCCTCCCATGCTCGAAGGCACGACCGACCATCATCCGCTGTCACGGCCGGCGGCAGCCGAGACCGGCCTGCTCGAGGGCACGCCGGTTGTGCTGGGGTACGTGGATATGGTCATGACGGCTCTCGGAGCCGGCCTCTATGATCCCTCAGGCAATGTCGGCTGCACGGTCATCGGCTCGACCGGCATACACACGCGCTTCGCGGCCACTCCCGACGATGTCATTCTGAACGACGATGGGTCCGGCTACACGATCGCCATGCCTGTCCCGGGCGGCTATGCGCAACTGCAGTCCAACATGGCGGCGACGCTCAACATCGACTGGCTGCTTGGCCTTGCGCGCGACGTGCTCGCCACGGCTGGCGGGAAGCCTTCTCATGACGAGTTGCTGAAGGCACTCGATGTGTGGGTGGAAGCATCGGAGGCGGGATCGCTGATTTACCAGCCTTACATCTCGTTGGCCGGCGAAAGAGGGCCGTTCGTCGACCCCGACGCCCGCGCCGGCTTCATCGGCCTTTCGGTCAAGCACGGCTTCGGCGACCTGGCGCGCGCCGTGCTTGAAGGGTTGGCCTTCGCCGCACGCGATTGCTACCAGGCGATGGGCACCGTGCCGGGCGAGATACGGCTGTCGGGCGGCGCCGCGCGCAGCCCGTCCCTACGCCGCATCATCGCGGCGGCGACAAGGGCGCAAGTACGCACCAGCAGCCGCCAGGAAGCCGGCGCGGCAGGCGCCGCGATGATGGCCGCGGTCGGCCTCGGCGTCTATGGCTCGATGGAAGACTGCGCCGCCGAGTGGGTGACGCCGCTTCTCGGCGACTGCGATGCCTATGACGAGGCGCTTTCGCAAACTTACGATGCGCTCTTCCCTTCCTTCGTTGCGGCGCACCGGGCGCTTCGGCCGGTGTGGAAGGGCATGGCGCACCGCACAGGAGCAAGATCTTGAGCAATACAACAAATGTCGTCGATCTCTTCGTGATCGGCGGCGGCGTCAATGGGGCCGGCATAGCGCGTGACGCGGCAGGTCGCGGGCTGTCCGTCATCCTGTGCGAGAAGGACGATCTCGCTCAAGGCACCAGCTCGCGCTCCGGCAAGCTGGTGCATGGCGGCCTGCGCTACCTGGAGTATTATGAATTCAGGCTGGTTCGCGAAGCGTTGATCGAACGCGAGGTGCTGCTCGAGGCGGCGCCGCACATCATCTGGCCCATGCGCTTCGTTCTTCCGCACAGCCCGCAAGACAGGCCGGCCTGGCTGGTCCGGCTCGGGCTTTTTCTTTACGACCACCTCGGCGGCCGCAAGCGGCTGCCGGGAACCAGGACGCTTGATCTGAGAACGTCGCCGGAAGGCGCGCCGATCAAGGACGAATTCAAGCGCGGCTTCGAATATTCAGACTGCTGGGTCGACGATGCGCGCCTGGTGCTGCTCAACGCCCTGGACGCCAGGCAGCGCGGCGCAAGGGTGCTCACGCGCACAGCCTGTATCGCGGCGCGCCGTGAAGACGGATTGTGGTCGATCGACATGCAGGATGGCCGTACGGGTGCGGTCACGAAAGTCCGGGCGCGGGCACTGATCAACGCGGCGGGGCCATGGGTCAACGACATTGTCAGCCGCGTCGCCGGCCAGAATTCCACGCGCAATGTTCGCCTGGTGAAAGGCAGCCATATCGTCGTGCCCAAGTTCTGGGAGGGACGGCAGGCCTATCTCATTCAAAACAGCGACAAGCGGGTGATCTTCGTCAACCCCTATGAGAACGATCTGGCGCTGATCGGCACGACCGACATTCCCTACGAAGGCAGGCCCGAGGAAGTGGCGGCCGAGGCCAGCGAAGTCGATTACCTGATCAAGGTGGTCAATCGCTATTTCAAGCGGCAGCTCACACCCCACGACGTGGTCCATAGTTTCTCCGGCGTGCGTCCGCTCTATGACGACAATGCCGACAACCCAAGCGCGGTGACGCGCGACTATATTTTCGAACTCGACGCCTCCAATGGTAACGCGCCGCTGCTTTCGGTATTCGGCGGCAAGATCACCACCTTCCGCAAGCTGTCCGAACATGCGCTGGAAAAGATCCGGCCGTTCTTTCCGGCGATGAAGCAAGCCTGGACGGCCAATAGTCCCTTGCCGGGCGGCGACCTGCCGAACGCGGACTTCGAACAGTTCCTGAGCGACTTGCATTCCGAGTTTTTGTGGCTCAGTCCATCGCTGGTGAAGCACTACGCTCGAAGCTATGGAACCCGTGCCAGGCAATTGCTCGCCGGCGCACGAAGCGCGACGGATCTCGGCCGCCGCTTCGGCCCCGATTTTTATGAACGGGAGGCGAAGTTCCTGGTCGAGACCGAATGGGCCGGCACATCAGCCGATATACTGGAACGCCGCACCAAACACGGCCTGCATATCAATGCAGCCGAGCGGAAGGCGTTCGAAGACTGGTTTGGTAACATCATGGCAACGGCAGACTGATGGCCTTCACGCTTTCCCTCAACACCAATCCCTTGGTCAACCGCTTCGCCGATCCAGACGATTTGATCGACGCGATTGCATACGGCATCGGCATCCGCGACGTGCAACTGACGCACGAATTCGTCAATCCGGGCTGGCCGGCGCCAACGATTGCCAAATTCCTGCGCATGTTCAACAGCGCCTTGGCGCGGACCGGTGTCAGGATCACCTCCGGCATGACCGGGCCTTATGGCCGGCTCAACCATTTCGGCCACCCGGACGCGGATGTCCGGCGCTACTATGTCGATTGGTTCAAGACGTTCGCCGACATTTCCGCCGAACTCGGCGCATCAGGCATGGGCACGCAGTTCGCCATCTTCACCTATAAGGATTTTGACGATCCGCAACGGCGGGCGGCGCTATTCGACATCGCGCTCGAATGCTGGCGCGAGGTGGCCGAACACGCCAGGGCGGCGGGTCTGACATACCTGTTCTGGGAGCCGATGTCGGTGGGCCGCGAGTTCGGCCACACGATCGAAAGCTGCGCCACGCTGCAAAGCGCCATCGACGCGGCGAACCTGCCTATACCGATGAAGATGATGGTGGATATCGACCATGGCGACGTGACCTCGCCCGATCCTGCCGACACCGATCCCTACGCCTGGGCGAAGGCGTTTCCATTGCGGTCACCGATCATCCATATCAAGCAGTCTTCCATGAACAAGGGCGGGCACTGGCCGTTCACTGCCGCCTACAACAAGGACGGCCGCATAGTTCCGCAAAAGCTGCTGGATGCGGTTCGGCAGGGCGGCGGAACCGACAACGAAATTTGCCTTGAACTTTCCTTCAGGGAGAGGGAACCAGTCGACCATCAGGTTATCGATATGATCCGCGAGTCGGTGGATTTCTGGGCGCCCTACATCGATAGTGGCCGCGACAGTCTAAAGCCTCGGGCTTGAGTGAAATGCCGGCTCGACGCCGGCACTGGTGGCCAGGAAAACACGCGTTGAAGGAGAAAGGAATGACCCCATATTGGGTCGGCACGAGCTGGAAGATGAAAAAGACGCTGTCGGAGGCGCTGCAGTTCGCCGATACGCTTGCGGCCTTCGTGCCGGGTTTCGATCAGGCGATACAGCCCTTTGTCATTCCGCCGTTCACCGCCGCGCGGCAAGTCAAGGCAGCGCTTGCCAACACCCGCGTGAAGGTCGGCGCCCAGAACATGCATTGGGCCGACGCCGGCGCCTGGACGGGGGAGATCTCGCCGGTGATGTTGAAAGATTGCGGGCTGGATCTGATCGAACTCGGCCATAGCGAACGCCGCGAGCATTTCGGCGAAACGGATGCGACCGTGGGATTGAAAACGGCGGCTGCGGTCAGGCACGGTTTCGTGCCGCTGATTTGCGTCGGCGAGACGCTGGGCGAGCGTGAATCCGGCCGCGCCGAGGCGGTGTTGACGGCACAGGTTCTCGGCGCGCTGCAGGAGCTGAGCGGCGATCAGCTGAAGGCAGAAATCCTCTTTGCCTACGAGCCGGTCTGGGCGATCGGCGAGAAGGGCATTCCCGCCAGCGCCGACTATGCCGACAAGCAGCAGGCGCTGATCAAGAAGGTTGCCGCCGACCGGTTGCCGATTGCCCCGCCTGTGCTTTACGGCGGCAGCGTCAATCCCGGCAACGCGGCCGACCTGATCGGCCAGCCGCATATCGACGGCCTGTTCATCGGCCGCTCGGCGTGGCAAGCGGAAGGCTATATCGACATTCTGAAAAAGGCGTCGGCCGCAATAGCGCGCTGACCTCGAAGCAAGAAGGAGTTCATCACCATGAAGATCGCACTTGGAGCCGACAGCGCCGGCAAGCCACTGCTCGATGTCATCGCCAAGCATCTCGCCACCAAGCCGGAGTTGCAGGTCGTTGATCTCAGCCAAACCGGATTCTACGCCGATATCGCCGCCGCGGTCGGCCACGAAATTGTGGACGGCAACTACGACCGGGCCATCCTGTTTTGCGGCACCGGCATTGGCGTCAGCATCTCCGCCAACAAAGTGCCGGGCATTCGCGCCGCGTTGACCCACGACACCTATTCCGCCGAGCGCGCCGCCAAGTCCAACAATGCCCAGATCATCACCATGGGCGCCCGCGTCATCGGCCCGGAACTGGCGAAATCGATCGCCGACGCGTGGCTGGCCTCGGAGTTCGATCCGAACGGCCCCTCCGCCGCAAACGTGGAGGCCGTCGACAAGCTCGACGCCAAGCGCTGACGCGAGGGACCTGCTGCTGAGTTATCTGGTCAAGGCGACCCGCATCGCCTCGATCACGGTCACGGCGGACGCGGCGCCTGGGTCCATATGGCCAATGGAGCGCTCGCCTAGGCGGGAAGCCCGGCCCTTGGTGGCGACCATCCCCTTGGTCGCTTCCGCGCCTGTCTTTGCCGCCTGCGCGGCGGCCTCGAGACTGCCCGCCAGATCCTTGCCGGAAGTCAGCGCTTCGCCCGCCGCTTGCGCTGCCGGCTCCCATGCATCGATCATCGTCTTTTCACCTGATACGGCCTTGCCGCGATCCTGAATGCCCTTGGCCATGGCCTGGAACAGGGCGATCACGTCCGCGTCGTCAAGCGTCGTCTTGCCCTTGACGGCTGCCGCACCGCGCATGAACGCGGTGGCATAGAGTGGACCGGAGGAGGCACCGACGGCGTTCAGGAACGACTTTGCCGCCGTGTTGAGCAAGGTGGTCGGATCGGTCGCCCCGATATCAAGTATGGCTACAGCATCGCGTGCCGCGGAAAATCCAAGCTCCATCGCGATGCCGTGGTCGGCGTCGCCGATAACCCCGTCAAGCGCGCACAGCCTGTCCTTATCCGCTGACATGGCGGTTGCGATCGTTGCGAACATGCCTGCAAGGCGGGCGGTGTCGATTGTCGTCATGTCTTTGTCCTTGCCGCAGAGCAGGTTTAGCCGGCGCGAAACATGGCGCAGTCGCATGGGTGGTCCAGCATCGTCTGCAACTCGCCGTCCAGCCGATGCAAGGTGATAGAGGCACCCGCCATTTCAAGCGAGGTGCAGTAATTGCCGACCCAGCTTGCGTGGATGGACACACCGACATCATCGAGCCTCTGCTTCACGCGCCGGTTCATGATGTAGAGTTCCATCAGCGGTGTCGAACCGAGCGAGTTGACGAGTACCGCGACCTTGTCGCCGCGCGCCGGCGCCATCTCGTCGAGGATCCTGTCCAGCATCTCGTCGGTGATCTCGTCGGCTGTCTTCAGCTTTCCGCGCGCGATGCCGGGCTCGCCATGGATGCCCATGCCGATTTCCATCTCGTCCGGCCCGATCTCGAAATTCGGCCGGCGGGTCTGCGGCAGAGAGCAGGGCGACAGCGCCACGCCCATGGTGAAAGTGTGGTCGTTGGCCTTCCCGGCGATACGCTCGCATTCGTCGAACGACAGCATCCGGTCGCAGGCGGCGCCGGCCGCCTTGAAGATAAAGAAATTGCCGGCGACTCCGCGCCTCTTGTGCCGCTGGTCGCGCGGTGCGGAGGCAACGTCGTCGGTGCTCAGCACCGTGCGCACCTCGATGTCGTCCATGGCAGCCATCTCGGCGGCCATGTCGAAATTCATCACGTCGCCGGCATAGTTGCCGTACATGAAGAGCACTCCGGCGCCGCCGCTGACTGCCTTGGCGCATTCGAGGATCGGGTCGGGGGGCGGCGAGGCGAAGACGTTGCCGATGGCCGCCGCGTCAGCCAGCCCCTTGCCGACGAAGCCGAGAAAGCTCGGCTCATGGCCCGAACCGCCGCCGATCACGAGGCCGACCTTGCCTTGGCGCGGTCCGTCGCGGGCGATGATGGAGCGTGGACTGCGGTCCACGCTTTTGAGATGGCGAGGATGCGCGGCGAGAATGCCTTCCAGCATCTCGTCGACGGCGCGGTTGCCGTCATTGATGATCTTCTTGGTCTGCACGGCATCCTCCCGATTTCGGCATTTTCGCAGATGATACCGGGTGTTACCGGGATTTCCACCCGGCAAGGAGTATTTCACGCGTAGAGGTGTTCCCGCCGGCCACACCTGGACGCAGTATTGGCTGTTTCAATCGCCGAGGCCATCGCGGATGGCTGAGAAATAGCGATCGGTTCCGACCTGGCCGCCCTTGAGCGCAACCTCCAGCCCGTCGATCACCTTGATGCGCGAATGGGCAACGCAAAGCGGGGAACCCGGCGAAGCGGGCAGCGGCATGCGAATTGTCAGGGCATCGATGCCCATCTCGCCGAGGGCGTGGCTCGACGTGTCACCGCCCGCAATGACCACGCGCCGCAGGCTCTGTTCGATCGTCAGATTGCGAAGGATTTCTCCGAGGCCGCGGCCAAGTCCGTGGCGGGCGCCTTCCTGCCGGTCGATTTCGGCGCCCCTGTCGGCAGTAGGGCCAAGCGCGGTGTAGAGAATGACGCTGCGCCCGGCTTGCAGACTGGCACGGCCGCTTGCCGTAGCGCGCGCGATCGCCTGCTCCGAAGCCAGCGAAACCAGTTCGACCGGATCGACTTCGATGCCGTCGAAACCATCGGTCAGGGCATGCCGGATCTGCCGTTCGGTGGTCGGCGAGCAGCTTCCCGACACGACGGCGATCCGGTCGGCGGCGCCCGGGGGCGCGAAGCCTTGTCCAGCGGTGACGATACCATTCGACGCCCATTCGGCCAGCAAAGCATACTCGACCCCGGACGAGCCGACGACAAAGGAACCACCGGGCTTGCGAACGCGCCACAGCTCGTCGCCGGCCAGGGCTTGCGTTTCCAGATTGTCGACATCGACAAGCACGATGGCGGTGCCGTTTCCGGTCAGGCGATCGAATGCCGCCGACCGCGACGCGGACTGCAGCGTCGCAAGGTCGACCAGCCCGGAGCTCAGCGCCGTCTGCCGCGATAGATGGATCAGCAGATCGGACTCATCCATCGGCGTCGTCGGGTGACGGCTCATCACCGGGTGGCGGTCGATGCGGAAATATTCGTCGCGATAGGCCGCGAACAGATGGCCGAAGGCGGTGTAACGCCTGAGCTGCGGCGCGCCGACCAGCAGCGGCACGCTGTCTTGCGTGAACACCGAGCGGCCGATTTCGATGGCCCGGCCGATGCTGCCGATCGTCGGGCTGGAATCGAAAGTCGAGCATACCTTGTAATGGCAGATCTCGGCTTTCAACGTCTTCAGCCAGGCGAAGGCTTCGCGCAGATGCGTGTCCATCCAATGCGGCGTCTCGCTGCGGCTGGTGCCGGCCAGCCCGATCGCCCGGCAATGCGCGAAGCGCGACAGCAAGGCCTCGTCCGGCTGGCGCATGAACAGCACGGTCGGCACACCACCAAGCTCAAGCGCTTCCATGACATCGGTCGAGCCGGTCAGGTCATCGCCATAATAGCTGAGAAGCAGGTCTTGCATGGCTTCAGACCGCCTTGCCGTCGCCGAATTTCTCGATCGACCGCGCCAGTTCGGGATGGCTCAAGGCGAAGTCCGCCAGCGGAATGCCGTCCACCGCCGCTTGCCAGGCTTGCTGCACGGCGCGCACGCCGGCGCCCGGCCCGTCCGGATGGCTGACGATACCGCCGCCGCAGAGATAGAGGAGGTCGACCGTCCGGCCGGTTCGTTCGTACGTTTCGGGGGCCTGGCCGCCCCACTGGCCGGAGCCCGCCACCGGCAATGCGCAGTCCTCGGGCGAGAAGATCGGCGTGGTCACCGCCTTGAAGGATTCGACGAAAGAGTCATCCGGTTCCCAGTATTTCGAGGCGATGCCGTTGATCTGGAACTGGTCGACGCCGAGCAGCCGCCAGAATTGCTGCCAGACCTTGAAGTCCATGCCGAGGCCGGGGTGGCGGGTGAGGATGTCCCAGCCGTTGCGATGGGCGTGCAGCACCAGGCTGGACCGTTTTCTCAGGAAGGCAATGCCACCGAAGCCGATTGAATTGATGTTGACAACAGCGCAATTTCCGCCGGCCTTCACAACCAGATCATGATTGCGCATCAACTCGTCGGGGTCGGCATGCGAGATGCCGAATGCATACATCACCTTCTTGCCGGCCTTCTGCTCATGGTCGAGGATGAGCGGCATGATCGCCTTCACCCGTTCCGACAGCGGCGAATAGGCCGGGCTCATCAGCTTCTCATCGTCCTTGATGAAATCGACGCCGGCGGCGATCAGGTCCGCCACCATTGCAGCCGTCTCGTGCGGCCGCAGGCCAAGCGCCGGCTTGACGATGGTACCGATGATCGGGCGGTCTGCGACGCCGGTCAGCCGGCGGCTGCCGGCGACACCGAACTGTGGGCCAGGATGCGCGCCCCGAAAATCCTCCGGCAGCTTCATGTCGACGACGCGAATTCCGGTCAGGCCCTTGATCGAATAGGTGCCGCCGATGGCAATTGTCATCAGTGCCGAAAGGTCGGTGCCGATGGCACCGAACGGAAAGGCGATATCGATATCCGCACGCTTGAACGGCCCGTTGCCGTCATCGGGAAGCGACGGCCGCTCGGCATCGGGTAGAGGCCGTATCGCCAGCACGCGCGCCGCCACCCGGGCCTTCAACTCCTCGGTCTCGCCAGGCAGCGCGACGAAGGTTCCGGTCGACTGGTCGCTGGCGATCTTGGCGGCCAGCGCTTCGATGCTGCCAGGCGTTTCGATGCGATAGGTGAGGGTGATCATGGTCTGCTGTCTCAGGCCGAGCGTTCGAAAAAGGTTCACCGGTGTTCGAAATCTGGTATAATGAGTACATAAGTATTGCAAGACATATCCGCCTGGAAGCCTTGGGCGGATCGACAGACGGCAATTTCCGGGAATTGTGGCGGCAGTGTTAGATAGGGCCGGGTCAAGGGAGTGATTCGCGACGATGAACCGTTCGGAACCGATTGTCCGGCGCAAGCTTTCCGACGAGGTCTTCTTGCGGCTGAAGCGCCTGATCACCAGCGGCGAATTGATGCCGGGCGATGACATGCCGTCGGAGCGAGAGCTGATGGAGCGCTTCGAGGTCGGCAGGCCGGCGATCCGCGAGGCGATGCAGGCGCTGAGCAATATGGGGCTCGTCGCGATCTCGCATGGCGAGCGCGCCAAAGTGCTGCAACTGACCGCCAAGTCGATCATCAAGCAGGTCGATGGCGCCGCCAAGATCATCCTGTCGTCATCGAAGGACACGCTCGAGCACCTGAAGACCGCACGCATCTTCTTCGAGCGCGGCATGGTCAGGGAAGCCGCCGAAAAGGCCACCGCCGAGGATGTGCAGCGGCTGCGGGCCACCATTGCCGAACAGCGCGGCTTTCGCGGTGATTCCGAAGCCTTCATCTCCGCCGACATGAAATTCCATACCCAGATCGCCGCGATTTCCGGCAACCCGATCTATGTCGCCGTCAGCGAAGCGATGCTCGGCTGGTTGAAGGAATACCACACCGAAATGCTGATCTGGACCGGCAAGGAAAACTTCACGCTCACCGAGCACGAAGAGATCATCGGCCGCATCGAAAAGAAGGATGCCGACGGCGCCGAGAAGGCGATGATCAAGCACCTTGAGCGCTCGCGCGCGCTCTATGTGATGAACTCCGAAAAGTAACTTCAGCCGATCCGGGTGATCGCGTAAGGCGTCATCACGAGGTGACCTCGGCCAAAAGCCGAAATGTCGATTCTCACGTCATCCGCCGTCAGGTTTGCCAGCCACACGACAGTCTCGCCCGAGGCGGAGCGACCGGCCAGCGCCAGCACCCTGGTCTCATCGCTCGTCCTTGCCACCACATGCGCAAGGCCAGCCATCTCGCAAAGCCCCTTGATAGCCGTGAAGATCGGACGGGGTGAGCCTTCCGCGACGGGTTCTCCGGATGACGCCAGCACGCCGAACGGCCCGGTGAAGCTGGATAGCGTCAGCATCTCCAGTCCGGCCGGTGCGACGCGCGCGGCATAGCCGATCGTCCACGCGGCTCCGAAAAGGCCGGCATGGCGAGGATCGCTGTCGGCCATGGCGATGCGCTGTCCCCAGGGATTGGGTTTGGTCGCTCCGCCATAGGGGTTCTGGCGCATGGCAATCGTCGACGGTCCGATCCGGTAGGGTTTTGCCCCGAAGATCGCCCGTGCCGTTTGGGTGATGAAAGGCAGCGCCTCCAGCGACTGCATGATACTGAGATCATCGGCGGCGTGCACGATCGGGCAGGTGCAATGGGTGACGAAATCGAGCCGGTCCGCCGGCACGCGCTTGCGGTTGAGTTCGGTGAAATAGCTGAACATGCCGCCGCCGAGGCGGATGTCCGGGAAGGCGCGCCGCGCCGCGGCATAGACCTCTTCGAGCGGCGGGCAGTCCGGCCAAGCGCTGCCCGGCGGCGTCGACTGCCGGTCGACCGAAGGCGAAACGGCAATGGCCGAGAGTTTTAGTCCGGCCTGGCGCACCAGATCGGCGACGCCCGACAGCTCGGCGTCAAGATCGCCTGTGCGGGCAGCGACGCATTCGAGGGTCGTTTCAGCTGGGTAAGCAATTGCGAGCCTGGCGAAAGCGCGCAAAGCGTCGAGCCCGTGGCCGCGCGTCGGGTCGTAGTGAAACAGCAGCTGTTGTGGACCCAGTGTCGACAGCGTGGAGAGGTTCGCCAGTGCCGTCTCGACATCCTCGGGATAGATGACCACGCCGACATCGGGCAGCCTTGGTCCGGTATCGCCGAGTTCAACGCGGACCGGTTCGCTGGCCACGGCGGCAGACGGCGCTTTGCCTTCGCCGGTGACGCGCAGGCTGATCGTCTGGCTTACTGGCTGGCCGGCGGGCAGCACATAGGGCCATGGCAGTGCCAGCGGCCGCACATAGGTCTTGTAGGAGGCGTCCGACCAATTGCGCTGGTCTTCCATCTCGAAAGTATCGCCTTCCATCCGGCATTCGGCGGTGACACCAGGCCGAACCTGATGGGTGATGGCGCGGATATCCATGAAAGGCTGCCAGGGGTCGATCGGTTCGGGAAGCTTTGTCGCCACCACGTGGCCGTCCGTATGCTCTACCGTGACCGGGCTGCCGGCGAGGCCGGCGATCGGGTGCAGGATGCAGAAACCGCAGCGATTGGTCTCGAAATCGCTCTCGGGGAGGGCGCTGACGTCGAAGATCAGACCGCCATCGGCGGAGCCTTTGATGGTGGCGCGGAAGCCGAGGCGGCTTCCGTCGGGTCCAATGCAGCTTGCGGAGTAGCTGACGGAGAACGCCTCTTCGTTCTGGTCGACGACAAGGTCCGTCAGCGCGGGCTCATAGGTGCCCCAGTCGCGATCCCTCACGATATAGGCGATGGCGCGCAGCACTTCGGTCCCACCATGGCGGATGGTGCGCAGATTACCGTTGACGAAGTCCGCGCTGAGCGCGCCGGCGCAGAGCCTGACCGGCTCGGCTTCGACCTCGCGCGTGCCATAGAGCATGAAGGCGTCGGCGGTCATTTCAGCAAGGCGTCGAGCTGCACCGGTTGCCGGCTCGCGGCACCGGCATAGGCGGCCTCGACCAGCGCAAACGTCTTGAGATTGTCGGCGCCAGAGGTCGCCGGCACGGTTCCCTTTGCCAGGCAGTCTACCCAATGCTGCTGGATGGCGACGACGCTTTCCTGGATGTTGTGCCAAGGCCGCGACGCCCACGGCAGCAGCGGCGGCGAAACATCGGTGACGGCCGTGCCGCTCTTGCCGGTGACGGTGAGCCGGTATCCCTGCGCCAGCCGGATCGTACCGTCGCTACCGTCGATCTCGACCAGCGTTTCGGGAAACGGCTCGGTGGCAAGCTTCGTGGCGTAACTGCAATCGACCACGGACGTCGCCCCGCTCTTATGGTCCATCAGCATGGTCGCGACATCCTCGCCTGATATGGCGGGGTTGATGCGCACTGTTCGCGTGGTGATGACAGACACGTCGCCCAGCAGGAAGCGGGCGATATCGAGGATGTGGATGCCGAGGTCCTCAATGATGAAGCGCTTTCCCGTCGCTAGATAAGGCTGGCCGGAAAACACATCATAGGCCGAGCGGAAGGAGATGCGCCCGAAAAAGGGCGTGCCGATCTCGCCACTGTCGAGCACGGAGCGTACCGCCTGGATCGGCGACTGCCAGCGAAAATTCTCATGCACCATCAGCGGAACGCCGGCTTCCGCGCAGGCCCTGACCATCGCCTTGGCGTCGGCAAGCGTCGGCGCGAACGGCTTTTGGCAGATCACCGGAACGCGATGGGCGGCCGCCATCTCGACAAGCGGACGATGGCTGGGCGCGGTGGTGGCGATATCGACGAAGTCGAGGCTTTCGACGGCAAACATCTCCGCCGCGTCGGTATAGCGCCGGGCGATACCGAACTGGTCGCCGACGATCCGCAACCGTTCCGGATCACGGTCGCAGATGGCGACGATCGAGGCGCCGGCTATATCGCGCCAGGCATGCATCTGGTTGACGGCAAAGAAGCCGCAGCCGATCAGCGCTCCACGCAACTCCGCCATGCTCAGCCCGCCTTTGCCATCTGCATCAGCGTTACCCGGCTCTGCAGCCGTCGCTGCGCCTGGTCGACGACGACGGCGATGATGATGACGAGACCCTTGATCACCATCTGCCAGAACGAACTCACACCCATCATCACCAATCCGTCCGAAAGAATGCCGATGACGAAGGCGCCGACGATGGTGCCGCCGATCGTGCCGCGGCCGCCCGACATCGAGGTGCCGCCGAGCACCGCCGCCGCGATGGCGTTGAGCTCGAAGCTTTCGCCTGTCGCCGGATGCGAGGCCATCAGCTCGGACGAGATGATGAGGCCGACGATCGCCGCGCAGAAACCCGAGAACATGTAGACGAACATCTTCACCATGTTGACACGGACGCCCGAAATCCGCGACGCCCGCTCGTTGCCGCCGACGGCGAAGATATGGCGGCCGAGCGGCGTGTACTTGGCGAGATAAGCGGCTCCCAGTGCAACGACGATCAGGATCCAGATCGCCACCGGCAGGCCAAGCAACCGGCCGGCACCGAGGAAACCGAAGCCGGTGGTGCCCAGTTCCGGCTTGCCGATGAGGTTTGGGAAGGTGCGGCCGTCGGACGACAAGAGCGCCAGGCCGCGCGCGACATAGAGAACGCCCAGCGTGGCGATGAATGGCGCGACGTTCAGCCTGGTGATCAGCAGCCCGTTGACGGCGCCGATCAATATGCCGACGGCAAGCGTGATCAGCGCGATCTCGAAGACGTTGAAATAGATGGTGTAGCCGATCTGCAAGTCGATGCCGTTGAGCACGAGATAGCCGGCCACCATACCGCACAGGCCGACGATCGAGCCGACCGAAAGGTCGATGCCGCCGGTGATGATGACGAAGGTCATGCCCATCGCCAGGAACGCGTTCAGCGCCACGTGTTTCGACATCAGGATCAAATTGGCGGTCGACAGGAAATTCGGCGCCGCGATCGAGAAGAAGATCAGGACGGCGATGAGCGCGATGAAGGTCCTGAGCTTCATCAACGTCAACAGCACGGAGCCGCTGGAAGCGGAGGGAGCGGCCACCTTGGCTGGTATGTCAGTCATGGGCGGTGCTCTCCGTGTGTGGGGCCGGTCCATGGCCAAGCGCCGACGCGGCGACGAGTACCGCCTCCGTCGCCTCGGCGCGATCGAACATGCCGGTCAGTTTTCCGTTGCTCATCACCGCGATGCGGTCGGACAGCGCCATCACCTCATCGAGATCCGAAGTGGCGAACAAAATCCCCAATCCGTCGCGGGACAGTTTGCGCATGGTGCGGAAGACGTCTGCCTTGGCGCCGACATCGATGCCTCGGCTGGGCTCGTCCATCAAGAGCACCTTGGGTCCGGTGAGCAGCGCCTTGCCGATCACCACTTTCTGCTGGTTGCCGCCAGACAGCGACGAAACTTCCTGCGCCGGGTCGGCGACCTTGATCGCCAGTTCCCGCACCATCTGTGTCACCGCCTGCCTTTCGTCGGCGCCACGGATATGGAACAGGCGGGCAAATCGCGACAGGCTGGCCAGCGTCAGGTTGCTTGCGACCGAGAGGATCGACACCAGCCCTTCGCGCTGGCGATCCTCGGGGATCAGCGCAAGCCCGCGCCGGATGCGCCGCGTCGTGTCGCGCTCCCTGACCTGTTTGCCGCCAATGAAGATCTCGCCCGTCGAATGGCCGTGGCGGCCCATGATGCAGTCGAACAGTTCGCTGCGGCCGGCGCCCATCAGCCCGTAGATGCCGAGGATCTCGCCGGCACGCAGTGATAGCGAGACATGGTCGACGGCAAGCCCGCCCGTCGCGCGCGGCAGGCAGATCTCCTCGGCGCGGAAGATCTCCTCGCCCGGAAGATGGCCGTCGGCCTTGGCGAAGTCCTTGGCGTCGGAGCCGATCATCTGGCGAACGATCCACTGTGTGTCGACGTTCTTCATCTCTTCCTGGCCGGTGATGCGGCCGTCGCGCAGCACGGTGATGTAGTCGCCGATGTGGATCAGCTCCTCGAGCCGGTGCGAGATGTAGACGATGGCGACACCGCGCGCCTTGAGGTCGGCGATCACCTTGAACAGGATCTCGACCTCCGCAGCACTCAGCGCCGAGGTCGGTTCGTCCATGATCAGGATGCGTGCATCGAGAGAAACCGCCTTGGCGATCTCGACCAACTGCTGCTGGCCGATGCGCAGATCCTCGACCAGCATGTCGGGCCGTATACCGGCTTGCAGGCGTTCTAGAAATTCCGCCGCGCGGTTTTCTTGTTCCTTGCGGTCGATCTTGCCGAACCGGTTGGTGATTTCGCGGGTGGCGAAAATGTTCTCGGCGACGCTCATATTGCCGAACAAGTTGAGTTCCTGGAACACCATGCCGATGCCGCGGTTCACCGCATCGCCGGACGACGAGAAGGACACCTCTTCGCCCTCCAGCAGAATACGGCCGACTGTCGGTCGTTCGACACCGGCGATGATCTTCATCAACGTCGATTTGCCGGCACCGTTTTCGCCGACCAGCACGTTGACCGCTCCCCTGCGCACCTCGAAATTGGCGCGCTTGACCGCAACGGTGCCGGAATAGACCTTGGAGACGTCCTCCAGCTTCAGGATGATGTCGCGCTCCGAGGCCGCGCTCATGGCTTCGGCCCGATCTCTGCCTCCGCCGGCGTCACCAGCGGCAGGTCCTGGCCACTGCCCGGCGTATAGGCGCCCAGCACCTTGGCGCCGCGGCCCTCCAGCGCTTCGCGCGGCAGCTTGGATAGCACCGTCTTGTCGGCGTAGCTGTTGAACGCCTTGCCGAACTGGGCGAAGTCGATCTGGTTGGTGAAGTCGTTGAACTGGATGAAGTCCAGGCTGTCGCGTAACGCGGTACCGCGCACCGCCGGTCCGATCTGCATCCGCGCGTCGGCTTTGCCGTCGCCGTCGACATCGATGTCGACCGTCGCCGCACGCGACTGCGTGTTCGCCGCGACGATCTTGCCTTCCAGGCGAACCGCGAACGTCCACGGCGCGTTCGCCTGTTTGTTCGGATTGCCGTATTTGGCGCCGGCCGCCGCGGCATCGGTAGTCGCCAGGGTGTGAACCTCTGGAAATGGTCCGGCTTTCTGCCGGAGGTAGGGCACGACCTTTGCCGCCCATATCTCTTCGACCGTCTTGTCCGGATTGAAGCCGGGGGCATTGCCGCCGTCTGCCGATTTCGTCGGCAGGATCTTGCAGGCGGTCAGGCTGATGCCGACCATCACGGCAAGGGTCGGCCAGTTCGGCTTGGTGTTCAGCATGGTGGCCTGTTGTTCAGCATGGTGGTGGTTGGCCCACGGAAAATGGCGGCGAGGGGCGAACCGAAATTCGCCCCTCGCTATTCAAATCACGCTGGCTCAGTTGGTCAGCGCGAAGGTTTCCAGCTTGGCGGCATTGTCGCCATTGACCAGAACGCAGTCCATCAGCTGCTTTTCCTTTGCCGGCGACTTCTTGTTCTTGATGAAGTCGTTGGCCTGCTCGACCGCCATCTGCGCCTGCGCGAAGGCCGGCTGCAGCACGGTTGCCTTGATGCCGCCGGAGGTGATGGAGTCACGCACGTCGTTCGATCCGTCGAAGCCGACGACGATGACATCCTTGCGGTTCGCCGCGGCAAGTGCCGCATAGGCGCCCATCGCCATCGTATCGTTGCCGGAGATGACGCCCTTGATGTCGGGGTTGGCCTGAAGGATCGATTCCATCTTGGAATAGGCTTCCGTCTGGCTCCAGTTGGCCGACTGCTGGGCGACCATCTTCAGGTCCGGATAGTCGTCGATGACGTCGTGATAACCTTTGGAGCGAATGCCGGCATTGGTGTCCGATTCCTTGCCGACCAGTTCGACGAAATTGCCCTTCTCGCCCATCAGCTTGACGAACTCCTGCGCGCCGAGTTGGGCGCCCTGGTAGTTGTTGGAGACGATCTGCGCCACGGCGACGCCGGTGGCGTTGATCTCGCGGTCGATCAGGAAGGACGGGATCCCGGCGTCCTTGGCCTTCTGCACGGCGGCGACCGTGGCGTCGGCGCCGGCATTGTCGAGGATGATCGCCTTGGCGCCGCGGCCGATCGCGGTGTCGATCAGCTGGGACTGCTTGTTGGCGTCATCGTCATGGACCAGCACGAGGGCCTCGTAGCCGAGTTCCTTGGCCTTGGCTTCGGCACCGACGGCTTCCGCCTTGAAGAACGGATTGTCGTGCGAGGGCGTGATGATGGCGATGAGATCCGCCGCGTAGGCGGGAACTGCCGTGCCAAGCGCCAGCATGCCGGCGAAAGCCGCAAGCGTCATTCTGCGTGTGAGTTTCATGAAGTCCTCCCGTTTGAAAAATTATCTTGGTCAACCAAGGCCTCTGTCGGCATCCGAATTCGTCAGGCAGCGCGGGCGGCGGATCGCTTTCGGGCTAAAGAGCCGTTTGCCGGCTTCCCCTCCACGGATCGTTGCTCCCTAGCCATCCTCCACTCGCCAGGCTTCGTACTCCCTGCGAAACCTTGTCGATCTAAGCCATTAACAGCTAAGCTAACTGGTATGATGAGTCAATCACTAATTCAGGTGATATGTACCTGATGAGCGGCAAAAACTGAACGCTCTTTCAGGTGATGCGCTGAATGCTGGCGGCGATCTCTTCCGGCTCGAACACGCGTTTCCAGTCGTCACGCATCAGCACCGGCTTGCCGAATTCGATCGCCTTGTTGCAGGCGTCCGAGAAAACGCCCTTGGTCTCGCCGAAGATGACGGCACCGAGCACGTTCATATGGCCGAGCAGGAAGTCGAGCGCCGCCTGCTTGTCGACGCCGCGTGCCACGACCTCGTCGACGGCCTCCTTCATGACCACCAGCAGCGAGGCGCACACGGTCTCCGAGAGGCCGGGCTCCAGCAGCGCCATCTGTTCGACGGTGACGCGATGCGAGCGCATGACCGGCGCCCAGATGATTTTCGCGATCGCCTCGCCCTTGGCGTAATCCTCTTCCGGTCCCTGCATCAAGGCGCTGACCATATGCTGCTTGGCCTTGACGCCGCCGAAATAATCCTTCTTGGCCGCCATGTCGGTCTCGTCATTGAAGATCGGCGGATGGCAGGGGTGGGTGACGAAATAGGTGAGGTCCGGCCGGTTCGGCAGGTGACCGGCGAAAGGTGCCGCCGCGTCGAGCACCACCACCATCGTGCCCGGCGCCAGCTTGCTCTCGATGCTGGCCGCCACTTTGCCGATATGCGTGTCCGGAACGGCCAGGATCACGACATCGGCGCCCTTGAGCGCCTCGTCGGTGCTGACCGTATCGAAACCCAGTCCGGTTTTCAGCCGTTCGCGGCCGGCATCGCTGACCTCGACATGGCGTATCGTGTAGGGCGATCCGCGAAAATTGGTCGAAAGGCGGTAGCCCATTTTTCCGCCGGCACCGAACAGCGCAATCGTTGTCATCTGGTCACTACTCCTGATCTCGGCCGACGGTATCGCCCGTCGTCAACTTATCAACTGGTATAATCACACTACCATGTCTTGGCAATCCGATAACGGTGAATGGCGCAGGTATGACTGCCGATCTCTCGTGACTGCCGCATCCGCGGCGCGCTTGTGGCTCGGTCGGCTCTCACCTGTGCGGATCGTGTACCCACGGCGAGCAATCGCTGGGTCTCTTGCGCGCAGCCCTGACGCGGTTACGGGAGGAAGGATTGAGCCAGCGGCCGAAGTTGGTCGATCAGGGCAACGGGCTCGTTGGCCCAGCGGTCAAGTACGGACGCTAGCCGAGGGTGAAGGCGGCCGAGCCTAATCCAGTTTCGCCTGGCCCGAGTTGAACTTGCGGCGGGCGTTTTCCAGATGTTCGCGCATCGCTCGGCCGGCCGCTTCCGGATCGTGCCGCTCGATGGCTTCAAACACGTTTTTGTGACCGGCAAAGCTCCGGCGGTTTTCCACCTCGGTGTTGGCCATGTGGATGCGCTGGTTGATCAGCCATTCCACCAGCGCTTCATGCGCGGCCAGGAAGATCGGGTTGCCGGGAATTGCGGTCAGCACCCGGTGAAACGCCACATCGGTGACGGCGAAGGCGCGGGCGCGCGGGATGGCGCGCTCGTTCTCGGCAAGTGCCGCCGCAAGCGCATCGACCTGTTCGCGCGTCGCCACCTCGGCGGCATGGCGCGCGGTCGAGACTTCGAGGAACAGTCGCAATTGCTCGAAATGGCCGATGCCGTCGGGCTGGTCCATCAACAGATGCGCCGTCCCGGTCAACTGCTCCAGCATGTTCTTCGGCGTCGGCCGCGTCACCTTTGGCCGCTCGCCGCTGTTGATGCGCACTAGCCCCATCTTCTCCAGCGCAAACAGCGCTTCGCGCACCGAGGGACGGCCGACATCGAACATCGACATCAGGTCGCGCTCGGACGGCAGCGAGGCGCCGACCGGATAGACCTCGTCGCGGATCATCTCCTCCAGGCGGAAGCGGACTTCATCGGATAATTTTTTTCGAATCGGCATATTGTGCATGGTCTACCTTTTAAGCTATTAGACCAGTCGCCGCAAGCGAGGACTTGCGGAACCGAAGGGTTGGAGGGTGCCGCCGCCGGCCGATGGCGCGGCGGTCGGCGCGACAGGCGAGGCTTGGCGCGCAAATTGGCCTGGAGCAGGGTATGGCCCGATTTCGGCCGGCGAAAAACAACGGGAGGAAAATTCCATGAGACGACTGCTGATGAGCCTTGTGCCGGCGCTGGCGCTGATGTTTGCCGCGGTGATCGCCAAGGCCGAGGGCGGCACGTTCCGTTCCGCCATGCGCACCGGCTGCATCGAGATGGGAACGCTGCATACCACGTGCGGCCACCGGCTCGACGAGACCGTGCTGCAGGGACTGGTCCACATCAAATGGACGGGCGATGGCGTGCAGCCGATGCTGGCCGAAAGCTGGAAGACGCCCGATGGCGGCAAGACCTATATCCTCAGCCTGCGCCACGGCGTCAAATGGCATGACGGAACGCCCTTCACCGCCAAGGACGTGGTGTTCAGCCTCAACCTCTATGCCAATCCCAAGGTTGGCTCGCCTTGGGCGCAGAAGCTCGGCGCGGTGGCCGGGTACAAGGCTTTCCAGGATAGCTCGGCCTCCTCGCTTGCCGGGGTCAAGGCGCTTGACGACACGACCGTCCAGATCGAACTCGACAGCGCCAAGCCGCTCTGGGTCGAGTTGCAGCTTATCGCCATCAGCATCTTTCCCGAACACATCCTCGGCAAGGTCGCGCCCGGCGACATCAAGGGCAACGCTTTCTGGGTCAACCGCGTCGGCACCGGCCCGTTCGTCTGGAAGAAATACGAGAGCGACCAGTATGTCGAGGTCGACCGCAATCCCGACTATTTCCTCGGCGCGCCGAAACTCGAGCGCATCATCTACCAGATATACAAGGACGTGCCGCCAATCATCGCCGCGCTCGAGACGCAGGAGGTTGACGCCATGTCCTTTGAGGGCGGTGGCGTGCCGATCTCCGAGCTCGCCCGGCTGCAGAAGCTCGACTATCTGACGGTACTGCCGAAATTCTCCGCCGGCCTGCCGACCTACCTGCAGTTCAACCTGGAGAACAAGCGCCTCGCCGATGTCAGGGTGCGCCAGGCAATGCTTTATGCCATCGACCGCAAGGCCATCATCGAGACGGTCAAGCAGGGCGCCGGCGAACTTTCGAACACGCTCTTTCCGCAAGACTGGGCGCGCGCCAAGGACCTTGAGCCCTACGACTACAATCCCGACAAGGCCAAGCAATTGCTCACCGAAGCGGGCTGGGACGGCAGCCAGCCGGTCGATTTCATCTACTACTATTCCGACCAGATGAACGTCGACACCGTCACCGCCATCCAGAGCTATCTGGCCGCGGTCGGCGTCAGCATCCAGCCGCGCCTGCTCGATCCGGCGGCGATCAACCAGACCTATGCCGACGGCAGCTTCCAGATGGGCTTTTTCGCCAATGGCATGGGGCTTGACCCCTCGCTCGGTTCGCCGGTGGTCGTCTGCGGCGCCAAGCCACTCAGCTTGGGTTACTGCAATCCCAAGGTCGACGAACTGTTCAACAAGGGGCTGGAATCGGCCGACCGAGCCGTGCGTGCCGAAAGTTACCAGGAAGCCTCACGCATCCTCAACAAGGAACTGCCCAAGGCCTGGCTGTGGAACGAGGTGCGGCCGCTGGCTTTCAACAACCGCATCGTCGGCCTTGCCCGGCATTTCAAGGAGCAGCCGCTCGTGATCTTCAACCACCCGGTCTACAACGAAGTCGAGAAGTGGGAAATGGCCAAATAGGCTGCTGCGTAGACGCCCTCATCAGTTGGTCATCAGGCACTGGAACCTCATGACCAACCGCCTCAACAGCCGCCTTCAGCAATAGGAGAGGCCGGTGCTCAGCTATCTCCTGCGCAAATTGCTGCTCAGCATCCCGGTGCTGTTCGGCGTCACGGTGATCGTCTTCGCTATCGCGCACGCAATGCCGGGCGATGCCGTGCTGGCGATGATCACGGCGGAGGCGCCATCGAGCGAGGCGCTGATCGCGATGCGACGCGGCGAGCTCGGCCTTGACCAGCCGCTTTACGTCCAATACCTCAACTGGATTGGACAGATCCTGCACGGCAATCTCGGCCGCTCCTTCGTCAACGGTCGCGGCGTCGGCGAGATCATCGGCGAGCGCCTGCCGATGACGCTGGAACTGATGGCTGTGGCACTGCTCGTCGCCTTCCTCATCGGCACCACGCTGGGTGTGATCTCGGCGCTCAGGCAATACAAACTGACCGACTATTCGCTGACGCTGGGCGGCTTTGTCGGCGTCTCGATTCCGGATTTCTTCATGGGGCTGCTGCTCGTCTACGTCTTTGCGCTTGAATTGCGCTGGCTGCCGTCGTCGGGCATTTCGACGGCGGGCGACAGCTTCTCGCTCCTCGACAATCTCAGGCACCTGGTCCTGCCGGCGGCAGCACTCGCCTTGTTCCGCGCCGCAATCTTCATGCGCTACGCCCGCGCCGGCATGCTCGAAGTGCTGAACCGGGACTATATGCGCACCGCCAAGGCCAAGGGCCTGCGGCCAAGCACGATCACGCTGCGCCACGGTCTGCGCAACGCGTTGATCCCGCTGGTCACTGTCTTCGGCCTCACTTTGCCGACGCTGTTCGGCGGCTCGGTGGTGATCGAGACCATCTTCCAATGGCCGGGCATCGGCCTGATGTTTATCGATGCGGTGGTCAACAGGGATAGCCCGGTCATCATGGGCTATGTGCTTATCACCGCCGTCATCGTCATGCTCGCCAACCTTGCGACCGACCTTGCCTACAGCGTGCTCGACCCCAGGGTGAGCTATGACTGAAGTCACCGCCGCCGACATGACGATTGCCTCCGGCACCTCGCGCGGGCTGTGGGCCGAGGCGGCGCGCCGTTTCCTCAACCACCGTCTGGCGACGCTCGGACTGATCATGCTTGCCGTCATCGTGCTCGCCTGCGTGCTGGCACCGCTGATCGCGCACTACGGCCCCAACGACATCGACCTGCGCGGCCGCAACCAGCCGCCGGGCGGCATCCATTGGATGGGCACCGACGGTACCGGCCGCGATATCTTTGCTCGCATCCTCTATGGCGGCCGCATCTCGCTGACGGTCGGCTTCGTCGCCGTCGCGATCTCAGCGGCAATAGGCATCTTCATCGGCTGCGTTGCCGGCTATTTCGGCGGCAAGGTCGACCTGTTGCTGATGGGCCTGATCGACATGGTGCTGACCTTCCCCCGCCTCGTCATCATCATCGCCTTCGTCGCAGTGGTCGGCCCCAGTATCTTCAATACGATGGTGGTGATCGGCCTGCTCAGCTGGCCGTCCATCGCCCGGCTGACGCGCGGCGAAATCCTGGCGCTGCGCAACCAGGAATTCGTCCTCGCCGCGCGCTCGCTCGGCACCTCGCCGTCGGTCATCATCCTCGAACACATCCTGCCCAATGTGCTCGGCCCCATCCTGGTGGCGATCACGCTCGACGTCGCCACCGTCATCCTGCTCGAAGCCTCGCTGTCCTTCCTCGGCCTCGGTGCGCAAGCGCCGGCGGCCAGCTGGGGCAACATGCTGCGCGATGCCCGCACACTGTCGATCCTGGAGAGCCAGCCCTGGATGTGGATCCCGCCCGGCGCGATGATCGCGATGGCCGTGCTCAGCATCAACTTCGTCGGCGACGGTCTGCGTGACGCGCTCGACCCGCAGCACATCATGGGCGGGGGCGCCAAATGACGGGCACCGACACACTTGACGTTGGCAGGGCAGCAAAGGGGATCGGACAGCAAGCCGTGCTTTCCGTGCAAGGGCTTAGCGTCGAGTTCGGTCCCAAAGGCAATTCCGTCTATGCCGTCAACGACGTCTCCTTCGAGCTTGCCGAAGGCGAGTCGCTGGCGATCGTCGGCGAGAGCGGCTCCGGCAAGTCGGTCACCGTGCAGACCCTGATGGGGCTGATCCGCAAGCCGCCCGGCCGCGTCACCCAAGGTCGCGCGCTGTTTCGTGGCCGCGATCTTCTGGCCATGCCCGACAGCGAGCTGCGCCAGATCCGCGGCCGCGACATCGCGATGATCTTCCAGGACCCGATGTCGTCTCTGAACCCGGTGCTGACCATCGGCCTGCAACTGACCGAGGCGTTGCGCGAACATCAGGGGTTGAATGAGGCCGAGGCGGAGCGCCAGGCGCTCGACATGCTGGCGCTGGTCGGCATCGCCAACGGGCCGCAACGCATGCGCGCCTTTCCGCACCAGTTCTCCGGCGGGCAATTGCAGCGCATCGGCATCGCCATGGCGCTGGTCTGCAAGCCGTCGATCCTGATCGCCGACGAGCCGACCACGGCCCTCGATGTCACCATCCAGGCACAGATCGTCGAGCTGGTCGTGCGCCTGCAAAAACAGCTCGGCATGGCGATCATCTGGATCAGCCATGACCTCAGCCTGGTCGCCGGTTTCGTCGACCGCGTCGCGGTGATGTATGCGGGCTCGATCGTCGAATGCGCGCCGGTCGATGAGCTGTTTTCGGCGACGACGCATCCCTACACGATCGGCCTGTTGAATTCGATTCCGTCGCTGACGGCGGCAAACACCAGGCTGGTGCCGATCAAGGGCGCGCCACCCAACGTCACGCTGCCGCCGACCTTCTGTGCCTTCGCGCCGCGCTGCGATCATGCCGAGGCGCGCTGCCGTGAACAGAAGCCGCCGCTGGAAGCGGTTAGCGCCGGCCATGCCACGGCTTGCTGGCGCTGGCGGCAGGTGGCGCGATTGCAGCGTGCGCCGGCAGCCGCACCAGGCGCGGCTCCGGCAGCGGCGCCCAGGCAAGAACCGCTGCTTGTCGTTTCCGATCTCAAGGTGCATTTCCCCATCCGGCGCGGTTTTCTCAGGCGGCAGGTCGGCGCGGTGCATGCGGTCGATGGCGTCAGCTTCGAGGTGCTGCGCGGCGAAACGCTGGCGCTGGTCGGTGAAAGCGGCTGCGGCAAGTCGACGACCGGCCGCGCCGTGCTGGGTCTCGAGCGTCCGAGCGCCGGCAGCATCGTCTTCGAGGGCAGGGACTATGCCGGCGCGACAGGCGAACAGCTCAAGCAGCGCCGCTGCGATATGCAGATGATTTTCCAGAACCCTTTCGGCTCGCTCAATCCACGCATGACCGTCGGGCGCATCATCGGCGAGGGGCTGCGCGCGCAGAAGATCGGCACCCGGGTGACGCGCGACGCCCGCGTCAGTGAATTGCTGGCGCTGGTTGGCTTGCGGGAAATACTGCGCAACCGCTACCCGTTCGAGCTCTCCGGCGGCCAGCGCCAGCGCGTCGGCATTGCCCGCGCGCTGGCGGCTAATCCGAAGTTCATCATCGCCGACGAGCCGATCTCGGCCCTCGACGTCTCCATCCAGGCGCAGATCGTCAATCTGCTCGATGACCTCAAGGCGCGCCTCGGCCTGACCTATCTGTTCATCGGCCATGACCTGTCGATGATCCGCTATCTCAGCGACCGCGTCGCGGTGATGTATCTGGGCCGGATCGTCGAGATCGGCACCACGGCAGTGGTGTTCGGCAGCCCGCTGCATCCCTATACAAGAGCGCTGCTGTCCGCGATCCCGGTGCCGGACCCCAAAGCCGGCGGCACACGCCGGCGTATCGTGCTGGGCGGCGGCGTGCCCGATCCGTCAAAGCCGCCGGCCGGCTGCCATTTCCATCCGCGCTGTCCCCTGGCGAGCGACATCTGCACCAAGATGGAGCCGCAGGTGCGCGATTTCGGCTCGCCCATCTCCGGGCAGCATCTCGTCGCCTGCCATCATGCAGGCGAGGCCACCCAATGACTCTCCTGGAAAGACCGAGGATCCCCCAAATGACCAAGGAATTGGCGGGCATGTATGCCGCCTTGATGACCGGACTGAGCGATGCCGGCGAGTTCGATCCGCAGCGCCAGCGCAACATCACCGACTATGTCCTGCGCCAAGGCCTGACCGGGCTTTATGTCGGCGGCAGCAGCGGCGAATCCGGCCTGCTGACCGTGGATGAATTGCTGGCCCAGCAAGAAGTGGTCTTCGCCGGTGCCGCAAGCGCCGGCACCAGGCTGATCGCCCATGTAGGCATGCCGAACCTGCGCGATTCCATCCGCCTGGCGCGGCGGGCGCAAAAGCTTGGCTATCACGCACTGTCGGCGCTGCCGCCGCATTCCTATCCATTCTCCGACGAGGAGATCTTTGGCTACTACCAGGCGCTGGCGGCGGCGACGGACCTGCCGCTGATCGTCTACGAAATTCCTTTGCGCACCGGCCGGCCGCTGCCGCTCAACCTGCTGGTCCGGCTGCTCGATCTACGCAATGTCATCGGCATCAAATACACCTCCACCGACCTGTTCAAATATTCGCTGCTGCGCAAGCGGCAGCCGCAAAAGCTGTTCTACTACGGCTTCGACGAGATCTATGCCGCCGCCGGCATGCTCGGCACCGATGGCGGCATCGGCACCACCTACAATCTGCTCGGCCGGCTGTACGTAGCAGTAGATCAGGCGATCCGCGTCGGCGATTTGGCACGGGCGAAAGTGCTGCAGATGGTGTCGCAGGACTTCGTCGAGGTGCTGCTGGAAACCGGCGTCCTGCCGGGCATGAAAGCGGCCTTCCGCGTCATTGGCGTCGATTGCGGAGCGACCCGCGCGCCGATGGCACTGGCCGTCGCCGATGCCGAGGACCGGATGCGCGCGGTTCTCGCCCGCCCGGCGGTGAAAGAGTGGCTGGCGTGAGCGGTCGCGGCTGAAAGACCCGCGGCCGCCGAATGGCAGAAGCCATATTGCGCTTGCCATCGGGCGGTTCCCGCAAATCCGGAGGCGTTTTGCGTTCGAAAGGATTGCCTCACCGCATCGGTCGATTATCATGAACGGCGATAGCCAAATGGCTAAGGGCTGCTCCGCAGCGCTCTTGGCGTCAGAGGGCGCGGAAAGATTGCGATGGCGAAGCTGGATACGCGACGGGTGTGGGTCAAAGAGCTTTCATCTGGCGAGAAGCTGGCCATCGCCGCCGACTGCGAGCGTTTCATCGCCGATGTTCTGAAGCCACGGTTCATCCACGGCCGGCCGAATCGGCTCGACCATCCGCTAGACATTTTCGGCAAGTGGCGAGGAAGCAAATACGGTTTCTCCGCGCGCTATCGTTCGGATGACGGTGAAGAATTCAACGCTCCCTTCGCCCGGCTCGACCATGTGGAGGAGCATCTCGCCGAGACCCGGTTCGACCTCATGTGGCACAGGCACACCGGAGCATGGTGGCGGCTGCATGCGACCGTTGCGTTGGACGAGGCCCTGCGTCTCATCTCGGCTGACTCGAGGCTCCAGCCGCCACTATGAACCGCAAGAACAGTCGACCCCGTTTTGATGTCGACGCCCTGCGCGACCTTGTCGGCAGCAAGGTATTCTCGCGCGGCGAGGCCTACTGGCGTGACGGGCTGGTGCAACTGCTGACCGTCGAGCCGAAGCGCGTGCTGGCGCAGGTTGCCGGCACGGAGGACTATCGCGTTGAGCTGATGGGGCGTGCAGAGTCGGTCGACGGCACGTGTTCCTGCCGCGCCTTCGGGGATTGGGGCTATTGCAAGCATTTGGTGGCAACAGCGCTGGCGGCAAATGCGATGGGCGGCGACACGGAAGCGCAAAGCATCGATGTGTTCGCGCGTATACGCGAACATCTGGAAGGCAAGGACAAGGTGGAGCTTGTCGATATGATCATGGATGTCGTCGAGCGCGATCCTATCCTGTTGCGTAGGCTGGAAATGACCACGCTGGCTACACAAGATGGCGACGAGGCGACCATCGAGGCGCGCCTCGGCAAAATGATCGACGAAGCAACCGCCACGAAGGGTTTCATAGGTTACCGCGAGGCGCCCGACTGGGCCCAAGGCGTGGACGAGGCGCTCGATGTGATCGCCTCGGTCTCGAGCAAGCATGCGGGCGTCGTTATGCGGCTCGCTATGCGAGCTATCGATCGGATCGAGGGCGCCATTGAGGACATGGACGATTCCGACGGCCGTTGCGCCCCACTTCTCGACCGGGCATGCGAAATTCACTGCAACGCTGCCTTGGAGGCGACTTGCGAACCCTTGTCCCTGGCGCGTGACCTGTTCGCACGCGAGATGAACGGTGACTACGACACCTTTGCTGGCGCGGCTGGGCGCTATGGCGATATCCTCGGCGAGGAAGGATTGGCCGAATACCGCCGCCTTGCCACCGAGGCCTGGAATGAACTGCCCGCGACCGCCGGCAAGAATCGGATAAGTCACGTACTGTCCGGCGACCATTTCAGGCTGCGGGAAATCCTCGACTTCTTTGCTGAACGCGACGGTGACGTCGAGTCGCGCATCGCGCTTCGCGCCAAACACCTGTCCTCTCAGCAAGCCTATCTGCAAATCGCCAAATTCTGCCTCTCGCAAGGTCGCGTGGAGGAGGCTCTGCGCTGGGCCGAGGATGGCCTGTGGATGTTCGAGGACGATCGGCCCGACGAGCGGCTCGTTTTCTTTGCAGTCGACCTGCTGACCGCAGCCGGTCGCGATGCGGACGCTGAAGCGCATCTGTGGCGCGCATTCGAGAAGGCGCCGGGCCTGGACCTGTATCAACGGCTGTGCAAGTCGGGTGGCAAGGAGGCGCGCGATCTCGCAATCGAGCGCCTCCAATCCAGACTGGCGAGCGAGAAGCCATCCGCTTGGCATTATCCGGCCGATCTGCTCATCAGCATCCTGATTGAGGAGAAGCAGTTTGATTTGGCGTTGGCGAACGCGCGCGCGCATGGCGCTTCCGAGGGGCTGAAGGAAAAGCTCGCCAAGGCCAGTGAAGCCACGCATCCGCGCGAGGCGCTGGAGATCTATGCGGAACGCGTCAACCAACTGGCCCAGTTTGGCGGTAACGGCGCCTATGCCGAAGCGGCGGCCCTGATCGGCCGTATGGCCGGTCTGCGCGGCGCGTCCGAACATGCCGCGTATCTGGCGGATGTGAAGGCCCGCTTCGGCCGCAAGCGCAATTTCATGAAACTGTTGGCCTGACATGCGGCGCGCGGTGGCCGTTATCGGCTCCGTTGCGAAGCCGCTTTGGAACGAGGTGCCGCGCGCTTCAGCGAGTTCCGGCGCGCTCGGATCGAGGTCTGGCACGAATGCAGCGATCTGGATCTGGCGCTCTGGCTTGATTCGAGAGTCTCAGTCCCGCGCGGGCCTGCGTTCGACGATGTAGATGTGGTCGGCGGCGAGCACCACTTCGCCGCGCTGGTTGATCACCTCGCAGCGCTCGATCACCCGTCCTGAATCTGGCCGCTTCGGATCATCTTCCTTGGCCGCGATGGTGGTGCGCGTGCGGATCGTGTCGCCGATGAACACCGGCTTGATGAAGCGCAGCCGGTCATAGCCGTATGAAAAGGCGACAGGGTTGACGATGGTTGCCGTCAGCCCGATGCCGACCGAGAACACGAGCGTGCCGTGGGCGATGCGCTGGCCGAACGGCGTCGTCTTCATGAACTCCGCGTCCATGTGGTGCGGGAAGAAATCGCCGGTGTGGCCGGCATGCACGACAAAGTCAGTCTCGGTGATGGTGCGGCCGCTGGTAAGGCGGGACGAGCCGATCTCATAGTCCTCGAAATACTGGATCTGTTCCATCAGGGCCTTTCCGCGATCGGCGTCGCCGGTGCCGCATTCGACTGATACGCGGCCTCGACCAGCGCCATCGTGCTCCAGGCATCCTCGACCGGGCTGATCAGCGTTGCGTCCTCGCCCGCTGCATAGCGCTGGACGTTGGCCATGCGGCCGACGAAGGCGTCGGGGAACCATGCTCCGGCCAATGGCACCGCGACCCAATCCGTTCCGCCTTTCGGGTAGATCTCCAGCACTTCCGGTTCGCCGCGCGGATAGTCGAGGTTGAGGCCAAGCTTGAGATAGGCCGCGCCCTCGGTGCCGCAGATGCGGAACTCGGAGGCTTGGTGCCGGCGACCGAACTTGTGATCGTGGTTGATCGACAGCGCGCAGCGCACGGTGTCGCCATAGTCGAGAATGGCGCTGGTGCGCGTCTGCGCCACCGCATGGTTGGGGTGGCCGAGCGTCTTGGCGTGCACGCCGCGCGGGTCGCCGAGCAGTTGCCGGATCAGGTCGAGATAGTGGATCGAGTGCATGGCGATCTCGACGCGCGGTGCCTTGAGCAGGAACTCCCACAGCTCCCACGGTGTCGCCAGCGCCAGCCAGGCATCGAAGTCGACGATCTCGCCGAGCCAGCCCTTGGCGATGGCATCCTTCAGCGCCAGCATCATCGGTGCGAAGCGCCCCTGGAAATTCACTGCGGCCTGCAGCTTCTTGGAGCGGCAGATCTCGAGGATTGCGGTTGCCTCGGCAAGGTTGCCGCCCATCGGTTTCTGGATCAGCGCGACAGTGCCGTCAGGTAATGCTTTCAGCACATCGGCATGGCGGGTGGGCGGCGTCGCGAGGTCGAAGATCGCACCCTCGACGGCGGCCGCTTCCTCAAGTGTGAAGGCCGTCACGCCCCATTGGCTGGCAAGCTTTTCCGCCTTGGCGTGATCGGGATCGTAAAGCCCGGCGACCGGGAAGCCGGCTTTACGGTAGGCGGGGAAATGCGCGTCACCGACGATCGACCCGGCGCCGAAAGTGACGATCGGCCGGGGCTTCGAGGGCTTGGGCCAGGATTGGACGAGCGAGGCAGGGTCGAAACCGCTTTCAGTCATGATGGAAGACCTCGTCCATCTCAGCCCACCATTCGCCTTCCTTGCGCGTCGCCAGCGGTTCCTGGCAAGGCATGCAGACCGCCCACCATTCTTGTGTCCTGGGGTCGGCAGCCATCTTGGCCATGTCGGCGGCGTAGTCGGTGCCATGATACTCGAAGGTGCTGAACAACAGGTTCTCCGGCCGCTTCAGGTAGATCGAATAGTTCTTGATATTGCAGGCCGAGATCATGGTCAGCACGTCGGGCCAGACGGCGGCGTGCAGGCGGACATACTCCTCGACTTTTTCCGGCTTCAGCCCCAGAACCATCCCCATCCGCTGCATGCCCGTCTCCTATTTCGTGATCGCCGTGGTGAATTCGGCGATGCTCATGGCCTTGACCGCGTCCCAGTCCCAGTCGATGCCGATGCCCGGCTCGTCGGGCGCCAGTGCCTGGCCATCTTCGATGCGCATGTGCTTGCCGGTCAACTGGTCGAGCTGCGGAATGTACTCGACATATCTGCCGTTCTGAACAGCGCAGGTCAGGCTGACATGCAGTTCCATCAGGAAATGCGGGCAGACCGGAATGTCGAAGGCCTCCGCCGCGTGCGCAATCTTGAGCCAGGGCGTGATGCCGCCGATGCGGCCGACATCGACCTGCACGATCGAACAGGCGCCTTTCTGCATATATTCGCGGAAATGGCGGATGGAATAGAGCGACTCTCCGATGGCGATCGGCGTCGGCGTCGAGTTCGACAGCCGCACATGCCCATCAATGTCGTCGGCCGGCAGCGGCTCCTCGATCCAGGCGAGGTCGAGTTCGCGCAGCCTCGCCGCTCGCCGGATCGCCTCGTCGATCGAGAAACCCTGATTGGCGTCGGTCATGAGCTCGTAGCCATCGCCGACCGCCTTGCGCACCGCCGAAAGGCGGGCAAGATCCTCCGAACCGTGCGGCCTGCCGATCTTCACCTTCGAACCGCGAAATCCCTTGGCCTTGGCGGCCAACGCGTCGTCGACCAACGCCTGTGTCTCGATGTGCAGCCAGCCGCCTTCGGTCGTGTAGAGCGGGCAGCGGTCCTTGGCGCCGCCAGCAAGTTTCCATAGCGGCAGGTTCTGCTTCTTGGCCCGCAGATCCCAAAGCGCGGTATCGATCGCGGCGATGGCGATGGCCGTGATCGCCCCGATGGTGGTGGCATGCGTGGCGAATTCGAGATCGTGCCAGATCGCCTCGATCATGTCAGGGTCGCGGCCGATCAGGCGTGGCACCAGATGGTCGGAGAGGAGCCGCATCACCGACGAGCCGCCGGTGCCGATCGTGTAGCTGTAGCCGGTACCGACCGCGCCGTCGGAATCGGTGATGGTGACGATCGGCGTTTCCTGGCTGACGAAGCTCTGGATCGCGTCGGTGCGCTTGACCTTGGGCACAAGGTCCACCATCCGCAGTTCGACTCTCTCGATTCTGGCCATGCCGATCAGCTCCGCAATGTCTTTCCGGTCTCGGTGGCAAACAGATGCGCCTGCGACATGTCGAGGCTCATGGCGACCCGCTCGCCCGGCCTCAATGGCCTCGGGTTCAGCATGCGCGAAACCCAGTCGGTGCCGTTGAATTCGACGAACACCAGCGTCTCGTTGCCGAGCGGTTCGGTGACCGTGATCGGCAGTTCGATCTGGTGGACGTCGGCCGCACCCCCGGAGCTGATGCCGTGTCCGGTCGGATAGATGTCATCCGGCCGCAATCCGAACACGACCTTGTCGCCGGTCGCGACATTGGCCTTGAACTGACCGGGCAATGGCAATTTTTCGCCGCTGGCGAAAACCATCTGGCCGTCATCGATCGTCGCCTCGTGCAGGTTCATCGGCGGTGAGCCGATGAAGCCGGCGACGAAGCGCGTCGCCGGACGCCGGAACACTTCGTCGGGCGTGCCGACCTGTTCGATATGGCCGTCTCGCATGATGACGATGCGGTCGGCGAGCGTCATCGCCTCGACCTGATCATGGGTGACGTAGATCACCGTCGACTGCACCTTGGCATGCAGTTTCTTGATCTCGGTGCGCATCTGCGTCCGAAGCTTGGCATCAAGATTGGAAAGTGGCTCATCGAACAGGAACACATCGGGGTCGCGCACGATGGCGCGGCCCATGGCGACGCGCTGGCGCTGGCCACCCGACAATTGCGATGGGCGTCGGTCGAGCAGCGTGTCGAGGCCGAGGATGGCAGAGGCCTCGGCGACGCGGCGCTCCATGTCTTCCTTGGCCGCATTCGCGATCTTCAGGGAGAAGCCGAGATTCTCGCGCACCGTCATGTGCGGATAGAGCGCGTAGGACTGGAACACCATCGAGATGTTGCGCGAGCGCGGCGGCAGATCGTTGACGACGCGCCCGCCGATCTCGATCGAGCCGGCGCTGATCTCTTCCAGTCCGGCGATCATGCGCAGCGTCGTCGATTTGCCGCAGCCGGATGGGCCGACCAGCGCGATGAATTCGCGGTCGGCGATATCGAGATCGATGCCGTGCACGATCCCGATATTGCCGTAGCGCTTGGTCAGCTTGGTGAGGGTAACGGTTGCCATTGGATCAGCCTTTCACCGCGCCGGAGGTCAGGCCGCCGACAAGGTGTTTCTGGACGATGTAGGTGAGGGTGAGCGCCGGAATGATCATCACCACGGCCAGCGCGCACATGCCGCGCCAGTCGATGGTGAACTCGGCGGTGTAATCGAGCAAGCCGACCGGCAGCGTCTTGGCGCTTACCGAGCGGGTCAGCTGCGAGGCCAGCGCGAACTCGTTCCAGCAGGTCAGGAAGGCGAAGATCGCGGCCGAAGCGATGCCCGGTCCGGCGAGCGGGAATTCGACCTGCCAGAAGGCTTGCCAGCGCGTACAGCCATCGATCTGCGCCGCCTCCGCGAGGTCTTTTGGCACCTGGCGGAAGAAGCCGTCGATCAGCCAGATGGTGAACGGCACGTTGAGCGCAACATAGGCTAGGATCAGCCCGAAATGCGTGTCGATGATGCCAAGCCGCACATAGAGGAAGAACAGCGGCAGCGACAGCGCGATGCCGGGAACCGTCCGGGTCAGCATCAGGCCGAGGAAGACGCTGGACTTGCCGCGGAAGCGGTAGCGCGCAAACGCATAGCCGCCGGCCATGCCGATGGCCACCGCAATCGCCGTTGAGGTCACCGAGATGGTCAGCGAGTTGCGGAAATATTCGATAACAGGGATGCCGCCCTTGCCGATGCCTGAGAACATCGCGACATAGGCATCGAATGAAATCTCCCGCGGGATCCACACTGGTGGCTTGGCCATGATCTCGACCGCCGGCCGCAGCGACGAGAGGACGATCCACATGCCAGGCAGACAGATGGTCAGCATCGCCAGGAACAGGCCGATGCGATAGATGATGCCCAACAGCCGGCGCTTGAGGCGGGCGGAAGAATTCTCGTCCATTCTCACCACTCAGCACCGATCTGCGTGCGCGCCGCGGCGAGCTTGTTGAAGAAATAGACGGTGAAGGCGATCGACAGCAGGATCGAGAAATAGGCCATGGCGTTGGCCATGCCCATGCGCCCGTCGCTGTAGGCGGTGCGCGCGACCAGCGTCCAAAGCAGTTCGGTGCGGCCCGCCGGTCCGCCATCGGTCATGATCTTGACGATGTCATAGGCACGCGCGACGTCGAGCGAACGGATGGTCATGGCGATGTAGGCGAAGGGCATGACGAACGGCCACGTCACATAGCGGAAAGTTTGCCACGGCGTGCAGCCGTCGACCCGCGCCGCCTCGATCGGCTCTTTGGGCATGGCGAGCAGCCCGGCGAGGATCAGGATGGCGAAGATCGCCGTCGACGACCAGATTTCGGCGATCGAAATGGCGATGAAGGCGAGATGGCCTTCGATCAGCCACGGTATGGCATCCCTGGTAATGCCGAGCGACTGCAGGGCATTGTTCACCAGACCGATATTGTCGTTGAACATGAATTTGAACTGGAAGCCGACGAGGATCGGCGAGAACATCATTGGGAACATCATCAGCGTGCGCAGGATACGCTGGCCGCGCGTTGCCTTTTCGACCAGCATCGCAAGGCCGAGGCCAAGCATCATTTCGAGATTGAGCGCGATGGTCAGCAGCAGCACCGTGCGGCCGAACGCCCACCAGAAATCGGTGTTGGACAGGATCGAGAGATAGTTCCTGAAGCCGATGAAGACGTAGAATGTTTCGGGCTTGATCAAGCGAAAAGGCGTGAAGCTGGAGTAGAGCGACAGAAGCAGCGGCACGACGACGACCGCCGCCAGTACGATGCCAGCCGGAAGCAGCAGCAGGAATGGCGCGGATGGCTTGAAGCCCTTCATCGGAATCCTTGAGGTGAACTGAAGTATCAACGGAGCCAAGAGCAACTAAGGATCACCATAGGTCGGCCAGCGCTCTTGCCCGGTAAAGGCGCGATCGCCTCCCCCATGCTGATGTCATGCTGATGGGGGAGGCAGCCTTGGGAGCCGTTACTAGAGCTTGCCTGCGTCCTGGAGGATTTGCGTCGCCTTGGCGGCGGCTTCATCCAGTGCCTGCTTGGACGTCTTGTCACCGAGAATCGCCGCCTGCAGCTCGGGATAGACGGCGTTGGAAATCTCGATCCACTCAGGCGTCTGCGGCACGGCAAAGGCGTGCTTGGCCTCTTCCTGGAAGGCGGTAAGAACCTCCTTCTTGTAGGGATCGCTTTCCGCCTGCTTCAGGTCCCAGTCCCAGACCGCGGTGCGGGTCGGCAGCGGGCCGGCGGCGGCCTCCAGCTTCTGGCTGTCCTCGTTGGTCAGCCACCACACCAGCGAAGCCGCAGCCTCCTTGTTGGGGCAGTTCTCGGTCACCGAGAAGCCATGGAAACCGGACCAGCCGGTGCGCTTGCCCGAGGAACCTTTCGGCGCGACCTTGACGCCGACATTGCCGGCGACCTTCGACGATTTCGGATCGTTGAAGAAGCCAGCCCAGCCCGGCCAGTCGAGGTTGATGGCGACGGTGCCCGAGGCAAAGCCCTGGCCGAGATCGTCCCAGAGGTAGTTGGTGGTTCCGGCAGGCACGGCCTTCGCCTTGTAGAGGTTGACGAACCAGTCGAGCGCCCGGATGCCGGCCTCGGAATTGAAGACCGGCTTGCCGTCCTTGTCGAGATATTCGCCACCTTCGGCGATAACCATCTCGTAGAAGCGGCCGTTGATGGCCTCTTCCTTGCCCGCGAACTGGGTGCCGTAGAAATTGGGCGGGTTGGCGAAGAACTCGGCCTGGTCGGTGACTTCCTTCCAGGTGTCCGGCGGCACCAGGTCATAGCCGTATTTCGCCTTGAACTTGGTCTTGTTGTCGGCGTTCTCGTAGAGGCTCTTCTGGTAGTAGAGCGCCGAAACGTCGAATTGCGCGCGCGGCAGCATCTCCAGCTTGCCGTCGATGGTTGCCGACGTGATCGTCGAGGGCACGAAGGCGTCGATCTCTTCCTTGGGCAGCAATTTGCCGAGGTCGGTGTAGAGGCTCGTGTATTGCGGCGCGAAGGACGAATGGTTCCAGCCGACGCACCAATTGGTGCTGCCCGAAGCGATGTCGGACTTGAGCTCCTTGTCGATGTCGAAGCCGTTCTTCTTGGTCAGGATGTTGACCTTGGCGCCGGTCGCCTTCTCCCATTCGGGAATGCGCTCGTAGAGTTTTTCATATTGCTGGCCGCCGATCAGCTTCACGTCGACAGTCACACCTTCGAATTTGCCGGGCAGATCGCCGGCAAGGGCAGCGCCTGCACTTAATGCAAGCATCAATGCGCCGGCGGACACGCCGGAAAGCAGTCTGTTCATTGGTATCCTCCCTTGGTGCCGCCTCGGCGGCGACCGCAACTCGTCTGATGACAAGAAGTGCTACATTCATATACAAACAAAACATTCACGGATACGTCAAGACGAAATTTGTTTCCGCCAGTCGTGTTCCTGCGTATATGAAGGGTGAAATTCACTGGAGGGACGAGCCATGGACGACGGCGAAGACGAGCGCTACCGCGCGCCGGCGCTCGACAAGGGGCTCGATATCCTCGAACTGCTGGCTGGCGTCGACGGTGGCCTGACGCAGGCCGAAATCGCCAAGAAGCTCGACCGCAGCCCCAACGAATTCTACCGCATGCTCGATCGGCTGGTGAGGCGCGGCTACGTCACCAGGCTCGACGGCGACCGCTATTCGCTGACGCTGAAGCTGTTCGGCCTAGCGCAATTGCACGCTCCGGTACGGCGGCTGGTTTCCTACGCTACGCCGCTGATGCGCGAGCTGGCCGAGACTTCGCAGCAGGCCAACCAACTCGTTGTTTTTGATCGCGGTTCCGCCGTGGTCATCGCCCAGCAGGAGGCACCGAACTACTGGGGGATTTCGATCCGGGTCGGCTCGCATATCAGCCTGTTCGACACCGGTTCGGGACATGTGCTGCTCGCCTTTCGTTCACCGGAAGAGCGTCGGATGATGATCTCGGAACACGTCCGCAGCACCGACAAGACGGCGCAGTCGGCCGAGTTCTTCACCCGGCTCGACCAGATCCGCGACCGCGGTTACGAGATGATGGCCTCGATGCAGACCGCCGGGGTCTTCAACCTGTCCGCTCCGGTGCGCAGTTCCGATGGCAAGGCGATCGCCGCGTTATCGATACCCTACATCACCGTGGTCAACGCGCCGTCGGCACCCGACATCACCCGGACGATCGAGCTGTTGCTGGCAACTTGTGAAAAGCTGTCGCACCTCGCCGGCTCTGCCGTCGGCTCATCGGTGTGAATTCTTATTTGAATGAAGAATTCCTCCGTGAGATGATCTGAAACAGCCACGAGGAGGAGCCCCGCCATGATCATCGACACCCATCTGCACCTCATCGATCGCTCAGCCTTGCGTTATCCCTGGCTGTCAGGCGTGCCGGCGCTCAACCGCGATTTCTCCTATCAGGAATATGCCGTGGAAGCGCGGCGCGTCGGCGTCGAGCGGGTGCTGCACATGGAGGTCGATGTCGATCCGGCCGACATCGAGGCCGAGACCGCTCGTGTCGAAGTTCTGTCACGACAACCTGGCAGCATGCTGGCCGGAGTGATCGCATCCTGCCGGCCCGAAGAGGCGGATTTTCCGGCCTATCTCGAACGGCAGCGAGCAAACTCGTTCGTGAAAGGCTTCCGCCGTGTTCTCCACGTCATGCCCGACGATCTCTCGGAAGGCGCGCTGTTTCGCGACAACATCAAGCGGCTTGGCGGCACCGGCCTGACCTTCGATCTCGTGGTGCTGCCGCACCAGATCCCGAAGGCGATCGCGCTGGCCGACCTGGCGCCCGATGTGACGTTTGTCCTCGACCATTGTGGCGTGCCCGACATCAAGGGCAATGGCGAGCATCCGTGGCGCGAGCACATGAGCGAGATCGCGCGGCGCCCGAATATCATGGCCAAGATTTCCGGTGTTGTTGCCTATGCCGACGCGGGCAGCTGGACGGCGGCAACGCTGCGTCCCTATGTCGAGCACACCATCAATTCATTCGGCTGGGATCGTGTCGTCTGGGGCAGCGACTGGCCGGTCTGCACGCTCGGCGGCGGCTTGTCGACCTGGGTGGCGGCGACCCATGCGCTGCTTGCCGGCTGCAGCATTGCGGAACGCGACGGGCTGTTGTCCGCGAATGCCCGCAAACTCTGGCGGCTCGACTAGTACCTGTGCACAGAGGATTCGACGGGTTGGATGGGTTGTAGCCGGGGCAGGCTATCGGGTTTGACGAGCAGTTCGATGCTG
>NZ_JAMYKW010000011.1:0-154227 GCF_040317555.1 Mesorhizobium sp. M1406 | reverse complement strand
CCGCTCGCTCGCTACAGCGCTATCGAGAGCGCGCTCGCGAGCGGCTTCGCTACCGCCGAGCTACACCACCTGTGGGGACGCGACCTTCGACATAGTCGAAGACCAAGGGTCTACGACAGTGCGGTTGCACCAGCAAGTATCTATTGCATATCAATAGTTAGCAGTTTTGATCACCAGCATTGTTTGATGCTTCAGAAAATCCGCTGTGCACGCAGCGCCAATGCCGGGATTACGGGGCCAATGACGCTGAGCAGCTTTCGGCATTGCTTCGGAGATCGCATCCTTTAGCGATTGCGAGTTGCGCGGGAGCTTAGACGAGAGCGGGAGATATTGTGTTCCCGAAGCCGCTGGATCTCGGCGTCGTCGTGGACGCCTATGGCCGGCGGAAGCCGGCAAGGTGCCGATGATCGGCCAAAAGATCGGCCAAACATCCTGGCAAATTCGAAATATATCTTTATAATTATGCACTTAGCGGAAGCCAAGGCCGGCCAAGCATGGAAGAAATAGCTCGAGGCATCGAACCGGCACGCCCGAGCGCACGGCGCGTCGCGTGTTCAATGACGTGATCGCGCTCGGTCTGTTGGCGTCGGAAACACCCAAAGGCCCGGTGTCGCTACGCTATTCGGCCGACGCATTGGATGCGCTGTTCCCGAAGCTGTTTCCGGAAACCTAAGTGAGATTACTTGGCGGACAGCAGACCGAAATCCGCCGTTCCAGCCGGGCTTGACTGCTCAAGCCGCCGGCCCCTTCTTCGGCGGCTCGCGTTTCAGCCGCGCTTCAGCAACGACCACACGGCTGGCACCAGGCTTGCCGCGAGCGCCACCTTGATCAGGTCGCCGACGACAAAGGGCACGACGCCGAACTGCCACGACTTTTCCGGGCCGATCAGCAGCGCCAGCCAGGCGAAGCCCATGGCCATCATGACGATTTCGGCAACCAGCATGGCATTGAAAAGCTTGATCGGATGGCGGTCCCAGCCGCGATCTGCTGCCCAGCCGACAATCGCCGCCATGACCACGAAGCCTGCGAGATAACCGCCGGTCGAGCCGAGCATGTAGGCAATGCCGAGACCCTTTTCCGGGGTGCTCTGGAAGACGGGGAAGCCCATGGCGCCCTCCGCCATGTAGAGCAGCAGGGTGGCGACGCCGAGACGCATGCCAAAGGCGGCGGCGATGAGCAGCACGGCCAGCGTCTGCATCGAAATGTCGACCGGTCCGAGCATCACCTTGGTCTTGGCCGACAAGGTCAGCAGCAGCGTTCCGGCGATAGCCAGGAAAAGCTGCGTTGCCAGCCGCGCCGCGCCATTTTGCGGCAGAGCCAGAGAAACAAGCGGACGCATCGTAGTTGCAATTGCCATGGTATTTCCCCAATCCGGTTGCCGCTATCCGATGTTCGCGGCCTCACGTTCTCCTATATTGGCTTGCGTGTTATGCGGCAATCGGTTTTGCCGTTTCCTGAAACAAGGCACCTATACATCCGCCATGGCACTCAGATTCGACACCGGCTTCGACCCCCATTATGGCCAGGGGGTAAGCGTCGCGCCCGACATCCAGCGCATCACGGCCCGCAATCCGAGCCCCTTCACCTTTCACGGCACCAACAGCTACATCGTTGGCCGCGATACGCTGGCGGTGATCGATCCGGGGCCGGATGACGAGGCGCATCTGCAGACCCTGCTCGACGTGATCGCGGGCCGGCCGGTCAGCCATATCTTCGTCAGCCACACCCACCGCGACCACTCCCCGCTGGCCGCCAGGCTGAAAGAGCGCACCGGCGCGCCCGTATTGGCAGAAGGACCGCATCGCCCTGCAAGACCCCTGCATATCGGCGAGACCAATGCGCTGGACGCCAGCGCCGACGCGGCTTTCGTCCCCGATATCGCATTGCCCGACGACAAGGTGGTCGACGGCGACGGCTGGTCGATCAGGACGGTTCTGACGCCCGGCCACACCGCCAATCACGCGGCATTCGCGCTGGAAGGAACCGGCATCCTGTTTTCCGCCGATCATGTCATGGCCTGGGCAACCTCCATCGTCGCCCCGCCGGATGGGGCGATGGCCGACTATATGGCCTCGCTGGACCGGCTGATCGAACGCCAGGATCGTTTGCTGCTGCCAGGACATGGCGGGCCGGTAACCGCACCGCGCGCTTTCATGCGTGGATTGAAGACGCACCGCAAAATGCGCGAGCGCGCCATACTGGAGCGGGTCAGAGCGGGCGACCGGACGATCGTGGACATGGTCAAGGCGATCTATCGCGACACCGACCCGCGGCTGCATGGCGCCGCCGGATTGTCGGTGCTTGCCCATCTCGAGGACCTGGTGGCACGCGATCTGGTCACGACGGACGCCGTACCGGCCATCGACGGCATTTTCGCGCCGGCTGGCTAAAGCCTTCGGCGCCATTCGCTCTAGAATCGGCTGGAGCGCTCTGCTGGCTGAGGCGACTTCAAGCCCTGGCAAGAGCATTCGGGATCAAATGGAAGTCGTGCCGCAGTCTCCAGAGCAACTCGCGAGGCTGTCATAGAGAGCTTCGGCAGCACGTCCTTTTGCAGCAATTCCTGGCGGTTGCGGTCCATATAGTCGTTGAAACCCGCGGTCACGAACGCAAAGGGCACGAAACACGCGCCGATCTCGCGCGACAGGGTCGCCTCAGGGGCGATCGAATGGTTGAGCACATCCGCTCCCATGCTTCGATACGCCAAGGCTTCGGCCGGAGTGGTCAGTCGCGGCCCGTAACAATGGGCAGCCACCAACTGCTGTTCGATGCCATGGATACGGCATTCCGCTGGCCAACGACGGCGGGCCGTTTCGACCAGAACCGCCGCGCATCTTGGACATACGATCTGCTTGCCCGAGCAGTCGAAGCTCTGTCGGCCGGGAAGGAGTGAAAACGGCGTCTGCGTCAGTTCGATGATATCGGCGGTCACAACCATGTCGCCGGGTTGGATCGCTTTGTTGACAGCGCCAATGGTCGAGCAGGACAGGACTTGCTTTACACCTGCGGTCATCAATACCCAGAATGCGCGGCGATGGCAGGAATGGTCGATATGGTCGCGCGGATTGCCGTGCGAATACATGCACAACGCACGTTTCGTTTTGCCTTCCGAGGTAATCGAGGCATCGAACTCGAGCAATTTCCAGTGGTCGCTGCGACCGAAAGGCGTTTCAAAACTCATGTCTCGCCGCAAGGTGCGCACGCCATCGACTTTGACATCTTCCGGGAAGGCAAGCCCCCAGTTTGCCGACCCGGTGATAATCGCCAACCCAACCTGGGGTATGTCCGCTGGATGATCCGCCTGATCGTCGGCTGCGTTATGATTGTCGGGCATGTTTCCGGTCTCGATCATGATTTTTGGCGGAGAGTCACGATCAAGACTGCGACCACGACGATACCGGTCCACACTGTCGAGATCGCTGCGATGGTTGGATCGATCTGATCTCGCAGGGACAGAAACATGAGCTTCGGCAACGTGCTGTTTTGGCCACTTGCGACGAAGATCGAAATGACAGACTCGTCGAGCGAAGTCAGGAAGGCCATCAATGTGGCCGACAACAGACTGATCTGAAGTTGCGGGACAATTATTCCGCCAATGGCCCTCGCCCAGTTTGCGCCGAGGCTGCGCGCCGCCTGAACCTGGTTCCAGTCAAAGCGGGCCAGAGCGGGCAGCAACACAATGCACGCGACCGGGATGGCCAGCACCACATGTCCGACCAGCACGCCGAACAGCGTTCCGACCAGACGTTGCGCCGCCAGCACAAAGAAGAGACCGATCGCGAGCAGGATTCCCGGCACGATGGAGGGGGTGAGCAGAATGCCCTGAATGGTAGTGGCGGCCTTTCCGCCGAGCCGATTTATCGAAATGCAGGCCAGCAGCCCCAGGGGCACGGCGACCATCGCCGTCAATGTCCCAAGGATCAGGCTCGTCCTGAGCGCGGCCATCCATGTCGCCGAACCGAAGAAAGTCTCGTACCAGCGCAACGAGTATGCGCGCGGTGGGAACTCGAGAAGATTGGACGCCGAAAAGGAGAGCGGGACGACGACGAGCGTCGGCAGCATCAGGAACGCCAATACGAGCGCGCAGAAACTCCACAGAAGGATGCGGGCCAGCCTGTTGTCTGGATAGGCTTCAAGCATGGGCTGTGCCGACTTTGCGCCCAGCAATCAGCCGCCGTGCAGCCAGGAACATCACACCCATCAACGCCATTAAAATGAGGAGCAGAATACCCAAGACGCTCGCCGACCCCCAATCCTGAAAGGTCGACAGCGTGCGCTCGATCCGGATGGAGAGAGGATTTACCTTGCCGCCGCCAAGCACCGCCGGCGTGATGAAGAAACCTATGGTGTAGATGAAGACGATGATCGAACCCGAGAAGATACCGCCGGCCGAAAGAGGCAGAATGACCGTGCGGATCGCTTGCCCGATAGTGGCGCCCATGCTCGCCGACGCGCGAATGAGGTTTGCGTCGATATCGCGCATCGCAGCATAGACCGGCAGGAGAAAGAGCGGCAGCATGTAGTGAACCATGCCGATGAGCGTTCCCGTGAAGTTGTAGGCCAGCGGCAATGGCTCCGCTGCCAGGCCCGAACCTGTCAAAGCCGCGTTGATCAGGCCATCGCGCCGCAAGAGCACGAGCCAGCCATAGGTGCGCACCAGAATGGAGGTCCACAACGGCAGCATGACGAGGGCCATCAGCAAATTGGCCACCCTTGGCCTGGCGCTGGCCAGAGCGAGGGCCAGGGGGATACCGAGAAGAATGCAGATCGCCAGCGTGCCCAGGGACAGCTCAAGGGTTGTGACGAGTGCCGACCATGTCAGCCTGCTCGAAAGCACCTTCTCGTAATTGCCAAAAGTGTATTCGCCTCCCGTAGTCAGGAAGGATTGCCGGATGATCCAGACGATGGGCAGCATCGCCGCCAGTCCAACGATGAAAAGCGCGGGTAGTGAAAGCGAGAGGAAGAACCGCCGCTCGCGTCGTGCGTCTGCCGCGAGCGCAGGATCCGCGAGGACGGTCACGCTTTCGCTCCCGGTATCGCGTGAACTTTCGCTGCTGGTGCATATGCGGTCATTTGCTGACCGATGGTAAGCTCGGCGCAGCCACTGGCCAACGCCGCCGGAATGCAGACAAGAATCTCTTGCCCGCCGTCAAGCGCCAGCGTCAAAAGCCAGTTTTCGCCGCGAAACGCCTTAGCGCACAGTGTTCCGTCGAGCGCCACCTCGTCTCGCCCGACGAGCTTCGCATCAAGATGGAAGCTTTCCGCGCGGATCATCAGAGCTTCGCGTGACGCATCGGCGCCGTCTATTCTGCGCACCGAGCCCGGGGCCACAATGTTGGCCTCACCCATGAACTCCGCGACGAAGCGGGTCGATGGACGATCATAAATCTGCTGTGGCGTATCGATCTGCTGGATGCGGCCGGAATTCATAACCGCGACCCGATCTGACATAATCAGTGCTTCGCGCTGGTCATGCGTCACATAGATTGTGGTGATCCCCAGATCATCGTGCAGACGCCGGATCTCGTACTGCATGGTTTCGCGCAGATTCTTGTCGAGCGCCGACAACGGCTCGTCCATCAGCATCACGCGTGGTTCGAAGACGATCGCCCGCGCCAACGCCACCCGCTGGCGCTGGCCGCCGGACAATGCGGCAATATTGCGCTCCGACAGACCTTCCAGCTTCACGCGGGCCAAGGTGTCAAGCGCCCGCTGGCGGGCCTCCGCTTTCGGCGTCTTGCGCAGCGCCAACGGATACTCGACATTTGCCAGAACGTTCATATGGGGAAACAGGGCGTAGTTCTGGAACACGATGCCGATGTCCCGCTTGTTGGGGGCCAGACGGGTAATGTCCCGATCACCCAACAGGAGTTTACCGGAATCGGGCCGGACAAAACCGGCCAAAGCCATGAGTAGCGTGGTCTTGCCCGACCCCGACGGCCCCAGCAGCGTGAGGAATTCGCCAGCCCGAATGTCGAGCGAGACATCGTCCAGCGCGACGTAAGGTCCATAGGTCTTGCGCACGCTGTCGATGGTGATCGGGAGCGACTTCATCATGCGCTCAAGCCTTAGAGCTGAGACTCAGCGGGCCATCATCTCATCAAAGGCTTTTTGGGCAGCCTCGCCATTCTTGACCCACCAGTCCGCACTCGAAAACACCGAAGTGCCAGCATTTTCAGGTGCGGTCGCCAGGGTCTTGAGACGGTCTTCGGGGATAAGGCCACCCTCATAGGCAGCGGGGTTGACCGGGCCATAGGCGATGAAATCGGTCAGCTTCGCCACGCGCGCGGGCTGTGTCATCGCCGCGATGAGCTTCATCGCTGCTTCCTTGTTCGGCGCTCCCTTCGGCACCGCAAGGCAGTCCGTGCCGATGACCGAACCCTTGAACGTGTAGTCGGCCGCGCCGCCATCCGCTTTCACGGTTTGGGCCCGTCCGTTCCAGGTAACGACTAGGTCCGCCTCACCATCTTTCAGCAACTGCGCGGACTGCGCTCCCGAGGTCCACCACACGGCGACATTTGGTTTGATCGCTTCAAGCCGCTTGATGGCGCGTTCTAGCCCCTCCGGCGTGCCGAGCACGGAATAGACGTCTGCCGGCGCCACGCCATCGGAGAGCAGCGCTATCTCGATCGAGTCTTGCGCATTGGCGCGCAGGGCGCGACGGCCAGAAAATTTGGCAACATCCCAGAACTCCGCCCACGTCTTCGGCGGATTCTCGCCATAGGTTTTGGTGTTCCACGACATGACGGTGCCGTAGGAGTCGAACGGATAGCAGTAATCGGACTTTGCACCATCCGGCACGGACTTGGGATCGATAATCTTGTAGTCAAGCGGCTCCAGGAGCGACTGTGCCGCCGCCTGCGCGCCTTCTGGTGATCCCAGGTGGATGATGTCGGTCGTCACCGCACCCGCGGTAACCTGCATCTTCAGGGCGGCCAGTCCGTCGCTTTGCGTCTCTTCTCGGACATCATAGCCAAGCTCTTTTGCAGCGGGGGCCCACATGGCCGTTTTCATGGCGTTGCCATAATCGCCACCCGCGGTCGTGATGGTGACTGTTTGCGCGTGGACGGGCAACGCAGCAGAGATTGCGAATGCTGTTAAGGAAATGCGTAACCAGGACATAGATTCTCCTCCCCACTTTTTCCAAATGTCGCTCGAAAGAGCCATTTATTTGTAATCGTAACGTTACGATTTCATCTTAACGCAAATGAGTCAAGCTGCTTTCCCAAGGGAGTTCGGATTGACCGGGATGTCGAATCCGGTAACGCTATGGAGGTCAGCAATCAGCCGGCGCTTTCGAAGTCGGGCGAACAATGGCCAACCTAAAGCAGATCGCAGCGGAACTTTCCCTGTCGGTGACCACGGTGTCCCGCGCTCTGAAGGATGGGCCGGAAGTACAGCCCTCGACCATAGCCCGCGTCAAGGAGGTGGCTAAGCGGGTTGGCTATGTGCCAGATCATCATGGCCGTGCGCTGAAAACCGGTCGGACGCTGACGCTGACGGCAGTGCTCCCGATGGAGACACGAGACCACCTGTCCGATCTGTTGAAGCTTCCCTTGATCGAAGGCATGACGCTGGCTGCCCGGCAAGCCGGTTATAGTCTGTCCATCTATTCCACCACTCCCGACGACGACCCCGTTGAGAGTGTGCAGCGGCAGCTTCAGGCGCGTAGCACAGACGGACTGATCATCACGCGCTTGGTGTCGGCCGATCCGCGCGTCAAGCTGCTGCTGGATCAACGCATGCCATTCGTCGCGTTTGGAAGAACCGACCTGGACATCGCATACCCCTATGTCGATGTCGACAATGAACAGATTGCGTACGAGGCGACCCGACGGCTCATGGATAAGGGCTGTCGACGCATTGCGCTGCAACTTCTCGTTCCGGAAGATCAGGCGAGTGCCATGCGTCTTTCCGGGTATGGAAGGGCAATGGCCGAGGCCGGTATTTCGATCGACCAATCGCTGATCGGTCATGGCATGTTCACGATGGAATCCAGCGCAGGCTGGTTCGATCACCTACTGGCGTCGTCAGATCCGCCGACAGGCTTGGCATGTGCCAACGAACTGGGCCTTCTAGGGGCGTTACATGCCCTTGGCAGAAGAGGTCTCGTGCCGGGGAGCGACGTCCACATAGTCACTCGTGACAGCACGCGGCTGGCACGCTTCCTGCCGGCAAAGATCGGAGTTCATTTCGTGGATATGGCGGCGGTTGGACGCAAACTTATCGAAGTCCTGGAGAGCCGGATCATCAATCCGCTTGGGCCGGTCGCAGCGATCTTGGTGCAGGGCAGATTCGAGCCCGCCGAATAGTCTGCCCACAAGCTGCATTCTGCGGCGATATGCGAATCCGCCTAACTACAACACTTTCTGAACATTACTCGACCGGCGCCGCGCCAACCTGACCGGCGACTTCCTGGTCGAGTTCGGCGAGGAATTCGACGATGCGCGCGGCGTTGTCGCCGAGGTCGAAGCGGCCGTATCGCGAGGCTGACCGCATGTCGACGATGACCGCATCGCCATCGTCCGTCACGCGGATCGCAACGTCGGCCGGAAGACCGATCACGAACCCCTTGGCGACGGCGGTAATGGTGACGTCGTTTTGCCCAGCGAGGTCGGGATAGGGTTCGGACAGATCCCAATCGCGCCGGTCAAGGACGGTTTCGACGGCATTGACGACAGTCTCGAATGGCAGGGCGTAGCTGCGTGCACTGACCAGCGGATAGCTATCGGTCTGCAGCCGCTGTTCGCCAGGCGTCGACTGGGAAAGCACGTTCATGTCCTTCGTCCGGTCGCCCACGTCGAGCGCCGGCGGCTCGTCGAAATCCGTCGAGATGTCCCTGAGCGGCGGGTAGATTGTCGCCCAGTAGGCGGCGACGCCGTAGGGTGCGAGCACCAGCAGCGCCAGCAGGGCGCCGACCGTCAGGTCGCGGCCGCCGCGGTCGCCGAAGTTCCATAGCCGCGAAAAGGCGAATCCGGCAAACAACAGCGCCAGGGCCGCCAGCAGCGCGACAATGCCCAGCACCCACAGGAAGACCGGTGTTTCCACGAGATCGAAGCGATGGCCGACGAAGACCGTCAGCAGCAGCACCAACGAAAAAGCGGCCGTGCGCCGCGACCATCCGGCCGCCTTCGACGTTTGCCGTTCAGGAATGCTAACCATCGTTTTCTGCGCTGCCCCAACCCGAACGGAGACTTAGAACCTTTTCGCGATGGCTTGAAGCCGAAACACGCGACATCCCGTCAATCCGTCGGCAAGCGATAGTCCTTGAACTGCTGGCGCAAGGTGATCTTCTGGATCTTGCCGGTGGCGGTGTACGGAATTTCGCCGACGAAGGCGACATCGTCCGGCATCCACCATTTGGCCACCTTACCGTCCATGAAGTCGAGAATATCAGCCTTGGTCGGTTCCTTGCCAGGCTTGCGGACAACGACCAGCAACGGTCGCTCGCCCCATTTCGAATGATAAACGCCGATGGCGGCCGCCTCGGCGACATCGGGGTGGCCGACAGCCAGATTCTCGAGGTCGATGGTGGAAATCCATTCGCCGCCGGATTTGATGACGTCCTTGGCGCGATCGGTGATCTGCATATAGCCGCCGGCGTCGATATGAGCGACGTCGCCGGTGTCGAACCAGCCGTCCTCGTCGAACTGCTCCGCGCCGACGCCGCCATAATAGGCGCGCGCAACGGCCGGTCCGCGCACTTTCAGGCGGCCAAATGTCTTGCCGTCCCAGGGCTGCTCCTTGTTGTCGTCGTCGGTCACCTTCATTTCGACGCCGAAGGGCGGATAGCCCTGTTTCTGCTGGACATCGAGCCGGGCATCGCCCTCAAGACCGGCATAGTCCGGCTTCAAGGTGCACAGCGTGCCGAGCGGCGACATTTCGGTCATGCCCCAGGCATGGATGACCTGGACATCGTAGTTCTGCTGGAACTTGGTCATGATCGTGCGCGGGCAGGACGAGCCGCCGATGACGACCTTGTTGAGATAGGGAAGCTTCTTGCCGGTCTCCTCCAGATGCTGCAGCAGCATCATCCAGACGGTCGGCACGGCGGCGCTGAAGGTCACCTTCTCGGTGTCGAGCAGTTCGTAGATCGAGGCGCCATCCATCTTGCAGCCAGGCATGACCAGCTTGGCGCCGATCATCGGTCCGCTCTGGCCAAGCCCCCATGCATTGGCGTGGAACATCGGCACGACCGGCAGGATCGTATCGCGCGACGACAGGCCCATGGCGTCGGGCATGGCGGCGATCATGGCGTGCAGCACGTTCGAACGGTGGCTGTAGACGACGCCCTTCGGATCGCCCGTGGTGCCCGATGTGTAGCACATGCCGGCCGCCGTGCCTTCGTCGAAGGTCTTCCAGGCGAAGTCGCCGTCCGCCTCGTCAAGCCAGTCTTCGTAGGCGACCACATTCGGCAGTGTCGTCCGTGGCATGTGCGCCTTGTCGGTCAGCACGATCACCTGTTTCAGCGATTTGACCGCACCGGCGATCTTCTCCAGCAACGGCAGGAAGGTCAGGTCGACGAAGACAGCCTTGTCCTCGGCATGGTTCATGATCCAGACGATCTGCTCGGGAAACAGCCGCGGATTGAGCGTATGGTAGATGGCGCCGATGCCCATGATGCCGTACCAGGCCTCGATGTGGCGCGCGGTGTTCCAGGCGAGCGTGGCGATGCGGTCGCCCAGGCGATAGCCGTCACGCTCCAGCCGCTGGGCGACTTTCAGGGCGCGACGATGGATGTCGGCGTAGGTGGTGCGCACGATCGGCCCCTCGATCGAGCGCGACACGATCTCGCGCACGCCATGCTGCCGCTCGGCGTTGTCGATGAGCTTGTGGCAAAGCAGCGGCCATTCCTGCATCAATCCCAGCATTCGATCCTCCCTTCACGCTTTTTTGCGTGTGCTTTTCGGGCCATTGTGGAGCGAACCGCCGGATTGTCCAGCCGTCAGCACGGCCTGGCGCTGCATTGGTGGAAAACCGCCACAATCCGGCCATCCTCGGCGTTAAGCTTCGTTAACGGGCAAGGGGCGATTGGCGACTGAAAGAGGTTCGCATGGACGCGCAGCTCGACGACGACGCCCTTGAGAGTACGCTTGCCGAAAGTCTGACCGATCTGGCGCCGGACACAAAGACTGTTTCCGAAGACGAATTTGTTGAAGTTGTCGGCGGCGCGCTCGAAGCGGTCGGCGGCACGCTGCTGTTCAAGATGTGCGTCCAGAACCACGGCGAAGGCCAACATGTCGCGGCCGCATCCGTCGGCGACGGCGGCAATCGCCAGTTCCTGCTGCTCACACTGCCGACCGGCGGCGGCCCATTGAAGGTCGAAACCGCGTCGAGAAGCAGCAACCCGGTCGCCGGCATCGCTGCTGCCTATGCCGGTCTCATGGACGTGTTCAAGGCCGCTGCCTGACTGCTGCGGCAGGTATTTCAATTTGCTTCGGAGGCACAATCCGTCGGTATCGGCCGGATTGGGCTTGCGTGCTGCATGGCCACCGCCGGCCTTGAACTATGCCCTTGCGCGACACATCTGAAAAATCGACGCAAGGAGACCCCGCATGGACCAGATCACCAACCCCGCCCCCGGTTTTCAACGCAATCCCGACAAGGTCATCACCATCGATCCCTTTGCCGGCACAGTCACCGTGCGCGCCGGAGACGCGGTCATCGCTTCATCCACGAGGGCCAAGGTGCTGAGTGAGCCGCCCTATCCCGCGGTCTTCTACATTCCGTTCGCCGACATCGATTTCGGCAAGCTCGCCGGCACCGAACACTCGACCCATTGCCCCTACAAGGGCGACGCAAGCTATTGGAGCGTGCTGCCTGCCGGCGAAACCGGGCAGAACGCCATGTGGGCCTACGAGCATCCTTTCGACGAAATGGCTGAGATCCGTAACCACGGCGCGTTCTACGCCAGCAAGGTCGCGATCGAAGCCAAACCGGACTGACCGACTGCGACCGCCGCGTGAGGTGCGTTGAGATTCAGGTCAGGCCGGCTTCACCTGAAGATCAAATGCACCGGTCAGTCGGTGGTGCCGTGATCGCCGATTCCATCGGCATCGGCATCGTCGAGCCGCACAAAGGTCAAGCCCTTGGCCTTGAGCGCCAGGAGCCCCTGCACCACGCCTTCGCCGGCGGCGTGGGTCGGCTGGTTGATGTGCGAGATAATCACGTCACCGTCCTTGGCCGCCGCGATGCGCCGCGCGGTTTCCTTGGCGCCAAGCAATGAGCCGCCGTCGCCGTTTATCGAGAAGCCCGCGATCTTGAAGCCAAGCTTGCGGATCATGGCGATTGCCGACGGACTGTATTCGGCGGTTGCGCCCCGAAACCATTTCGGCGCCGGCTCGCCGGTTCCGGCAAGAGCGGCGGCACCCGACTCGACCTCGGCCAGCACCGCGTCCGGGCTGCCGGCGCTGCGGATACCGTAGATTTTCCGTGGCGTGTCGACCGCCGGGATATGATGGCCGCCGTGATTTTCAAGCTCGAACAGATCGGGATGGGCCCGCATGATCTCGACGGCGGCGGCGTTTCGCTTCAGCCAGATACCGGTCACGAAAATGGTGGCGGGGATCTTGTTGTCCACCAACGCCGAAAGGATCCGGCTGTCGGTCTGCCCGCCGCAGGCATCTAGCGTGAGCGCAACGCGGCCTGCTCCGCTCGCCTCCGGCCTGATGTGCAGCGTGGGCTCGACGAGCGGCGCGGCATGGCCGGCGGATACCATCGCCAACGACATGGCGATCATGCAGAGATTTTTTTGCAGCAGGCGCATCAAACCGAATTCCTGACCGGTCGTTTCAAGCCGGCATCCCAAGACGTGCATGAAGGCGGAAATCGGGATGGTGGATAGCGGAAAAGTGGCTGTCGCGACAATTTGACCGTTCGCGTGGTGAACGGGCCATTCCGCGATAGCGGTTGTCCGCGCGACCATGATGTCAGATGGCGCGCCCCAGCCTCATTTCGGAGCGCGAAAGAAGCTCGCGCACCGCGTCGACCACAGGCTTGACCTCCAGACCCCAGACGCAGCAGGCCTTGCTGGGATCCGGCGCGCGGCAGAGGCCCTTGGCCAGGCAGTTGCAAGGCAACGGCGGCTGGAGCGAAATGCTGGGCACGCCGAGGGGACCCCAGCGCGACGGGCGCGTCAAACCGAACAGCCCGACAACCGGGGTTCCGGTGGCGGCGGCCATGTGCATCGGGCCGCTCTCGTTGCCGAGAAACAGCCGGGCCTGTTTCAGCACCGCCAGCAGACTTTCAAGCGACAGGTCCCCCACGAGATTGACGACCGATGGCGCGGTCCTGGCGACGATACGTTCGGCAATCTCCCGCTCGTCCGGGCCGCCGACCAGGACGACGTCCAGACCGGTTTCGCCCATAATCTCGACGATCGCCGCTGCAAACCGCTCCGGCTGCCAACGTCGCCCCTCGAAGCTTGCACCCGCATGCACGGCGATGAAACCGTTTGGCCGCAGATGGTGCTTATCCAGCAGCGCCAATGCTTTCGCCGTCTCCAATGGCAGCGGCTGAAGGCTCGGAATCACCTTGCGGAGTTCGATTCCGAGCGCTTCGAGCGGCGAGAGATAGCGGTACAGAAAGTGCTGGCCATCAAAGCCGTAGGGCTTGGCAAAGACGTTGGCGGGCTGGCGCTCCAGCATGCGCAAGGGTCTTTCGGAAGGATTGTAGCCGACGCGGGTTCTTGCGTTGACGAGCCCGCTGACAATGCGCGACGTCTTTGAATCGGTCAGGTCGATTGTCAGGTCGAAGCGGAAGCGGCGCAACGCGCGGACCATGGCGTAAAGCTCTTTCCCGCGCTCGAGGTTGGTGCCGCGCATGCGGGCGCGCTTAAACGTGACCACCTCGGAAGCGATGCCATGAGCGATCACGAAGCTCTCGAAGCTAGCCTCGCACAGAAATACGAGCCTGGCGCCGGGGAATTCGAGCCGCAAATTTTCCACAAGTACCGAGGCGAGGACGATATCTCCCATGAACTTCGTTTGAATGACCAAAATGGAGCGGAACGGCGCGGGTGAGGTCTGCAACATCGGCTTCCGGGGACAATTGCGGGTATCCGCAAATTGGGCGGGAACGGTGTCGAAATTATGCAATGCCGTCGGCACGTTCGCGTGAATTGGCTTACAAAACGGTAAGCTCGTCCGGGATAGATCTATCCGCGGCCTGACTTGGAGCAGTTCACCGTTTCTCGAAACGGTTGACGCAATTCCCTACGGGAAAGCGCTACGACCTTTCCCGGGAAAACCGTTTCACACTTTTCCTGGAATTGATCTAGCGACCAGCACCGCTGCCTGCGCGGCCGCCAGCCTTGCGATCGGCACGCGATAGGGCGAGCAGGATACGTAGTCGAGGCCGATCTCTTCGCAAAAGCGGATCGAGGCCGGGTCGCCGCCATGTTCGCCGCAGATGCCAAGCTTGATGTCGGGCCGCGTCGCCCTGCCCTTTTCGGCGGCCATGCGCACCAGTTCGCCGACGCCGTCGATGTCGAGCGAGACGAACGGATCCTGGTCGATTATGCCTTTCTGGCGGTAGGTTTCCAGGAACGAGGCCGCATCGTCGCGCGAAATACCGAATGTCGTCTGGGTCAGGTCGTTGGTGCCGAAGGAGAAGAACTCGGCGGACTGCGCGATGACATGGGCGCGGATCGCCGCACGCGGCAGTTCGATCATGGTGCCGGTGAGATAGTCGATCTTGACACCGGTTTCCTCCATGACGCTCTTGGCGACCGCATCGATGCGCGCCTTGACGTAGTCGAGTTCCTTCACCAGGCCGACCAGCGGCACCATGATCTCGGGGACCACAAGCGCGCCGGCCTTCTTGCCGGCCTCGACGGCCGCCTCGAAAATGGCGCGCGCCTGCATCTCGGCAATTTCGGGATAGGAGACGGCCAAGCGGCAACCGCGATGACCGAGCATCGGGTTGAACTCGTGCAGCGCCTCGGTGCGCTGCCTGAGCTTGTCCGGCGACACCTTCATGGCGGCGGCAACCTCGGCCACCTCTTCCTCGGTCTTCGGCAGGAATTCGTGCAGCGGCGGATCGAGCAGGCGGATCGTCACCGGCAGGCCGGCCATGATCTCGAACAGTTCGAGAAAATCCGAACGCTGCATCGGCAAAAGCTTGTCGAGTGCTGTGCGCCGGTCCTTTTCGGTGTCGGCCAGGATCATCTCGCGCATGGCGACGATGCGGTCGCCATCGAAGAACATGTGCTCGGTGCGGCAAAGGCCGATGCCTTCGGCGCCGAAGGAGCGCGCCATGCGCGCGTCGAGCGGCGTTTCGGCATTGGTGCGCACCTTCATCCGGCGCACCGCGTCCGCCCACTCCATGATGGCGGCGAAATCGCCGGAAAGTTCGGGCTGCAGCATCGGCACGGCGCCCTTCAGCACCTGGCCATTGCCGCCATCGATGGTGACGATATCGCCCTTGCGGAAGGTCGAGCCCATCGCCATCAGCGTGCCTGCCTTGTAGTCGACACGCAGCGAACCGGCGCCCGACACGCAAGGCTTGCCCATGCCGCGCGCCACCACCGCGGCGTGGCTGGTCATGCCGCCGCGCGTGGTCAGGATGCCTTCCGCCGCATGCATGCCGTGGATGTCCTCGGGGCTGGTTTCGATGCGCACCAGGATCGCCTTGCGGCCTTGCGACTTCAACTCCTCGGCGTCGCCCGAGGAAAAGACGATCTCGCCGGTGGCGGCACCGGGCGACGCCGGCAATCCGATGCCGATGACGTCACGCGCGGCCTTGGGATCGATGGTCGGATGCAGCAGCTGGTCGAGCGATGCCGGATCGATGCGGGCGACGGCTTCCTCTTTCGTGATCAGCCTGTCCCGCGCCATCTCGACGGCGATTTTCAGCGCCGCCTTGGCGGTGCGCTTGCCGGACCTTGTCTGCAGCATCCACAATTTGCCGCGCTCGATGGTGAATTCGAGATCCTGCATATCGCGGTAGTGCTTTTCCAGGCTGTCGGAGATGGTGACGAAGGACTGGAACGCGTCCGGCATCAGCTTCTGCAGCGATGGCTTGTCCGAGCCCGCCGCGATGCGCGCCGCCTCGGTGATGTTCTGCGGCGTGCGGATGCCGGCGACGACGTCCTCGCCCTGCGCGTTCACCAGGAACTCGCCATAGAGCATCTTCTCGCCGGTCGACGGGTTGCGGGTGAAGGCAACGCCAGTGGCTGACGTCTCGCCCATATTGCCGAACACCATGGCCTGGACATTGACCGCCGTGCCCCAGCTTTCGGGAATGTCGTGCAGGCGCCGATAGGTGATGGCGCGGTTGTTCATCCAGCTCGAGAAGACGGCGCCGATCGCGCCCCACAGCTGCTCATGCGGATCCTGCGGGAACGGCTTGCCGAGCTCTTCCTCGACCTTGGCCTTGTAGAGCGCGATGACGCCTTGCCATTCGAGCGCCGTCAGTTCGGTGTCGAGCTCATGCCCAAGTCCGCCCTTCTGGTCCTCCAGGATTTCCTCGAACACCTCATGGTCGAGGCCCATGACGACGTCGGAATACATCTGGATGAAGCGGCGGTAGCTGTCATAGGCAAAGCGCGCATCGCCGGAATCGGCTGCCAGCGCCTCCACCGTCTCGTCGTTCAGACCGAGATTGAGCACGGTGTCCATCATGCCGGGCATCGACGCGCGGGCGCCGGATCGCACCGAGACCAGCAGCAGTTTCGACGGGTCGCCGAACCGGCGGCCGGTCAGGTGTCCGATGTGATCGAGCGCAACCGCGACATCGGCTTCCAACCCGGCCGGATAGGTCCTGCCATTGGCATAATAGGCGTTGCAGACCTCCGTGGTGATGGTGAAGCCCGGCGGCACCGGCAGGCCCAGGCTGCACATCTCGGCCAGGTTGGCGCCCTTGCCGCCCAGCAGATTCCTGTCGCCGGCACGGCCTTCCGCCGCACCATCGCCAAAGGTGAAAACCCATTTGGTCATGCATTGCTCTCCGGTTGCAGGAGATTGGAAAGGTTGGCGAAACGGATAGCTCCGCCGGTCCGACCCTGGAGCGATATGATGCTGCAGTGCGAAAGGCAAGGCGTCGGCGAAGCCGCCCGGCTCCTACAATCGATTAAGCAAAAGCCCGGTCCGAGGATGCGTCAAAAAGACCTGGGCTTTTAGAGTAGAACATATGGGGGAACAAACAGGTGAGTCATGAAACTGTCTGGAAACTCGACTATCTGGAAATGCCGGCGACCGGCGGAACGCTGGACCGGCTCAAGGCCTTCTACAGCAATGCCTTTGCCTGGTCGTTCACCGACTATGGACCGACCTATTCGGCTTTTGCCGAAGGCCTGGACGGTGGCTTCCAGGCCGACGCCGGGGAAGCCCCCGCCAAGCCGCTACCCGTGCTTTACAGCCAGGATCTGGAAGATACGCTCGGTGCCGTCGAGAGCGCCGGCGGCATGATCGTCAAGCCGATCTTTTCATTCCCCGGCGGCCCGCGTTTCCACTTTGTCGATCCGGCCGGCAACGAGATGGCTGTGTGGTCCGAGTAGCCGCCGCATGTCGGCCGGCGGCGCTGCTTTGCCTGACCAAATTTGATCGTTCTGACTGTCGCTCATAAGGATTGTGCTTTTCGGCTGCTCTGCTAATAACGCGCCGCACCAGCGACTCTGACGGCAATTGGGGCGTCGCCAAGTGGTAAGGCATCGGTTTTTGGTACCGACATTCCCAGGTTCGAATCCTGGCGCCCCAGCCATTACAAATTTCAGCAATAAAATCAGAGACTTACGGCAATTTCAATTTTTTGATGCAGAGCATTCTAGGTCACCCGTTTAGGGATTTTTGAGTCTGCCTTCCATCCGTCGATCAAGCGCGCCACCGATTTCATCGAGCCAAACCCATTGGTCCGAGCTTGACCTCCTAGGCCACTCGCGATCGATCCTTGCACCTTGCCTCTTCGGCATCGCGCCTATTCTAAAGATTCTGATCTAGCAGAGAAGGACGCGGATCACTCCTCGCCCTTCGCATGTGTTTGTTCCCCATCGAGTAGACGTAGCCAGCGCGATCAATCCGCTGAGAGCAAAGCCTTCCTTAACCGCGCTGCCAATGTCATCCCACGCTTATTCGCGCTGCGTGTTACTCTTTTCTTCGCGTTGCGGGGAGTGTCATACATGCGTCGGATCGTTCTTTTACTCAGTGTTCTATTCTCGACGCTTGGTCTGGCTTCATCCAGCGCGGACGAGAAATGGCCGTCTATCATCTATTACGGTGAAAAGACTAATGAGCGGGTCGACGGACCGCTGTATTGGCAAGGCCAAGCCGGACTGCTTGCGCAAAAGCGCTTAAGCGGACAATGCAGCTCAGCGACGGGCTATGGTGCGATAAGCTCCGTGACGGGCAATCCCAGAACGACGCACGTGAGCGGCTACACCAAGGCCAACGGAACGCGAGTTGCGCCCTATTATAGAAGTCGGCGATGAGTCTTTTAGTTCGGTCTGGTTCATGATCCCATGGCGCGCCTGGGAAAAATAGGTTTCAACGCGACGCGCTTTGCGGGTGGGCCATGGAGAAGTAGCGTGGATAATCGTGCCGTCGGCATCGTTCTTATTCTTGTGGCTGTGGTGTCGCTCACCGCGGCTCAGATCGTCATCAAGTCGCGTCTGACCCAACACGGAGTGGTGCCATTCAGTTTCGAGAGGGGCTGGCCGTATCTGCTCGGCCTCCTCGCCGACTGGCGGGTCTGGATAGGCGGCCTCTGCCTGGTCGTCTCCAGCCTGCTTTGGTACGCCGCGATTTCCAGAATTCCGCTCTCGCTCGGGTTTCCGTTTGCGGCGTTGTCCTATCCTCTGGTCTTCGCCAGTTCGATCGTCTTCCTGCACGAACGATTTGGCTGGCAGACCCTTGCCGGCAATGGCCTGATTGTCGTCGGCGTGCTGCTGGCGGCGACCCAGACGCCGTAGCTCCCGGTTTTGGGCGCGCTCGGCGGGAGCGTGGGTGGAGTCGTTGGCCCAAAGCCGCCACATTCTTTGGGGCGACATGCATCAGGTGCGCGGAAGCGGCGCCTTCATGAAGTCGATCGCGTTGTCCCCGACATTGAACAGCAGGTCGATGACCGACACAGCCGGATCGAAGTTGCCGTGCAGTTGCGGATAGGCCGGATAGCCGGAGTAATCCATCCATTCCACCTGAACATTGGCAGCGTCGAACTTGTCCGTCTCGAGATAGGCTTTTGCCGCGGGACCGCTGAGGTAACGGGTGGCGCCAAGTTCAAGGCAGATGCCAAGCAGCCGGTCGGTCTTCGCGCCGCCGGCGGCGAGGTCGCGCGACTGCACGAACTGCGTATCGAAGCCCAGTTGCGACGTCAGGGCGGCAAGGAAATACAGGTTCAGTTCGCTGAGATGGGTGAAGGCGGCCGCGGCCTTGTAGAGCGCTTCAAGTTTCGGACCGAAGCTCTTGTAGTGAGGGGCACGCGCGTAGGCATTGTGGATCGACTGCCAGTGCTTGTTGAGGAACGGCAGCGGCAGCTGCATCGCGTCGATCGTCTGGAACGAGCCGTCGGCCTTTGAAACCGGCACGGTCAGCCATTTCGGACCATGCTGCGTCTTGATGAGGTTGCGGTTATGCCAGTGGCTCTTCTGGGGATATTGCACGTCGTCATACACGACGAAAATATCGACCGAGCCGATGATATCGAAATAACCCTTCCAGGGAATATAGGCCGATTGCAGGATGGCGATCCGCTTGTCGGAAACGCGCCGCGGATCGCCGGCCGCTTTTGACGCGGGCATCCCATGTTCTATCGTAACCATCGGGCATTGGTATATCGCGGCAGAGGGAGCAATCAAGGCACGATCTATGCTGCGCTCTGACTCGAACCGTCGGGAGTCGCGGTGGGCCAAGACCAGTTCAGGGTCGCCTTGCCACCACCAGGCGGGATCCGCCGGCTGGCAGGGTGAGCCCCGTCGCGAGAATCAGGCTTTCGAGCCCCATGACCGCCCGCAAGGATGCGTTGGCCGCCGATCCGATGCGCAACTCCCTGCCGGCGTCGAACTGTTGACTGGCGCTGTTGCGCAGCCGTGACAGGAACATCAGCGGCAATAGAAGCGAGACGAACGAGGTGCTGTAGACGATGTCGAGCCCGGCCCCTTCGATCTTTTCATGCAACTCCTTCATTTCATAGCGCCGGAAATGAAATGAATGCTTGTCGAGTTCGCTCCACAGCCTTTTGTGTTGCGGCACGGTAATGATCACGCCGCCTCCTGGCTTGACGGCATGTTTCAGATTGGCCAGCACCTGGACATCCTCGTCGATGTGCTCGATCACGTCGAAAGCCCCCACCACGTCGAATTCCGCGGCATAGGGTAGTCTTCTCGCGTCCATCTGAGCAAAGCTTGCCGACGGCACGCGGGCAGCGGCAAAAGCCAGGCCGGCCGTGAAGATTTCGGTTCCGACAAGCCGAACATCGGGAAATACACGCGCGATGCCGCTCAGGACGAATCCCGTTCCGCATCCGATCTCCAGGAACGACCGGAACTGCGGAAAAAACCGCTTCAGCGTCCGAGCGAGGATGGTATTGCGGGCCTCGAACCAGAAATTTCCGGCCTCGCTCGCGGCGAGCTCGGAAAAAAAGGTCTCCTGGAATCCCCCGCCTGCTTTTGCCATTTCAGGGGCCCATGCGGGGAAACCATCCTCGCTCGCAGGGAAAAAACCGCAGTTCGGACAGGCCGCGTCCGTGGATGCATGCTGCAGGTTGCAATGAGGGCAAATGATCATGTCTTCAATCTAGCGTTGGCACAGGAGCGACAGCCACCCGAAGCCGGACCCTTCCCGGAGGCAAAGGCTTTCTTCATGGCGTTTCCCGATTTCAGCTCCGTCATCATTCCAGGATGGCGACGCCGAACCCATCCCTCCCATAGCCATTGCCGTTGTAGAGCAGAAAGCTGGCCTCGGCAGCGTGCAGCAGACTGGCATAGCAGACCATCTCGGAATCCCATCCACTGGTGCTGGTGTCGAGCAGTGGCGCCATGTCGCGCTCCCAGTGAATCCCGTCGACAGATGTCGCGCGATATAGCCGGTAAGTTTCGCCTAAGCGCCTGGCACAATAGAGCATCTCGTAGCCGACGTCAGTCTTTTGGACAATCGGTCGGGCAATAGCGTGCTCGCCCTCATGGAAGGGCACACAGATGTGCTCGTCGGTCATCCACGTCATGCCGTCCCGACTTGTCGCGTGTTTGACGGTATAGTAGTGGATTGGTGCATTCTCCCCTTCTGGGTCGACATCCCATCGCAGGCCGGACACGTACCACATACGGAAAGTGCCATCTTCAACGAGCACCCAGGGCGCGCCAGCAAGCAGCGGATCGTAATGGTTCCGGCCAAGCACCGGCGCTTCGGATAGACGATCGAAATGAAGGCCTCCGTCGTGTGATTCCGCGATCCCAATAGAGAAAGTGAAAGGCACCGTGCGGGTGAGTGACCAGCCGGTGTAGTAGAGTAACAAGCGACCTTCATGACTAACGAGGCAACCGGGCATGGCGCCGGCGTCATCGAATGCCCCCGGCTGGCCAATACTAAGGGACGGACCATCTGAGCGAGCGATCGGGGTGAGTCCTTCGGCAGTCGCGGTGACCTCGACCCAGCCGCCTCGCGAGCGATTGCTGTCATCGCGACTTGCAAAATGAATGCGGTATTTTTCGTTGCCGAGCGTCTGGGCAAAGGGGTTCTGGCAATGCGACCGCTGCCAAGGAGAGCCGCTCGGCAAGCACAATAGCCCAGCGCGCTTGAAACGCCTTGCCGCCCCGATCACGTCAACGCCCAAAGCGGAGCTGGAATGGGCCGAATTGGGTTTCACGTTGGTCTCCTAGGTAAATCTGGGCTACCGCGTTGCTGCGCAATACCTTTGACGACATGCCCTGGCTGGTTCGATGCATCCCGAGATGCCGAAACAGATTCTGAACGGAGTGCCCGAGATGTGCTCGGCGACCGGCATGGAGGCGTGCGAGCACATCCATCCGATATGGCCTGTCGAGCAGAGCAGGCGGCTGAGTTCTCCCTTCACACCGCATCATATCCTTCTCAGCCGCGAGCTCGGCACTTTCGACCGCTCCGTTGCGCTGCCGAGATAAACACCGTCGGGCGCCGCATCTGCCAGAATTAACGCTCCCGCGCCGATTACGCACCTCTCGCCCACGCGGACATGATCGCGCAACGTCGCGTTGACACCCAAGAAGCAGGCCTCACCGATATCGACCCCGCCCGAGACCACAATATGCGAGGCAAGAAAGCAATGATCGGCAATGCGGGAGTGGTGCCCGATGTGATTGCCGCTCCATAGCGTGACGTTGTTGCCGATGGATGCAAAAGGTTGAACAACGTTGTGCTCGAGAATGAAGCAATTTTCTCCGATTTTGCCGTCGTTGAGGAGCGTGGCGTTGGAACTGATGTAACTGGCGAAATTATAACCCAACGCCTTGAGCGCCAGATATTTTTCGCGGCGAACCTCATTCAACTTGCTGTAGCTGAGCGCCACAAACGCCGTATGACTGTCCGGCGGATATTCCTGGGTCAACGACTCGAATGGCACGACAGGGAGCCCCGCCAGCCGGTCCTGGATCAGGAATGCACTGTCCACGGTAAACGCAGCGACATCGTACAATGAATCGCGGGTGAAATAGTAATGGGCAAGCTCAGCAATCTCGCTTGCTCCGAATATGACGATGGGCCGCTTCATGTTTTCCTGACCAGGATGGTAAATTCATAGAGACCGTAGTCGTGCAGCAGCGCCACGCGCTGCGAATATTTTTTCTTGCAGATGTCGAAAAGGTGCTTTGGATCCGCATAGAAGAGATCGGCTCTTCTCTTGTCTGGATCTGAATAGGAGGTAAGGCAATTGAAGGCGAAGCCACGTCGGCTGGTGTCATGGAGTACATCCAGCGTCGCCTCCAGATAAGCCACCCATTGGTCGTTCGGACGGGTAAGCCTGACGTTGAAGATGCCACTCGCAAAGCCGAAATCGGCAACCTGCATAGGCGCTGATCCTACCGCAAACTGCGCGTAGGAACGATCGCCAAAAAGTCTGACCGCTACTTCGATCATCTCTGCAGCAACATCGCAGCCGTTGTATCGTAAGCCGGGGAAGCGATCGGCGAGGAACGGCAGCAAGGCGCCGTAGCCACATCCCAGGTCGTTGACCATGAAGTCGCCCGGCAGGTCGATCAGCAATGCCAATTGCCTGAATCGAAGGATCTGACCTTCTTCGGTATTCCAATCCACACCCTTGGGGCTAGGACCGTGTGCCTGCACCTTGTCCGCATAGTAGCGGGCGACCTCAAGCAGCATTGCCCCGCTTTTGTCCATTGCCGGGGCGCCAATAGACGTCATGGGCATAACCATCGGTGGTTGTCGCTCGGAGAATCGCGTATCACAATCTATACTAAATGGACGAGGCCCCGGATGATACCGGTATTGAATTTTATTTCGCCCTCGACCACGCAGCCGGACGGCCCGGCGTTGCTGGGCGGGCCAGAGGAGTCCTCTCCCCTGATCGAGGGCATAGCGCAACTGCTCATTGATCCCCGTCAGGTTGCAGAGCTCCTCCCGAGGCCCGGGCCTATTACCGCGACTGGCAAGAGAAATAGGATCGTAGCATCGAGGTAAAGTTTGCCAGGCTCGTTGCGGACGAAAATGCCCTGCATGATGACGTCGACGGCTAATCGCTGACGCCATCCGAGCCCAGGATCACCGATCTTCCGACCAGGCATCATCATCGCGCTGTCCGTCGACGTCCATCGCAGCGCCGCGATGAATATCTCGAATTATCGTGTAGGGGCGACGTTTGGTTTCGGACAGTATGTTGGCGATGTAAACACTAAGAAGACCCAAGACGAGCATCGTCATGCCGCCGAAGAACCAGATAGAGATAATTATCGACGTAAATCCAGTCACTCCGATACCAAATACAATATATCTCATCAGATAGAAAGCGATTGCCATTATGGAAACAATTGAAATGGAAACTCCAAAATATAATATTAGATATAATATTTTGGTGGACGTCGTCATCAAATAGCGCACCGCCATTTGAAGGCGACGGCTAACCGAATAGGTCGTGGGGGATAGGGAGTGCTTGACGACAACCTGCGAATCCTGCCGGAAGCCGGTCAGCTGAAATAAATGAGCGATGATAAACTCGTGATCCTGATGGCTGACGAGCGCGGCAACGTAGGCGCGCGTCATGAGCCGCGCGATCACCAGATTGCGTGGCAGCTGGAAGTCGCTCAGCGCATCGTTGATTAAGAAGAACAAAGCGCCAGTCCATCTCTCAAAGGCGCCACCACGTCGAGATTGCTGGACCCCATAGACCACATCGAGCTGGTGTTCCGACATCTGGCCGGCAAAGGGCAGCAGCCACTCGGGCTCTTCCTCGAGATCGCAGTCGATGAGAAAGACCCGACCGCCTTTGGCATGGGCCAACCCGGTCATCATGGCCTTGTGGTGGCCGAAATTCCGTGACAGATCGATGATGGTCAGGTGTGGATCGACAGCGCTGCGCGCGAGCGCAAGGTCCAGACTGCGATCTGGCGAGCCATCGTTGACCAGGATGATCTCAAATTCATCGCCGACAAGGTGACGCGCGACGGCAGAGATCCGGTCGCAGAACTCATCGATGTGAGCCTCGGACTTGTAGAGTGTGGTGACGATGGAAAGCTTCATCAAGGAGCGGTGCCCACTATGCCATGTGTCTGGGATCGATGACTTTAAACTCGGAATGTTCTCGAAAACATCGCGCCGTCACTCTGCCCTCCTTGGTTCGAGGCTCGTTTGAATCTCGGAGCGACCCTGGTTGACTCGCCACTGGTGGAAGCTTGACCCTTCGAGTATAGCGATACTTCGTTCCCCCGAAACTGGAGCACCGCCGTTCCTGGCAGAATCGCGGGCCATCCTTCAAACTCGGTTTTGATGACCACCAAATCACTCCCCATCGGATTCAACCGTCCCCACCTGACTGGTCGCGAGATGCTTTACATCAGCGAGGCCAGAGCGGCCAAGCATTTGTCTGGTGATGGCGGTTTTACCAAGCGCTGCAATGCCTGGCTTGAGGAGCATCTCGGGTGCGCCAAGGCATTGTTGACCCATTCATGCACGGCGGCGCTTGAGATGTCCGCTCTCCTTCTGGACATCACGGCCGGTGATGAGGTCATCATGCCGTCATACACGTTCGCGTCGACGGCGAATGCGTTTGTGTTGCGGGGCGCCCAGCCGGTCTTCGTCGACATCCGCGAAGATACCCTCAACATCGACGAGCGGCTGGTCGAGGATGCGATAACGCCGCGAACGCGGGCGATCGTGGTCGTCCACTATGCCGGGGTGGGTTGCGAAATGGACGCCATACTTGATATCGCGCGCCGGCACGGTTTGAAAGTAGTCGAGGATGCCGCCCAGGGTGTGATGGCGCGCTACAAGGGCCGTCCGCTCGGCGGCATCGGCGATCTGGGAGCGCTGAGCTTTCATGAAACCAAAAATCTTATTTCCGGCGAAGGCGGTGCTCTGCTGGTCAACGACGGTCGACTTGGACAGCGGGCTGAGATCATCCGTGAAAAGGGCACCGACCGAACCCAGTTTTTCCGCGGCGAGGTCGATAAATACACCTGGCAGGAGGTCGGCTCGTCCTATCTGCCCAGCGACCTGCTGGCGGCCTTTCTCTACGCCCAACTGGAGGATGCGGAATCGATCACCGCCGAGCGGTTGCGCATCTGGAACCGCTACCATGAGTTGTTGGCGCCACTCGAGCGCACCGGGCAGTTACGCCGACCTGTCATTCCCGCCGAGTGCGAACACAATGCCCATCTCTACTACGTGTTGATGCCTCAGGGAGTGGATCGGCATGGTGTGCTCGCAAACTTCCGGCAAAACGGCATTGCAGCCATTTTCCATTACGTTCCGCTGCACATATCGCCCGCGGGGCGACGCTACTGCCGCATTCACGGCGATCTGCGGGTAACGACGCAATCCGCGGAACGCGTGATCAGATTGCCGCTCTGGCATGGCCTCGATATCGCCGCCCAGGAACGTGTGGCAGCGGTTCTGGGCACCATTCACAACTGAGGAATCTGCATGCTTTAAGAGCTTTTGATGCGTCGCCTGAGGAACATGACGGCTGCGGCCTCGCGCGGCCGTCGCGTCTTCGCTGCCACAGGCATCAGCGGTGCGATCAATTCCATTCCGCATCGGTCATGATCGGTTTCGTATCGCAGGTCTTCCCAGTGGGGCTTCGTAGATTTCCGGCTGTTTGCATTCGATGAAGTCCTGTGGAGGGCGAATCAGCCTGCATGGCTGTCAATGCAGACAAAGTTCGTTTGAATTCTGTGCTCGAATAAGCCAAGAACGCAGCTGCGAAATCAGTTGCAACTTGGCGAGTCTAGCGCGCCCAAAGGTGACATTTGCCCTCCAACGCGTCCATTCCGATGAACGATCTCAGCCGGCTGTTCGCAGCGCATCAGCCGGCGGTCGAGGCAGCGGCCTTAAAGACATTGCGCTCCGGCTGGTGGCTCAACGGACCGAGGATGAAGTCTTTCGCCGACCGTTTCGCTGAGTATCTCGACGTTTCAATTTGCATCCCGGTGGCCAACGGCACGGATGCGCTTGAACTGGCGCTGCGCGCCGTCTCGCATCACTGCAGACCGGGCGCTGAGATCGTAACCGTCGCCAATGCCGGCGGTTATACCACCACGGCTTGTCGACAGGTCGGCTTGGAACCAGTGTACGCCGATATTGAGGTCAGCAGCCAACTGCTGGCCATCGAATCGGCTGTCGCCGGGTTGAGCGAACACACTGCCGCGGTGGTGGCAACCCACCTCTATGGCAACACAGTAGACGTGCCAGCCTTGCGATCGGCGATGGATGCGGCCGGCTACAAACATGTGGCGATCATCGAAGACTGCGCGCAGTCGCATGGAGCAAGCATCGGCGCGAAAATGGCGGGCGCGTTAGGCGATCTTGCAACCTTCAGCTTTTATCCGACCAAGAATCTCGGCGCGATGGGGGATGGCGGCGCGGTCGCGACCAACGATCCGACACTCGCCGATACCATCAGGCGGCTACAGCAATATGGTTGGCGCACGAAATACGAGATCAGTCTCGCCGGCGGCCGCAACTCGCGCATGGATGAGATCCAGGCGGCGATTTTGGAGACCATGCTGCCGCATCTCGACGCACAAAACGCCGAACGTCAGCAAATCCTTGACCGCTACAGCCTTGTGGCGAAGGAACAGGTGCGTTTCATCGCCCGCCGTGACGGTTCAATCGTCCATCTTGCCGTTGCGCTGTGTGCGGATCGCCAAGGCTTCCGCAAGTTCCTTACGGAACGCAACATCGCTTCGGACATCCATTATCCCATTCTCGACCCCGATCAGGCGGGCTGGTCCGGCCTGCCGATGCGGGAGTCATCGTCTGGACTGAAAGCGTCGCGCGACAGCGTCGCTCGTATCTTGTCACTGCCCTGTTTTCCTGGGATGACGGAGGGCGAGGTCGATCGCGTCTGTTCGGCGATCGTCGATTGGAAAGCCTGATGACCACCCATTCGCTCGTGATCCCGGTCTACCGCAATGCCGAGAACATCCCAAGCCTTGCCGCAGCTCTAGATGGCCTCAACGCAAAACTCGGCGGCGATCTCGAAGTCGTCTTCGTCGTCGACGGGTCTCCGGACCGGTCCGGACAGCTCTTGGTCGAGCTTGCGTCTAAAACCCCCTATACTTGCAAGGTGGTGTTCCACAGCCGCAACTTCGGCTCGTTCGCAGCGATCCGCACCGGCATGGAGAAGGCATCGGGAAAATACATCGCAGCGATGGCCGCCGACCTTCAGGAACCACCCGAACTCGTCCTCGAGTTCTTCCGGATTCTGGCCGCCGATCGTGCCGACATCGCGTTCGGCAAGCGCGAGGGCCGCAATGACCCGGCGCTGACGCGGTTCTTGTCCAATACGTTCTGGAGCACCTACCGGGCCTTTGTGCTGCCTGATATGCCGAAAGGCGGCGTGGACGTCTTTGCCTGCAACCGGCGGGTTCTGGATGCCGTGTTGGCGATCGAAGAACCCAACAGTTCGCTGGTGGCGCAGCTGTTCTGGGTCGGCTTTCGCCGTGAATTCGTTGCCTATGCGCGCAAACCGCGCCTGCACGGCAAAAGCGCGTGGAATTTTTCGCGTCGATTTCGTTACATGATGGACAGCGTACTTTCCTTCTCTGATCTGCCCATCATGCTGGTTCTTTGGCTGGGAGCCATCGGCTGCGCGATAAGTCTGGTCATGGGTGTGGTAACGCTTATTGCGCGCATTACCGGCTATATCAGCCAGGCCGGCTATGCGACACAGATTGTGCTGACCTTGTTCCTCGGGTCGCTTATTCTGACTGTGCAGGGCATTCTCGGTCTCTACATCTGGCGCACGGCGGAAAACACCAAACGGCGGCCACTGCGCATCATCAGCCACATCGTTTCGGGAGGCAGAGGATCATGAGGGGTCGTGCGCGCTTCGGGATGCGCGCAGTTGTACCTCGTGGTAACGTAAAGTGAGCGGCCCTCCGTTTTTTAGGACTCTTGAATGACCTTCTGTTCGATCTGCGGCAGTATCGACTTCCAAGACAGGAGCGTTCTCTGGCCTGAACTCATCTCGGAATGGAGGCTTTCGCCGGAGGAGGTACGCTATGTGGATTTGCAGCAAGGTCGGACCTGTCTCGGATGCGGCGGGAACCTTCGTTCTATTGCCTTGGGCCGGGCACTGATTTCTGTATGGGGCGCCGGGCCGGTCCTCGCCGAATTCACTTGCAGCAATCGGGCGGCAGGGCTTTCGTTGCTCGATCTGAACGGGGCCGCCGGCCTCTCTGATACGCTCCGGGGAATGTCAGGATACCGGTCTGCCAGCTACCCGAAAGAGGACATGCAGGCTTTGAGCTTCCCGGAATCTAGCTTCGACGTGGTGGTTCATTCCGACACGCTGGAGCACGTGCCAGATCCGACGGTTGGCCTAAGAGAATGCCTGCGAGTTTTGAAACCGGGTGGCAGCCTCTGCTTTACCGTTCCCATTATCGTCGGACGCATGACCCAAAGACGTGACAACCTCCCGCCCAGTTATCACGGTGATCCAACGCAGACCGGCGAAGACTGGCGAGTTTATACCGAGTACGGCGCCGACGTCTGGTGCGGGGTGATCGAGGCAGGTTTCGAGGGAGTCAGTCTAATCGCGGTCGAGTACCCGGCTGCGATTGCTCTCACCGCTAAACGCTCGTCCCGTGTTGGCCGCCAAGCGCCATAAGTTCCTGGCAACGTTGCGGCAATGTGCCAGGGATTCCTTTCAGGCCAGAGTGTGATAGCCGGCGCTGGCAGATTGGGTGGGCTTGCCGCATGGTCAGTCCTTCCGCCCTCGCGGGCAGGTTGGTGATGTGTAGGATCTCGGATAATGGTGGGCAGCGGCCGTCGATGGCCTACAGATACGGTAGCTACCCCATTCTCAATTTTGGTTCAGAGAACAGCACAGCGCACGTCACGGCCGACTGCGATCCAGTATAGAGGCGACATAGACGGGCTGCGCGCCGCCGCAGTGATCTTGGTCTTAGGCTTTCACGCCTTCCCGCATTTTGTTCCCGGTGGGTTCATCGGCGTTGACGTGTTTTTCGTTATCTCCGGCTTTCTGATCACTTCGATCATTGTCAGCGACACGTTCACGTACAAGCATTTCTACGCGAACCGGGTGCGCCGAATATTCCCAGCACTTGCGTTGGTGCTGGCATTTGCTTTTGCCATGGGGTGGATGTTACTAGACCCCGAAGAGATGACAAGGCTGAGCAAGTCGATTGTCGCCTCGTCGATCTTCATCCCGAATTTCCAGTTCTGGAGTGAGGCGGGATATTTTGATGCCGCAGCGGAAACAAAGCCGCTGCTCCATCTCTGGTCGTTAGGTGTCGAAGAGCAGTTCTATCTTGTGTGGCCGCTGTTTTTAGGGGTGCTGATCAGGTTCAAGCATCCCATTTTGGCGGCTCTTATCCTTGTCACGCTGGTGTCTTTCGCGGTCGGCTTTTTGTTGTCCTTCCGAGATCCTACCGCCGCATTCTATGCCCCTTGGGCAAGAGCCTGGGAGCTTTCGCTGGGCGGAGTTCTAGCGGCACTTAATCTTCGCTATGGCCACCTTGGCAACGACGTTGCGGGTTATAGAACCGCCATTGTCGGGGTCACTGCGGTCCTGGCGATCTCAGCGGCGGCATTGTGGTCCGGCTCAACGTCTCCACTTCCACACCTTGTTGCATCTGGTGGGGCAGCAGCGCTGATTTGGGCCGGACCGAGAGGGATCGTCGGCCGACTGCTTGGCGGCAAAGTCTTGGTCGCCGTTGGGCTGATTAGCTACCCGCTATATCTGTGGCACTGGCCGATCCTAGTCTTCGCAAGGCTGCACAATGGCGGCTCGATTTCGGCCGCGCAAACCCTCACCTGCTTGGCAGGAAGTTTTTTCCTGGCAGCAGCCAGTTACTGGTTGATCGAACGGCCGATCCGATTCGGGACCTGGAACAGATGGAGCGTTGTTCCCTTGGTGGGCGCCATTGTCCTCTTGGGGACAGTGAGCTTCGCGGGAGTTTCCACGCAGGGGTTTGCGCTGAGATTTCCGGAGGAAGTTCGCGACGTTCTCGCCTACGGCCACTACGAATATGCAAAAGAAGGTCGAGCCCTGGATTGCTGGATCAGGACTGGAGACCCATTCGAAGCCTTCAATTCGAAGTGTTTTCTCAAGTCTCCGACAGCCGGCGGGAAAACAGTGATTGTATGGGGAGACTCCCATGCCGCGCGGCTCTACGCTGGGATGAGGCCGACGCTTTCGAGCGACATCGACATCGCCCAATTCACTAAAGATAGCTGTCCACCTCTACTGAATTTCGCTGGACCATGTGGCGAAAGCAACCGCGCCGTCCTAGACGAAATCCGACACGGTCACCCGGATACGGTCGTGCTGTTCGCGGCTTGGGGATTCTATGGCGACTGGAAAGAAGGCACACAACTCGATGGCGACCTGGCAGCGACAATAGCAGGGATAAAGGCTGCTGGGCCCGCTAGGATCGTGGTCGTCGGTCCCGCGCCTCGCTGGTCGGATGCATTGCCTAAACTCGTATATTACGCCTGGCTGAACGGCGGAAAGGAATTGCCCGACCGTCTCAGCGGTGGATTTAGCCCGGATACCTTTGCCACGAACAACCGGATATCCGCCATCGCCAAAGCGGCTGACGCCGATTATGTTTCGCTCGTCGATTTGCTTTGCAAGGATGCTGGCTGTTTGACCCATGTCCCGGGAAATCTGAGCAAGCTCACGTCTTGGGATTACGGCCATCTCACCACTGACGGTGCGGCCCTGGTCACAAAATACCTGGTTGAACGACAGCTATTGCCCTGACTGCCACCCGAAACTTGGCCCGCTTCTCGGGAACTGATCCGAGCACCTCTCATGTCATGCTATGGCTGGCCACTCGATCGCTGGCAGTTCTGCGAGGAAGCCGTCGACGGTAGGAACCTCGCGATCGCCGGCCGTCACTTTGTCAAGTTCGCCATAGGCAAGTTATCATTTCGATCCCATAACCCAGTCAAAAGTTTCTCGGTTCGCGTCAATGACGGCTCGAACTCCTGCGGGTAATAAATGATTGATATCCCGATATAAAATTGTTGTGTGGCGATAGGGACGACACCAGGTGTCATCACACATAGCAGGTACAGGATCAATGATCCTTACGTATGGGAATTGGGCTGCAACTGCATCCAGCAACTGCATTGCGCCGGTCCGTCGATCCTTTGACGCAGCTTGAGTAACCGAGCATAATTCGTCGACATCAAAACCATATCTCAATGCTCTAACGACACAATCCGGAGCGAAACGAGGCATCTCTGGGACAGGAGCAAACAGAGCGATCCTTTCGACCCCCAGGGAATGAAGTTTCTCTATAGTTTCCGTGAGCTTGCGCTGATAAAAATCGCGCTGCGCGGGAGCTGGCGCATCAGCGCCTACCTCAGCAAGGAACCTACCTTGTTCACCGGGTCCAGGTTCGCCCGACCATTTCCCATACATTGTCCAGAGGGAGATCAAAATTGCACTCTTGGCATGAACATCGGTCTCCAATTGTGCGAGACCGCGCGACTTTAGGTCGACGCAGTTCGCTTCCATCGTAGCGTCAAATCCGACTACTCGAATATCGAAAATCGATGGACAGTTAGGAAGCATTAGGCCGGCCATGGCGGGATTGTGATACGCGTCCTCAATAGCTCCATAACTTACGCCCGCGTGAGAGTCCCCAAACACGAGGATTGGTCTTTTCCCATCGAGATAGGTTAAGCAAGCAGTTGTGCTTTCGATGACACCTAAATTGCAAGCCATTCCATTCGACGGGTAGGGTTCGATACTGGCAAGCAAGGGTGACAAATTCACCACAATCTTCGGAGCCAAATAGACGAATCCCAGGCCGGCGATAGAGGCAATAATACAGGCAACTACCCCATTGATGGCTGGATACCAGCCAAGTCGGTATTTCCCCTTCTCTCGTCGCCACGTGAGAATCGGCCGCTCGATCCAGATGTGAGTGCAAATCGCGAGCACAAAGGACAAGACGCCGACCGCAGCCATCCATTTCGGGCTCGGGTTTCCGAAGTTGTAAATGCGAGCCAATGCAAGAGCAGGCCAGTGCCATAAATACCAAGCGTATGAGACAACACCAATGCCAACCATTGGTGGCGTCGCAAGCCACCAGGTCCCGATACCGCGTCGCAACGCGACGCCCGCACCAATTACCATCGCGGTGCCGACGGCGGGAAGCGTCGCCCAATAAGACGGGAAAGGTGTTTGTGAGTTGAAATAGAAAACGGCATAGGCAATCAGCACGAAACCGAGCACGCCGATCACTTCGATTGCGATCGCCGGCAACCTTTGAAGATACGGCACCGCCCCCAAAATCGCGCCCCCGACAACAAATTCCCATGCGCGGAACGGCATCAGATAGAAGGCGTAGTTCTTGGTGATGCCCGTACCTGTATAATAGATGCAGCCCGCGAGTGACGTGATCGCGACCACGACGCCGAGGCCGGGGATCGAGATTCTCAGTCGGCACGCCAACCAGAGTAGGAGAGGTGCGAAAAGATAGAATTGTTCTTCTACAGCAAGCGACCAGAGATGAAGAAGAATTTTCGATCCGGACTCCGTATCGAAATAACCTTGTTGGTTAAGAAATAATTGATTAGCAACCATTCCAGCAGAATGGAGAACCTCCTGTCCGAACTCTTCAAATTCGCTTGGAAGTACCAGGACATGGAGGGCTACAATTGCGCTGGTTAAGACAACGAGAAGATAGGGGGGTAATATCCGAAGCGCCCGTCGCGACCAAAAATCAGAAAAAGAAAACGAACCATCCTTCAATCCGTACAAAATCTGATTTATGATGAGGAAACCTGAGATGACAAAAAATATGTCTACGCCGACGTACCCGCCTGATACATATGGAACGTTCAAATGGTAAAATATGACGCTTGTTACAGCAATGGCCCGAAGTCCATCCACAAAACGGAAATACGAGCTTCCGTTAAGATCATTTGAAATCAAGTCTAAACCTCATTGCCTTGCCGACAGCTGGGCATGTTCTCTAGTCCTACGCTTAGGCATTTTCATTGAGTGTCAATGACAATTCCGCGTTGACGAGGTAGATGGATATCCGGTGATGATTTTCATGGTAGGAAGAACCGATAGTCCAAGTGTATCGATGTCCATGTTGCGCGCGCCACACATCTACTCGCTGTTGAACGGGTCATACTCGCCTAGCTCGCTTAGATAAGTTGGGTTCGATTATCGCACGCCAATCCTCTTGAAGATCAAGATACCCCCACCGAAAGCGGCATCGGTTATCAGCGCTGGACCGGAAAATAACCCGCTCTGCTTAACGGCATCGACAAAGCGTTGCCGAAACGCGGCACTCGCGGTGGGTAGGTTTGGAATGACGTCGGTGAAATCAGGCGTATAGGCGACAACTATATCCGCCTTCTGAATTTCTCGCTCATGCTCATCAAAATCTGCGCTCAAGTGCGGAACGCTCCAGCGAGGAAGGGGAAGTCCCTTCTGGCGGTATTGGAATTCTAGCGTCAAGAAATTCGAGTAGTTTGAAGATGTCGAAAACAGGATAGTTCTATTATCGACATTGTCTCCAATAATTTCTGTCATTTCATCGACCAATGCATGTCGAGTATTTGCTTGCGCTGTAGTGACGTATGAGTGTGATATTGTGAATTCCCACTCAAACTGCCAGAGCGAAACCGCAAGAACCAAAGCGCAGAACGCCGTCGAATAGATGCGCGGCAAGCTTCGCGCAATTATAGTGGCCGCCAGCGCGGTGGACACCAGTAGTGCAGCCGCGAACGGAAATCCGTGTGGGCCCTTGAAGGTCGGAACTGTGACTGCGACATAAGCGATGAGCACAAGCGCAACAACCAGCAGTGCTCTTCGCAGTGCCGTTATATCGGATCTGATCCAGAGCGCTATGAAGGCGAGGAGGGCGACAATCGGCGCGCCGTAAACCCACCAGCCAATCGATATTTTTCCGTAATATCCGGTCAGGTAGAAATTGAGGGTTTCGACAAGGGGAAGGGGATGAACATATATATCCGCCTGGCTCCCAAAAACTACATCAAATATATACGACACAACACTATCGAGGGAGAAGGCATAGTAGGGCAAGCTTACCGTTATCGCCAAGCCGAACACGACCATAGCGGCATAAAGAATCTTTTTGTATTCTCTGTTGAAGGTGGCTGGAAGAGATGCCAGCAGCACCGCGACGCTATAAAGCGCGAGCGTGAGCGGAAATATCGTCGGCTTTCCCCATAGCGACAAGCCGCAAAAGAGGCCGCCGATTATTTGCGCTCGACGGTTCGCCACCCAGTCCGTTCGCGTGACGATGTAGACCGTGCCGACGGCGACAAGCAGCGCCGCAAACATGTCAGGACGAAACCATATCAGCGCCATGCCGATATACGGGGCGCACCAAAGAGCCGAAAGAAGCAGCGTGGACTGCGCTACCGTCAGGTCTCGCGCAACTGTAAGAAAAAAACGTGAGAAAAATAAAAGTATGACCGCGTTCGTTACCGCCCCTATCCAATCGTGAACGCCGAAAAGCGCAAGTCCAGCGAAGGCTGCGCCGGTCGAAATCGGAGCGTGAGGCGGGCCGGCGAGATAGGTATTGAGAAGGCCGGTGAAGCCTTGAGCATCGAAGATCGAAAGATAGGACACACCTTGGTTGAGGTAGGAGACATCATCGAAGGTCGGTGGGAGAGCCAGCCTGCCATGCTGCAACGACTGCCGGATCATCAGCGCGCTGAAGACCGCCGTCACTATCGCGGCTTGTAGCCATAGCGATCCCGAACTTCGCTGAACGCTCCTGTCAGTCATTGTCCATTCCCTCATGTATCTTGGCGGCCAGCGCTTGTGCAGCAGCGGATCGCAAAATCAGATATTGCAGTGGAATCGTCGTAATGATTACGACAGCCATGGCAAAAAACGCTGGCAGCAGGAGAAAATTTATCAGTATATTCAGTGCTGCAAGGCCATAGAAATATTGGAGAAGGTATGAAGCAATCACAGCTGCTGCCATTCGTTTGCTGTGTCCCGATCTAAAAACAAAAAATATGTTCAAGAGATACGCGATGATAATCCCGATAGAATAAGATAGCGTGTAAGCGATTGATGGAGAGGATATCTGAATTAGCATTAGAAATATTACGTATGTAATACTGGTATTCAGTGCGCCAGACGCAAGAAACCGGATAATTTCCCATACGCTCTGTTGAGATCTTTTTCGATCAGTCTGCGTTTGCACTGGCGGATAGCTTTTGAAATTCATCATATGTGCGGATATAATCGTTCTGATCATAGAAATTAGAAGCAAACACCAACAATACTGAATCTTTGGAGTATTTATACTGAGTTCCCCAAATCATCTCAGGCATGTAGACGCCAATTCCAGGGCTGTCCAGTACTAATTCCCGGCGGGATTTGCCATCATCAAGCAGTACGCCTACAGACCCCTTTAGGCAGATCAGGAATTGCTTGCATTTTTTATGGGCGTGTTCGCCCCTGACTTCGCGAGAAGGGACGTCGAACACCACGAAATATCGTTGGGGAATGAAAGGAATGTTACGCTCGAACTCGCCGGCGGTAAGGCTGCCGCGCATGTCGGCCACCACTTTAAGGTCATGCAAGGTTGCGCCGCCAACGCCCAGATCCTGCACACCGCCCTCAACGGCACCCTGAGGCTGAGTCAACAAGACGGGCTTGGACATTTGTGCGCCGCCGATCTGGACGTAGCCTTTTATTCGGGCCGGGTTGCCGGCCACGATCGCGTTCGGGGGAACACTTCGTGTAACGACTGCCCCGGCGCCGATCATCGCGCCAGGTCCGATCTCGATGCCGGGCAGAATGGTGGCATTGGCGCCTATGGAGGCGCCTTTGCGAACAATCGTCCTGTGAAAGGCTTCAGGATAGACCTTACTGCGTGGAAACCGATCGTTGGTAAACGTTGCGTTGGGACCGACGAACACGTCGTCTTCCAGTGAGACGCCATCCCACAGCTGAACGCCGCACTTGACGGTGACATTATCGCCCACAACGACGTCGTTCTCAACGAAAACTCCGTCGCAGATATTGCATCCTTCGCCAATCTTCGCGCCCGGCAGGATATGGGCAAACGCCCAAATGCGCGTGCCATTGCCAATCGCCGCACTCTCGCAGAGTGCTTTTTCATGCACGAAAACGTTGTCCATCTCGATCATTCCGCAGATCCCCTAATCACGTTCTGAGGATTGGAAAGCACGCGGGGCGGTAAGCTCTTTCGGCTGTCAGCCCAATTCCTGTTACCAGTTCGTGCCAGGCACGCGCAAACCAGCGGTATCGAATCCGGTCTTGCGCGCAACAAAAGGCAACAAGCGCTCGATCGCATGGAGGACGGTGCCGTCATAAGGAACGGGCTCCGATGGGTAATCATTCCAATCGAGACCCAGTTCGAGTAGCGGAAGCAACATCTTTGGCCGGCACCAGAACATGGTACCAAGCGGGAAATCGAAAAAGTCCCCCAGGGGCGTGGCGATGCCCATCCGTCTCGCCAGATCTTCAGCGATTTCCCTGTTGTTGCTCCAACCAACGAGGTGTGGATCTTCCGCCATCAAAAGACCGATCGCCGGTTTTGACGCGAAGACTGCGGCAGCCAGGTCGAGCATCGCGTGTTCGCCACCAACCAAATTCTCCCAAAGGAAATGGCGCCATGCCTCGCCCATAGCCACGTCCGTGCCCACGCTCCTCTTGGCGTGCACGTGGCCGATCAGATCGTAGCGACCATCAAGCAGCTGCGGCAAGAATTCAGTAACAAGCGGTCCGACATCGCGCCCCCTGTTGGGGACGATTGCAACTTCAACGGAACCGTGGTGGTTGCCAAACGCGGCTCGAAGATGCCTGGCTTTGGCGTCGGTGTCCGTGGACAGGAACAGATCGCAGCGAGTGCGGTTGCGCTTGAGCCGGAAAGCCAGATCACCAGCCAGATCTTCATAGTAGAAATGGGCATGAAGGGCCACGCGCTGCATACCTTCCGAGGGCCGGGGAATGCCGTTGACAGGATTGAAAACGTCCCGGGACCAGGGGCCGGCGGGGCGCCCGGCGCGGAGCCAATGGGCCAAGGGATGGGCTTTTTCCGGGCCGCACTCGTCTGGATTCGCTTCTGCATAGCTTTGCGGATTGAAGCCTGCACAAGGACGACGGAACTGTGGGTTGACTGTCGAATCGCCTGAAAGGCCCATGATGCTCCATTGCAGGAGCGTTCGCCGCTCGGCTTCCAACTCGGCAACGGATGCCAGACCTGAAGGAAGAACCATATCTGGATCGACAGCAGCAGCCATCGTCAGCGTGGCAAGATCCTCGTCATGAAGTGCTGCCGCAGCTGTTTTGCCCCACTCGTCGATTTGTTGAACATAGGTAGTCATGTTGTAGGCAGCATGCCCTACCCGCGCCACTTCGGCTCCCAGGGCCTTTGCCTTTTCGCGGTTGTCTGCCAGTCCGCACAGGATGACGGCTGCGGCATGAACATCGAGGTGAGGTGCGATGAGAGGGCGTGTTGCATCGTCGGCCCCCAGGATTTCCGCCGTCCCACAGGCTCCCTGGAAACACACGGTCGGTATCCCACGCATAACCGTATCGATAGCCACGTTTGGCTGCGGATCGAGGCGGGAACTGAGAAAGAAGGCATCTGCAGCGGCGTATGCGGGCTCCAGATCCGAGACCGCATCAAGCATGATCAAGCTATCTCCCAGATCCGACTGGGCTATCTGATAGGCGAGATACGCGGAATAGCCAGCGTCATGCTCCGGAGCGTACCCGGCACCGATCCAGACAAATCGAAAGCGAACGTTCGGTCGCAGCCGTTTCGCTGCGGTAGCCACGCTTACAAAAAGATCAACGCCTTTGCGAATATGCACCGTGCCGGCGCCAAGCACCAGAAAGGAGGCCTCCTCCCCTTCGGGCCGCAAACGAAGGAGCAACTCGTCACTTTTTTTGTCAGTCGGGTCATGGGCCGAAGGCCCCGGCGGCGAATCGCTGCGCCCCTGCGGCATGATATGAATTCCAGGGCGCTTTTCGAGGCCAGGAAAGGCATCGTACGAAGACTGCGCAACGATATCGGCTGGGAAAACGATATGGTTCGCCCAGTCATAAACGTTGCGCATCTTGGTTATAGGGCGCGTGTAGACGGCAAACTCATGCACCAAAGCAACGCTCGGCACCCCACAAGACGCCAGGGCAGGCACCATGATCTGCGTCTCTATGCTGTTGGCGATGGCATAAAGTGGCCTGAATTCCTCCGCGATCCGCTTGGCTAGCCGGCTTGCGTCCGCCGGGTGCCAGTCCTCCCATGTCAACGGACCAACGGACGAGGCGGCAACGGCGGTGAAGTCCTTTTCCAGTTCTCCACCGCGCATCATCAGGGAAACCACCCTTGCACTCTTCGTTAGCTCCCGGGCAAGGTTCCAGCCCAACATCGGCGCGCCCGTTCTCGAAACCTCATGTGAAATCAGAAGCACGACTGGTTTTTCGGACTGCGGCAAGGGCGGAAACTCTAATCTGTCAACGACAGACACCGCTCGTCGACCTTCGCGCCTGCCATTGCGCTCATAGTGCAGCAAAGGCGAAAACCCGGCGCTCGCTATGTCTGGATAGCGTTCCCGATAATAAGCCGCATCAAACAAAGCCGATGCGCGCCAGCCCAGCGGCTCGCCGACTAATACATAGTGTAAGGCAGGGTCCATCCCGACAGGCAAACGGCGAGCGTAAAATTCAGCATCGAAGGTAGGCGACAGCCGCAAGTCGGATGCAACCTGCTCGGCTTCGCGCCTGTTCGCGGGCAGCGCCCCCCCCAACAGAGCCGAGAGTTCTAGCCAGACATACGCAGGCGGCCTGAACATCCCTGCCGTCTCGTAGAAAGGGCGCAAGAAATCGCCGTTGAATCGCGCATTAGGCTCCAATCCAATCCGCCAGCCAATTTCGGCATAGTGCCCCACCGGATCCCGCAGTTCCGGCCGGTTAAGGGAGGAACGATAATAGTCGGCATCTACGAACCCCGTCATTTCCAGCATTGCGATGAATTCATGGCGAATTTCATCAGCTATAACGCTATCGCGACTATTCATTGTGTGCGTCCCGGCCCAAGAATACGATTACGGACAAAGGCGCGGAGCGGGCGAGGAAAAAGCCGCGACGCGCCAACTATCCCAAAGCGTTTCAGAATGACGATGAGGCGGCCGCGCAGGCCAAAGTAGCGTTGCTCCCATTCGGCAGCCCTGCTTTCCAATTCCGCAACCCGGGCTTCCCATTCAGCATTTTGCTGTCGTAGACGCGATCCAGCGAGGAGGTTGGCGTGGCCCCGGAAAGACGTTCTCAACACGTCTCGCTGCACGGCTGTCACGGCCAGTTCGGAGCGCACTTGCATCAACTCGGACCGTAGCCGCTCGAGTTCAGCCGAGGATGCGGACGCTGAAGCTTGAATTTCGGTTGCCGCCGCATCAAAGGTCCCGGTGGGGTGCTGCTGGTCCTTGGCGATTTCGGCGGCGCTGCGCAGCCCCTCGACACTGCTCCCCGACTGGGCCAAGGCCAAAGAGGCTTCTGCTTTTTCGGCCCGTTCGACTTGTGCCTTGATGGTTTCACCAGCCGTTTCAATCTCGCTGCGAAGACCGGAAGCTAGCAATTCCGTCTGCCCCATGTAGCTGCGAAGCTCCGCCTGGGCGGCTGCGCCACTCTCTGCTCGCGCCAGAATTTCGCCGATCTCGCTTGTTTCGATGAACAACGAATTAGGAACGCTGGGAAGTTCCGATTCGGACGCAATCGCAATATTGTAGGGCGGCCGAGGCAAGCCGTGACTGACCTCGTAATGCTTCTCTCCTCGTCGCTCGAACGTTAGCGTTCTCGATATTCCAGCCTCGTCATCTGCGATAAGCGTTGATCCGAGCAGCGGTCTCTGAAGGAGTATCAAGACATTGCGAAACGTCCCCTTCAGCAGGGCCTCGAACTCGACACGCGAGAGTTCGTGCACATGATAGGGATTGGCAGGGCTTCCGACCGGAGAATAAACATCTCGTTCAGGAGATGAAAGGATGAGAAAACCGGCTGGCCGCAAAACGCGCCTAACCTCGGCGATAAACAGATCATGTTCAAGGAAATGCTCAAGCGTTTCGAACGATACGACCACGTCGACACTCGCATCTTCCAAAGGCAGCTTGCGAGCGTCTCCTTGCTGGTAGCGAAGGTTGGAAGCGACGTAGCCCCTCTGGGCGTGCGCCACCGCGTCCTCGGACAACTCGATACCGACAACCGATCGCGCGACTTGGGCCAGAAGAGCGGAGCCGTAGCCCTCACCTGAGGCCACATCGACAACATCAAGGCCGCGGCAAAGAGCCCGGGCAAGAAAATAGCGGTGAAGGTGCTCGACCTCCACCTGACCCGCTGTAGCGGTTGTCAACCGTTCGCCGGTCCACTCCAGTGCTTGTTGCGGCAGGACCCGTTCGAATATCTCTCCCATTGATTTTCTTTTCCCTGGTCTAATGTGCCGCGCCACTTACCGCTGACCTGTCACGATGCGTTGCGCTACCTCCAAGATCCGCGAGTGTCTGGCTCAAGCCTTCGGAAAAGGAGAGAGTGGGTCGCCACCCCAGCGTCTCCCGAATGAGCGAGATGTCGAGCACGCTCACTGGAACATCAAATTTCCGACCGCGCTCATAGCGAACGTCCAATCTAAGTGAGAGTTTTGATTCAAGTTCGGCGATGATCCCGTTGAGGCTGACCCCCTCCCCGCTCCCGATGTTGAATACCTGATGGCCGTCGAGCGGCGCCGCGCATGCCAGCGCAACAAGGCCTGCGGCGGCATCGGAGATGTGAATGAAATCACGTATGACCTCGCCATCGCCCCAGACGATTATTGGCTGATGCGACAATGCGTGATGCAGGAACGTCGTCACCGCACCGAGGCCTTTTGCCAAATTCTGCCCTGCTCCAAAAGGATTGGCCAGACGCGCCACACGACAGTCGAGCCCGTAGAGGGCTCGATAGGTGCCCAGATACAGTTCAACCGCAGCTTTGCCGGCCCCGTAGGCGGTTATTGGGTTTAGGCGGTGATCTTCATGCACCGGAACGCGCAGCAGTTTGCCGTAAACCGTGCCGCCGGACGACGCGAAGATCAGCCGCGGCGCCTGGGCGCCTTTTTTTCGAAGCGCATCCAGCAAAGCCAGCGTTGGCGCCACATTGGTCGATAGATCAAGGGTGGGGTCGTTGTTGGCGCTGGCAGGAACGGACGACCATGCATAATGGTGGATGACCGTGACTCCTTCGATCAGGCTATCCCATTGCGCGTTGGCAAGATCGAAACTACGCCATGCGATTCGCTCGTCAAGCGCAGGCGCAAATGTCGGCTTCGAAAGAGAGCGCCCGGCCAGGACAACTTCATGCCCGCGTTGCACCAGGAGTGCAGCAACATGTCGGCCAATGAAGCCGCTTCCACCAAGAATCAGATGGCGTTCGACGACGTTGGGCTTTTCTACCTGAGATGACATGCGGATGTGCACTGCCGCTCCGAGTACCGTTGACTGCGATTGCGCGAACCAGAATAGTGAACCGCAATTTTTGACGGGCAGAAGTTGTAGCCCTGCCCAAGCAGGGCCGTACCCCGACTTCGCCAGCACGTCAAAGCATATTGGTGAAGGATAGACATTATCAGAGCCGTCGCGCGTTCTACCACGGCGCGTCACGGCTTGCTGTCTCGAAAAAGACCGTGAAGGCCTGTTTTCCGGCGCGCTACTTTTCAAACCGGAACAGCAGCCACTCGCCGGCCTTCAGGTCCGCTTTGGCCCCGGTCGGGTCCCATTGCGGCGGGCGACTGCTGTTTACCAGATACCATCGTATCCCGGCTTGTTCCAATAGTGAGGCGGCCTTGTCGTAGCTGCTTGCCTCCTCGACGGACTTGAGGAGAAGCAGCCGCTGCTGAACCGTTTTCGCGAAGCTGTCCGATCTTAGCGAGTATACTTTCACTCGACTTACGAAGGCCGGCATGCCCGTCAGAGCAGTGACCACGGTTGCTTGATCCGCGAGCGTGACTTCCGGGTCAGGCCTGTCGAAGGTAAGAACATCACCAGCGCCTGCGTGAATACGAAGGTGCTCGGCGAGAGAAAAAAGCGCGGGGTCGACCCGGGTATTGAAAAAGTCCACCGCCCATGCAAATCGCGGCGTCGACATTTGTTGGCCAAAGAGCATGGGAACGGCAATAGCGATGACCGCCGCCAAGCAGGAAACGAGATTTGCAAAGGTCCTGTTCGGGGGAAATAACTGTCTCCAAAAATCGACGACAGCGAGGACGGCCCAGGGCACGATCATCGCATAGACGAGCACAAAGCCACGATGTTTCAGTTCGGTGATGTCGCCAGTCCAGGGAGTAGGTGCCAGAACTGTGACTGCGACAAGCGACAGCACGAACAGGCCTGGAATGAAATCCGTCAGCTTTCCCTCACGACCGACGAGCTTCTGCGCGACATACGCGGCATAGATGAGCAACGGCGCGCCCAAAGCGCTGAGTAGCAGCACAGCGATGCCAAAGATGGCGGCAAGGACGACACTGTGGGCCGTCAGCTGCGTGTAAACGACGTCCGTCCGCACCATCGCGTCCTGACGCTGGATGATGTCGAGGTATGAAAGCAGATTCAAGCGATAGCCAAGCGCTTTCCTCAGTGGGACAGCCAGGATGAAGGTTACGAGAAGGATAAGCGCAAGGGCGATAGTTGCGAGCTTGACGAGTTGCGTCTGCAACGAAGCGCCGCCTGATCGAGCGAAAGTGACCGCCGCCCACACCGGGGCGAAGAGCATCGCGCAATGGACGCGGAAAAGAATCGTACAAAGCCCCAGGATCGCACTGCCCACGAGCAGGAGTTTTCGGGGCTGCGATGCCCACCGCAGGAGCAGGACCGTGGCTGCGGACACGATTCCGATCCCGTAACCCGATCCTGGTACGGTTACCAGGAGCCAGTGAAAGCCGAAAAAACCATTCCCGAGCCAGTAGAACGACGGATCAGGAACAGCGGTAACAGCCGCAACGCTGGCTATGGCAAGCGCTCCGCCGCGTAGTGCCATTCCGACCGCAGCGACGCCAAGCGTCAGCATGAGGAAGGAAATCCCCAGCCAGCTTGAAACCGCCACCTGCAGCGGAATGGCGTTTGAAAGGTTGGCGAAGGTCGCAGGCAGGACATAACTGCCGAAGTGATAGAATCCGGGGGCGACATCAACCACGGAGGCGAGCCCGCGCCCGAATGCGGCATAGGGCCCGAGCCTGGCGATCTCCCCGGCGTGAATGAGATAGTCCGTCCATGCCGGAAAACGGCCTGTTGCCAACAGGACGTCGACGGCTCGGCTGGTTGGCAGCGCCCATGCGTAGGAACTGGCGCAACACAGCAGCAGGAGGCCCAGTTCCTCGAGGCGGGTCACGCACAGGCCCGTGCGTGCAAGGCCGGGAAGGACACAGACGGTAACGGCGAGACTCCACGCGGTCATAACGCTCCCGGCGGTGAAGCCTGTCCAGGTGATTGGCAGCAGCAGCGCCAGGCTGGTGGCTGCGATCCCGATGACGGTCTCAAGCAAAAGGGCGCCCGGAAGATCCCTTGCCCGAAGGAGACCAAGCGCCAAAGAACCTGACCAGATCGTGGCGGTGCACCACCACCACAAGGTGAGCCATTCGGGGAGACCGCGGACCCCGCTCCGATCGAGTGCGCCGGCCGTGGCAGCCATCGCCAACCCGGAAAGGACCCGCGTGACAAGCGTTGCCGGCTCCTGATCTGATTTTGCTGCGCGCATTGGTTGCTCTGTTGATCGTCGATGTGTCGACGCGCTACCTGTCACGCCGACGGCTGTCGGACAAGACCACAATCGGAGTCGGCGCATTGCGTCCAATGCCGGATATGCCCGGCAAGCTTTGCCTGCCGTACATCATGGCTGAACAAATTTGCCTTTGCATATTCATCTTTTGCACTGGCTTATTGTTGATTAGACGGGGCGCATATAAGCCGATTTCAATACTTGCGCACGCGCGATTGTTGCGCGATTGTCTGGTGAAATCTGGGAGGCAAATCATGCGCGCGATACTCGGAATTCTTGGTGTTCCACAGATTGGCGGAGGCATCTTGATCTACTTGTTCGCCAAGTCCGAAATCCGTGAGATCCTGGGCTCGGTCTCGTTCGGTATGGGCGTCATGGCGGTCGGCCTGTCGGGCGTGATTGCTTTGCTCGAAAAGCAGTTGGCGATTTCGACGAGCCAAGGAAGCCTAAAGCGTGATCAGGTTAGCGACCTGCCGCCGATTCGACATCCTTCTTATTTTGGTTTTGAGCGCGATGGCTAGGCTCTACCGTCTGGTGTCCACCGCACTGGTCCTGTGCCCCCTTGACGGCGTCGACGATGCCGAGGGGGTGTGCCCATCTGCTGGATTCGGCACTGCCTCATGCCGCTTGCGGATTGCATGACTGTGAGTTGGTGAAGCTTTCCGATCTCGAGCTGCGCATCATGCCTGGATGAATGGATACGTCCCGGGAAGGACGGGCTGATTGTCATCCGGTGGACGCGTTCTTCCTATCGGCTTCTTCTCGCCGTAGGCCTCCGCCGACGTCCAGCGAGCTAATCAGTAGTGGCAGACGCAGGGCTGTGGTGTCCGCCTGCCTCACTCGCGCAGCAGTTCGCTTTGCAGCATCTACTTCTTCGCTCGCGCGCCGAACCACGAGTCCACCGAGCGATGTTCGTCCAAACCAAACCCGAGAATCTGCTTCTGATCCGCGCTTAGTCCCGCAAAATCGGATAAGACTGACGGAAGATGGAGCTGCTGCCGCAACATTGGAATCGTGAAGACGTGGTTCACACCGCGCCGGTTCCTGTCGGTGTGGTTGGTCGATCCGGCGTGGTAGAGCATGCAGTCCAGAATCATGAATGTCCCCCGCGGCACGGTTACCTGAACCTAACGCCGCCGCACCGTCTCGTCCGAGGGAAAAGCCTCGTGATGATGGCTGGCGGGTACGACCCGGGTGGCACCATTTTCGGTTGTGAAATCATCAAGCGCGAACAGGGCATTTATTGCAAGTGGCCTTGAACTGACGAAGTGCTGATATGGAAGGTCGCGATGGAAGGACGCCTGTCCATATCTGCTCTTGTTGGCGCGATTGATAAGCCCGTTGATCTGATTGATGATGTAGTAACCACCGAGCATCCTTGAGAGCAACTGCGCCAGTCGTTCATTGAAAGCTATGGTCATGAACGCCGGAGCGTATTTGGGAAGGACGCGGATCGTGTCCCGCTCGCCGATCGTCGAAAGGTCGTACCCGGCGGTTGCAGCTTGTTCGGCGTATGTCACTTCAGCCACGTCAAAGTCATTGGACAGCGCGTCCAGTTGCTCGCCCGCCAACTGTCAAACGGCTTCCAAAACTGGCTCTGACTCACATTTGATGATTTTCGCTGCTGGCGTTGTGCTGTTTTCTGAGGGGAATCAGCACCATGGTGAGAAATTTGCGTTTGTCGTCGTTGATCCCGGCGGGATTAGCCGTCGAGGCCATCGCCGAGAGCGAAGGAGTGATTGCCGTTACCGCCCGCTCAGGGGCGCCAGCGGGACCTTGCCCTCTTTGCCGCAGAGTGTCGCACCGGATCCATAGCCGCTATCTTCGACGAGTTTCGGATCTTCCCTGTGCCGGGATGAAGGTAGAGCTTCACCTCGTCGCCCGCCGCTTTATCTGCGATGCGCCATTGTGCCGTCGACGAATCTTCGCTGAACGCTTTGACGACTGCGTTGTCGCCGAGCGATCCCGCCGGACCTCGCGATTGGAGTGTATCGTTCATCATCTTGGGCTGGCGCTCGGCGGCCGGCCGGCGGCCAGTTTTGCGAAGCGGCTGATGGTCCCGGTCAGTAATGACACGCTGCTGCGGGTGGTGCGGCGACGGGCCTGTTTGCAAACAGATCCTCTCAAAATTGTCGGCATTGATGATTGGGCCTTCCGTCGCGGCCATCGTTACGGCACGATCGTCTGTGATCTGGAGCGGCGGCGGATAGTGACGCTGTTGCCTGATCGTGAGGTTGCCACCGTCGAGGCCTGGCTCGCCGACCATCCTCAGATCGAAACCGTCTCGCGCGACCGCGGCGGCGGTTACGGTGAAGCGACCGCGAAGGCGTTGCCCGAAGCGGTTCAGGTCGCCGACCGCTGGCATCTCATGGAGAATGCGAGTGCGGCTTTCCTCGACGCCGTCCGCAAGTCGATGCGGACAATCCGAATTGCGATCGGCGCTACGACGATTAATCCCGATCTGCTCACCTACGCGGAGAAGCGGCAATACGAAGGCTATCTGCGGCGTGAGGAGACAAATGCGGCAATCATGAAACTTGCCAGCGAAGACATCCCCATCAAGGAGATCGTGCGTCGCACCGGCCACAGCCGTAAGCTGGTCCGTCAAGTGGTCCGTGGCCAGCGGACCGATATCTTCCGCGCCCGCCAGAGTTCACTCGAAGCCTGGCTGCCCTTCCTGGACGGGCAATGGAAATCTGGTTGCCACAATGCAAGCGAGCTTTGGCGACGGCTGAAGACAAAGGGCTTTCGGGGACGTCTGGGTGTCGTCAGCGAATGGGCAAGGCGACGACGACGCGCCGAACAGGCATCCGATCAGCAACTCCACAAGGTGCCATCAGCCAGAACGATCGCACGGTTAATGACGACGGCGCGCGATCATCTGAACAAAACCGACACAGTGATGATCGCCGTCATCGAGGCGGGTGTGCCCATGCTGGTGGAAGCACGCAATCTGATCGCTGGTTTCCATTCCATGATCCGCAAGAAAGTCGCCGATGAGCTCGAGCCGTGGATCGCCGACGCCAGCAAAAGCCTCATTGCGTCTTTCGCCAATGGCATCATTCGCGACCGCGCTGCCGTCCGCGCCGCGATCACCGAGCCATGGTCCAACGGGCAGACGGAAGGACAGATCACCAAGCTCAAGCTTGTAAAACGGCAGATGTACGGCCGCGGAAAGCTTGACCTTCTCCAAGCACGTTTGATCGGTGCTGCCTGAAAGAAAATATCATCGAGAGTGCGTCAGACCCAATTTTGCACGCCGATTCACACTATTGTGCCGACAACGCTCCACCAGCCCAATCAAACAGACCCGCATACGACCGCTAAATCCACACCGTCGGAATTCGTTCGTGGGACCTTCTGGGCAATGCCGACGATGTTGGTTCCAAGCCGCGCCAACTCTGGACTCAAATTCCGACCATGAAAGCCACCGCCAAGCACGCAAACTAACAGGAGGCTCGGAACTGACGTCACGACACGGGAGGGACGCGCTAAAGAGTCGATGTCTGGTCAAATTTCTCCCAAAATCGAATCTGATATCCGAATTTCTCCCATAAGCGCATGCAATTCCGGCGGGGGCGCGACCCAAAAAGTTCGAAGAGCTTCCAAGAACCCCAGCCAAACTGGATGCCCTGTGGATAATTTCATCTTGGTGGCATCGCTCGACGCAGCAGCCGGCAATACTGTTTCCACAGCGCGCGCGTGCCGACAGCATCGCGTCCATCAGTTCGGTCGACAGCAGATCGTCCGCCACCGAGGGTCGCCGTGCCGAACTCGATCCAGCCCCGATGCCGGGCACGGGACAGCGCATCGACCGAATACAGCGTTGCGCCGACCATGCTTTCGAAGAGGACGGCGTCCGGCCCATCCGCCTGGCCTACTTTGAGCAATGGCACCTTGCCGGTCGGCGAAAGCGCCAGAAACCAGTCGGGCTTGGCCGCAAGATCGACGTCGATCTTGTCGACCGACACGCCTTTTCAAGAAGGACAATCGCCGCCCGTTGAACGAACGGGCAAAGCGGGTGGCTGATGAGCGTGAGGCTGGTGTCGGGCATGATGGTCTCTCGAAGTGCCGGCAAGGAACGGGCGATGTTGCGCTGGCGCTACAGCAACTGCCCGCCCGAAATGTCGAAGGTCGTGCCGTTCGCCCAACCCATATCCTCCGACAGGATAGCGGCGACCGCGCTGCCGATGTCGTCCGGCAGGCCGACGCGGCCCAGTGCGATGCCCTGCGCCACATAGGCGTTGACATCCTCATTGTCGCGCACCGCACCACCGCCGAAGTCGGTGGCGATGGCGCCGGGCGCGATCGCATTGACCCGGATTCGGCGCGCGCCAAGCTCCACCGCCATAAATCGGGTCAGCACCTCGACCGCAGCCTTCATCGCCGCATAAAGGCTGTAGCCTGGCAGCGTGAAGCGCACGAAGCCGGACGAGACGTTCAGGATGCGCCCGCCGTCCTCGATCAGCGGCAGCAGCTTCTGGGTCAGGAAGACGGGGCCGCGCAGATGCGTGCTGACCAGCGATTCGAATTGCTCTTCGGTCGCCTCGGCGAAGTTGGCGAAAAGACCGTTTCCGGCATTGTTGACCAGGAAGTCGAAGCGTTCGCGACCGAAATCAGTCTTCAGGGTTTCGGCCACCTTCCCGGCAAATGTCGGGAAACTCGTCGTATCGGTGACGTCGAGCGCCAGCATGGCGGCCGTGCCGCCCAGCGCCTCGATCTCCTGGCGCAGCGCGTCGGCTTCCGCCGCGCGGCTGCGGTAGGTGCCGACGATGTGGACACCGTGTCTGGCGAGATGCAGCGCCATGTTGCGGCCGAGGCCGCGGCTGGCGCCGGTGATAAGTGCGATTTGCTTGGTCATGGTCTGCCCTCATTGGATGGTCACGGTGCGAAGCGGCGCCGCCAAGGCACCCTCCCGATGTCCCAAAGGTAGGCGACGCCGGCTCGACGAACCGGCCCGATACGCTCAACATCTTGCCCGATTGTCTCAATCGCTTGCCTGGCGGACTGACGATGGTATGGTCTGACGATGACAGACCATCTCAAGCCGCATCTCGACATCGCGCTGCGCCACGCGCCATCAGGGATAACCATCACGCCGATCCCGCGGCTGGAGATCAACGTGGGACAGGCGACCACCGGCAAGGCACCATGCCTGTACCGCTCGATGATCTGCTTCATCCTGCAGGGTTCGAAGCACGTAGCGATCAACGACGATCTTTTAAGCTACGATCCCGCGCACTACCTCATCAGCGCCCTCGATCTGCCGCTGATCGGCCAGATACTGGATGCCGATGACGGCCAACCCTATGTCGCGGTGTCGCTGGTCCTGGACCCTGCCATTCTGGCCGATGTTGCGTCGACCATGCCGCAGGTGCGCGACATTGATCCCCAAGGGATCGGCATAGCGATCAATCCGATGACGGCGCCGCTGCGCGACACCTTGCTGCGCCTGCTGTCGTTGCTCGACACCCCGGCCGATATTCCCGTTCTTGCTCCCATGGCGGAACGTGAATTGCTCTATCGTCTCCTGCAAGGTCCGCAGGGTCGCCTGTTGCGTCAGATCGCGCGGCCCGAGGGTGCGCTGGGCCGTATCCGGCGAGCGGTGGGATGGATAAGGGACAATCAGAATACTCGTTTGCGCATAGAGGCGCTATGCGATGCAAGCGGCATGAGCCGCGCCAGCCTGCATCGCCATTTTCTGGCAATGACCGGTCTCAGCCCGCTCCAGTATCAGAAACAGCTTCGGTTGCAGGAAGCGCGGCAGTTGTTGCTCGCTGGCGACCATAGCGCATCCGATGTGGCCTTCGCGGTCGGCTACGAGAGCGCCTCGCAATTCAGCCGCGAATATCTCCGGCAGTTCGGCGCACCGCCGGCGCGCGACGTTCGTTAGATCAGGCAGGCGATCGGGGAGCCGGCGTTGGCCTAGCCGGCATGTTAGGCCGACTTGCCAAGAGCTTTCAGGCAAAATCCAATCTGCGCGCGCAAGCCCATTTCAGTATCCTCGCCATGTTCGAGGCAGCGCTCGATCAGAATCGGATGGAGGAACGGCGTGCACGCGGTGTGGACGGCACGCGCCGCCGCAGCGGAATCATCGATGTTGAATTCGCCCGATTCGATGCCCTCGCGGATGACGATCCCTAAAGTCGTTACCATGTCCTCGATATACGCCTTGATGATCGCCCAGTTCTCCTGCATGGCGGCGACAATCAGGTCGTGCATGCGCTTTTCCTTGACCAGCGTCATCTTCTTGTGGTGGTGAACGGCGGTCAGTAGCTGGCCGAGTTTCTCCCCGGCTGGCGCGTTCGTGCGTGCGATTGCGAGGGCGATGTCAGCTACCTCGTTCAAAGCTTGGCCGCAGATGGATTCTTTGATTGCGTCCCTCGAGGGGAAGAAACGGTAGACGTTCGCCGTGCTCATGCCGAGTTCGGAGGCGATATCGGCAACCGAAGTCTTATGGTAGCCGATGCGGCGAAAGTGCTCCTCCGCCACCTCCAGAATGCGCCGGCGCGCCTCGTCGGGATCAATTCGCGTTCGAACCGGGCGATTCATTGACGTCTCCAGAGCTGATAAATCCACCCTTCGAGGCTCGCTTGGACGTTCATCGGTAGACGGTAAGATCGTGCAGCTGGCTTGCAAATCTCAGGCAAAACCAGCGGGCGAGAACTTGAACCATCTTTTCCGACAACAGCGCCCTATTCGGCCGCCATCGCTGTTTGCAATTCCGGTTCTTCGGTCGACGCTTCATGGGCCTCATCCGCGGTCGGCTTGATCCGGAACCACGCGGCATAAAGAGCGGGAAGGAAGAGCAGGATCAGCACCGTGCCGGCCGCCGTGCCGCCGATCAGTGTGTATGCCATCGATCCCCAGAACACGGAGTGCGTGAGGGGGATGAAAGCCAGCACGGCGGCGAGAGCGGTCAGGATGACGGGCCTCGTGCGTTGCACGGTGGCCTCAATGACGGCGTGATAGTCGTCAAGACCGGCAGCACGGTTCTCCTTGATCTGTTCCGTCAGGATCAGCGTATTGCGCATCAGGATGCCGGCCAGTCCTATGAGGCCCAGAATGGCGTTGAACCCGAAAGGCTGGTTGAAGGTGAGCAACATCGGCACGACGCCGACGAGGCCAAGCGGTGCCGTCAGCACGACCATGAACATCGTCGAGAAGGATCGTACCTGCAGCATGATGACGATCAGCATGGCGGCGATCATGGCCGGGAAGATCTTGCCCAAAGCAGTGTTGGCCTTGGTCGCCTCCTCGATTGATCCACCCATTTCGATGCGATAGCCGGCCGGAAGGGAAGCGATCAGCGGCTGCAGGGCCGTCATGATCTGCTTGGAGACCTCTGGAGGCTGCGTTGCCTCATTGATATCCGAGCGGATCGTGATGACCGGCAGACGATCGCGGCGCTTCAGGATCGGCTCTTCCAGGCGGACCTCCGAATGACCGATCTGGTCGAGGGGAATCTGGCGGCCGTCCCGGCTCATCAGCGAGAAATCCGCCAGACGCGACGGATCCAGCCGCTCAGCCCCAGCGCTGCGCGCCACGATCGGGACATTGCGAATGTCCTCGCGGACCTGTGTGACGGGAATGCCGGTGAGCAGGAACTGGAGCTGCTGGGCCACCTCCGCCGGCGACAGCCCGATGAGGTTCAGTCGATCCTGGTCAGGGATGAAGCGCAGTACGGGCGTGCGGTTGCCCCAGTCGCGATTGGCCTGCCGCACGTCCGCGACGCCTCGCATCGCATCAAGTGCTCTTTCGGAGATGGCATATAGTTGCGCGGGATCAGGTCCCATGACCCGGAACTCGACAGGGAACGGCGTGTAGGGTCCGAACACAAGCTGCGTGACGCGGACATTGGCCTCGGGCGCGAGCCCCTGCGATACCGCCTCCCGGAGCCGGTGCTTCAGCGCCTCGCGTGCCTCCGCGTCCGGTGTCAGCACGACGATCTTGGCAAAGGCAGGATCAGGCAGTTCCGGTGCCATGGCAAAGAAGAAGCGCGGAGCGCCCTGACCGACGTAGCTCGTCACGATCCTGGCTTCGGGCTGGTTGCCAAGCCAGTGCTCCAGCTTCTCCACTGTGGCGGTCGTCGTCTCGATGCTGGTGCCTTCCGGCAGACGAACCTCGACCAGCACTTCGGGGCGGTCGGATGTCGGGAAGAACTGCTGTTTCAGGCTGCCCATACCGACAACCGAAAGCGCGAAAACGATGGCGACGACACCGCAGGTCACGAACTTGTGGCGCACGGCAAAGATGATGAGCCGCCGCAGGCGCCGATAGTTCGGTGTGTCGTATATGGCGTGAACACCGCCTTCGATCGGCTGGATCGCGGGCAGCATCTTGACGCCAAGGTAGGGCGTGAAGACCACCGCGACGATCCAGGAGACAATGAGGGCAAACCCCACGACCCAGAAGATGTTGCCGGCGTACTCGCCGGCCGTCGAGCGTGCGAAGCCCACGGGCAGGAACCCAGCGATCGTCACCAGCGTTCCCGACAGCATCGGCGCCGCGGTATGGCTCCAGGCATAGGCCGCCGCCTTGATGCGATCCATGCCCTCTTCCATCTTCACCACCATCACCTCGATGGCGATGATGGCGTCGTCCACGAGAAGGCCGAGCGCCAGGATGAGGGCGCCGAGCGTGATGCGATCGAAGAACCGGCCGGTCTCCAGCATGATGAGGAACACGGCGGCAAGCGTCAGCGGGACGGCGGCCGCCACGACGATGCCGACGCGCCAGCCCATGCTGAGCAGGCTGATCAGCAGCACGACGCCGAGCGCCATCGCGAACTTCAACATGAATTCGTCGACCGCCGAGGTGATGTTGACGGCCTGGTCGGACACCTTGTCGAGCGTTATCCCAAGCGGCAATGTCCGTGCGATGGCCGCCGTCCTGTCCTCCAGCGCCTTGCCGAGCGCGCGACCGTCCCAACCCTCCTGCATAACGGCCGCGAGCATGATGGTGGGCTCGCCCTGGCGTCGGATGAGATAGGTGGGAGGGTCCTCGTAGCCGCGGCGGACCTCGGCAACGTCGGAAAGCTTCAGCGTCCGCCCCCCGGCAACGATCGGCGTGTCGGCGATAGCCTGGACACCGTCATAGGCGCCGTTGAGCCTGATGAAGACCTGCGGCCCCTGAGTATCGATCGAGCCCGCCGGCGTGACGGTGTTCTGCCTTTGCAAGGCCGCAACGATATCTTGCGCGGACACGCCGAGGGTTGCCAGCTTGGCATAGGAGAACTCGACGAATATCTGCTCCGGACGTTCGCCGAGTATGTTGATCTTCTTGACGCCGGGCACGTGCAGAAGATCCTGGCGAATGGTCTCAGCCTGCCTGGCCAGCTCACGCATCGGCATGCCTTTGGCCTTCAGCGCATAAAGGGCGAAACTCACATCCGAATATTCGTCGTTGACGAAGGGACCGTAGACGCCGGGCGGCAGGTTGCGGGCTTCATCCCCGAGCTTCTTGCGGGCCTGGTAAAATTCTTCCTGCACGGCGGATGGCGGCGTGCTGTCCTTCAGCGTGACCGTCATATAGGCGTATCCCGGCCGCGTGGTCGTCTCGACCCGATCGTACCAGGTGAGCTCCTGAAGCCGCTTCTCCAACGGCTCGGCGACAAGGTCCTGCATCTCGCGAGCCGTCGCGCCCGGCCATGCCGTTGTGACCGTCAGGGTCTTGATGGTGAAGTTGGGATCCTCCGCCCGCCCGAGCATGAGGAAGGCGTAGGCGCCGGCAGCCACCAGCAAGAGGATGAAGAACAGGGTGACGGCGCGTTCGCGAACGGCGATCGCGGAAAGATTGAGGTTCATCGTCAGTTGCTCCCGCTTTCGGAAGCAGTCCTGACGCGGGCCCCCTCCTGCAGGAGATGAGCGCCGAGCGAGACAATGGGAACGTTGGAGTTCAATCCGGAGATCACAGCGGTTTCGCTGGTTACACGAACAAGCTGGACGGGCTGAAAGTGTACGGTTGAGGTGGCGCTGTCCAACACCCAAACGCCGGTCTTCTTGCCGTCGTCGAGCACTGCCCCCAGTGGCACCTGGACCTCTGGCTGTTTCACCTGGCTTGCGAGCCGAATGGTTACCGTCGCGCCAAGCGGTGCCGCGGCAGCCTCACCGTCGAGCACATAGCGCGCCTCATACGTGCGGGTCTGGGCATCGGCGGAGTCCGACAACTGCCGCAGATGCGCTGAGTAACGACGCTCATCGCCACCATACACGCTGGCCTCGGCCGCCGAGCCGATCGCCGGCCGAATGGTTTCGGGGAGCGCGACAATTGCTTCGCGCGGGCCTGCCTTGGCGGTCCGGATCACTGGCTGGCCGGCTGCGACGACCTGCCCCGGCTCGCCAAGCGTTTCAACCACCGTCCCATCCGCGTCCGCCAACAGGACTGCATAGGCCGCCTCGTTCTCGGCGACCCGTGCGTCGGCTTCGGCGGCGGCGAGTTGCGCTTGGGCTGTTTCCATCGCAGCCTTAGCCTGCTCGTAGCGCTGCGGTGTAATCCACCCACTGCCAAGCAAACTGGCGTATCGCCGTTCATCCGGCTGTGTCTGAGCGACTGTCGCGCGCGCTGCCGCGACGGCATTGCGTTTCGCCGAAAGCGCAAGGCGCAGATCGGTATCGTCAATCCGCATCAGCGGCTGACCGGCTTTAACTTCCTGACCGACATCCACCAACCGTTCCACGATCTTGCCTGGAACCCGAAAGCCGAGATTGCTCTGCACCCTCGCCGCGACGATGCCGGTGAAGCCACGTTCCGACCCGGTGACCGGCGCTGCCGACACAAGCCTGACGAATGGTGCTTCCTGCCTTGGATCGGTCACCAAAGAGGCTTCCTGCGCGGGAGTGGCAAGCGTGACGAATGCCGCCGCCCATGACATCGCCGTCAGGGTCGATCCCAATACGAAAACGGTTCTCTTTTTCACGCTCGTCGCCTCATCTCGAAATAGATTGCATTCGACCTCTATACCGATTATAGATTACGAACGCAATCAAAAAGGAGAGCGATGATGCGAGTGAGCCGAATTCAAGCCGCGGAAAACCGCGAGACCGTCATCAATGTGGCAAGCCGGCTTTTTCGCGAGCGCGGTTTTGACGGCATCGGCCTCAAGGATCTGATGAAGGGTGCGGGGCTGACGCAGGGCGCCTTTTACAAGCAATTCGCGTCAAAGGAGGACTTGGCAGCCCAGGCGTCCAGGCGGGCGATGGAGAGCGCCACCCACAGGTGGTCGGCCGCAACCGCGGCAAACCCTGAGAATCCGCTCGACGCAGTGATCTCATTCTATCTCAGTATGGACCATCGCGGAGAAAGGATGGACGGCTGCCCGGTCGTTGCGCTCGGCTCGGATGCTGCCAGACAGGGCGCCGAGGTGAAGGCGTCATTCGAGGCCGGAATCAGGGAATACCTCGAGATGCTCGGCCCTTGGGTTGGCGAGGCCGACGACGAAAAACCCGGCGATAAGGCCATGGCCATTCTCTCGACAATGGTCGGTGCCGTGCTCCTCTCGCGGGTCGTCAACGACCCCGACCTCGCGCAGGCCTTTCTGAATGCGGCAACCGATCAGGTTCGCGAAGCAGTCGCCGCTTGAACGGCGGCGGCAGCGCTGCCCGCGCACCCAAGTGACAGGAGAATCGATGCGACGGATTGTTGTTACAGGCATAGGGGCGGTCACGCCCCTTGCCGCCAATGTCGAAGCGTCATGGTCGCGGCTGCTGGCCGGTCGCTCGGGCATCCGTAGGCTTTCGGACGACGTCGTGGGAGACCTGCCGGCGAAGATCGGCGGCGTGGTTCCCTCCTTGGAAGAAGACCCCGACGCCGGCTTCGATCCTGACGGCATCCTGTCCGCGAAGGACCAGCGCAAGGTAGATCGATTCATTCTCTTTGCGCTGGCAGCGGCGGAAGAGGCGCTTGCGCAGGCGAAATGGAAGCTTGCCTTGGAAGCGGATCGCATGCGCACAGCAACGGTCATCGCTTCAGGGATCGGCGGCTTCCCCGCCATCACCGAGGCGGTGCGCACAGTCGACCTGCGTGGCGCCCGCCGCCTGTCGCCCTTTACGGTGCCATCCTTCCTGGTGAACCTCGCGGCGGGCCACATCTCGATCCGTCATGGCTTCAAAGGTCCATTGGGCGCGCCGGTCACGGCGTGCGCGGCCGGCATCCAGGCGATCGGCGATGCGGCTCGTCTCATCCGCGCGAATGAAGCCGACATCGCCGTATGCGGCGGAACCGAGGCATGCATGAATGTCGTCGGCCTCGGTGGTTTTGCAGCGGCACGCTCTCTTTCGACCTCCTTTAATCACCGTCCTGATCAAGCCTCTCGTCCGTTCGACGTATCGCGGGACGGCTTCGTCATGGGTGAAGGGGCCGGTGTCCTGGTCATCGAGGAATTGAGCCATGCGCTTGCGCGCGGCGCCAAGCCGCTCGCCGAGCTCGTCGGCTATGGCACGACGGCGGATGCGCATCATGTCACCTCCGGTCCCGAGGATGGCGATGGCGCGCGCCGTGCCATGGAGATCGCGATTGCGCAAGCAGGGATTTCGCCGCGCGAGGTTCGTCATCTCAATGCGCATGCGACCTCCACGCCAGTCGGCGACCTGGGTGAGATCGAAGCGATCAAGAGCGTATTCGGGCGCGATTTCGCGATAGCTGTCAGCGCAACGAAATCGGCGACCGGACATCTGCTGGGCGCGGCCGGCGGGCTTGGTGCCATCTTCTCGATCCTGGCGATCAGGGACCAGGTGGCACCGCCGACACTCAATTTGAGCGCGCCCGATCCGGCCGCCGACGGCATCGATTTCGTCGCGAACGAGGCCCGACCAATGGAGATAGACTACGCGATCTGCAATGGCTTCGGCTTTGGCGGTGTGAACGCCAGCGCCTTGTTCAGGCGCTGGACGGGATGATCCGACCGGCGCGAGCACCGGAGCGACCGGTGATTGAAAACTTTACCGCTGACCGCTTGGCAATCCGGCCGCTTGCGCTCGCGGCCCTATTCCCTGCCGGAAACGGAAGTTTCCGGGATTCGTATGTTCCGTGCATCCCCGGCAAGGCTGATGGGCGTGCATCTTATGGAGATTCGCGATGACTGCCATCCCCAACATCATTGAGCTGAAGCCAAGGATCACCGTGATCGGCGTGGGCGGAGGCGGCGGAAACGCCGTCAACAACATGATCCTTCAGAATCTCGAGGGCGCGGAATTCGTCGTTGCGAACACCGATGCCCAGGCGCTTGCCATGTCGAAGGCATCGCGCCTAATCCAGTTGGGCGCCAACACGACAGCGGGATTGGGAGCCGGCTCCCTCCCCGAAGTCGGCCAGGCGGCCGCTGAGGAATCGATCGATGAGATCATGGACCATCTTGCCGGCACCCATATGTGTTTCGTGACGGCGGGCATGGGAGGCGGAACTGGAACCGGGGCGGCACCCGTCATTGCCCATGCCGCACGTCGGGCCGGCATTCTCACCGTGGGTGTCGTCACCAAGCCGTTCGTCTTCGAGGGCGGGCACCGGATGCGGGCGGCGGAACAAGGTATCGAGCGCCTCCGCGAGTGCGCGGACACGGTTATCGTCATCCCGAACCAGAACCTTTTCCGGGTCGCCGATGCGAAGACGACCTTCGCGGACGCCTTCGCCATGGCGGATCGCATTCTCTATGCGGGAGTAGGCTGCGTCACCGACGTGATCGTCAAGGAAGGGTTGATCAATCTCGACTTCGCCGACGTGAGAGCTGTGATGCGCGATATGGGGCGCGCCGTGATGGGCACCGGCGAGGCGACCGGATTGAACCGCGCAAAGATCGCCGCGGAAGCCGCGATCGCAAATCCGCTTCTCGATGAAGCGTCGATGCGAGGTGCAAGAGGCGTCCTTGTCTCGATTTCCGGCGGACCAGATATGACGCTGTTCGAAGTGGACGAGGCGGCGACCCGCATCCGTGAGGAAGTCGACGCAGACGCCGACATCATCGTCGGCGCCACATTCGACGACGCACTCCAAGGAAAGTTCAGGGTGTCCGTCGTTGCGACCGGGCTCCGGCAGACGGCAGAGGTGATCGAATTCGGGCGGAAGTTCGCATGAAGGCGACATTAGACGCCATCGTACCGGCTCGCCACGGCTCGCACTTTCATCGACGCCGACAAAAGTTGGGCGAAGATCGCCCAGGGCCCATTCGAGAAATCCTCCAATAAAATAAAAGAGAGAGATAAATGCTAACCTCCTCGTCCATAATCGAACCAAGCCTCTTGCAAATATCGGACACGCTCAGTCTGCGTTATGAAAAGACCGGCAATGGGCCGCCATTGGTCCTTATGCATACGATCCGCACACAGCTCGAGTACTTTCGCGATTTGGCGCCCCTGCTCGCCGAGTCTTACACGGTGTATGCCATCGATCTCCCTGGACACGGTCATTCGCCGATCGACCCACTCGCGCGCTTCGATGAGCCGTATTTCAGGCAGAGCGTCATCGGCTTCATCGAGAAGCTGAACCTCACCGGCGTCACACTTGTGGGCGAATCGATCGGGGGTGCATTGGCTCTCACGGTCGCGGCCGCAATTCCGCAGCGGGTCGAGCGCGTCTTCGCCAGCAATCCTTACGACTACGAAACCCGTTACGGAGATGGGCTCCGACGTGGCAACTGGTTCGCGAATTTCATCATCGGAAGTTTGCAAGTCCCAGTTCTGGGCCCATTCAATGCGTGGATGGAAAACAAGATCGTGCTCGGGAAAATAATGGGCGGCGGATATCACGATCCGCGTAAACTTCCTTCCGACCTTCTGGCCGAGTTCGGCCGGGTGGCGCAGCGCCCTGGATACAGGCGCATCGCGCGCAAGGTGCTGGCAGGGTGGCGATCCTGGAGCAAGGCGCGGGACCAGTATCGGCTCGTCTCAGCGCCCGTGACGCTGATCTATGGCGATGGCGACTGGTCGCGCCCGAACGAAAGGGAGCGAACCCGGGCACTGCTCCCTGACGCGCGACTGTTTACGCTCAAGAATACTGGACACTTTTCAGCAGTCGAAAATCCATCGGAGCTAGCGTGCATCATACTGGGGACCGGCGCCCTTTGAGCCGTTCCAGCCGAGTGGTCATGCCCTTGGACATAGGGTCCGCTCCGTGTCGCCATTCGCAGTCTCTACCTCATCTGGCTCATGAAGGGTTGACCAGTCTCATGCCATCCCCCTATATAGTTGAGTATCTACTCACTCAATATCGCTAGACGGAAATATGGCGCGTCCCCTCAGTGAAGAAAAGCGACAGGCACTGCTCGATGCAGCGGCCGAGTTCGTGGCCTGCCTGGGCACAGGCGCGTCCACGGCCAAGATCGCAAAGGCGGCTGGCGTTTCCGAGGGGACGCTGTTCACTTACTTTCCAACCAAGGACGATCTGCTCAACCAGCTCTTTCTCGAGATCGAGGCCAACTTCACAGAGACGATGCTGGCCCCATATCCGGCGGACTCCTCCGCCAAAGACCGACTATTCGCGGTTTGGAACCGTCTGATCGACTGGGGACTGGGTCACGCCACAGCGCGCAAGGCCCTTCGCCAGTTGAAGGTGTCGGATCGCGTCACAGCGGAAAGCCGGAACCGGTGCCACGCCATGCTGCGGGATGCGCGGACGATGGTGGAGGAATGTCTCGCCGGCCATGCCGCGCCTGACAGGATCGCCTTCTACATCGATACCATTCTCTTCGACTTGGCCGACATAAGCATCAACGCGGTCACGGCCAGACCCCAGGAAAGTGACGCCATCCGGCAGGCCGGGTTCGACCTGTTCTGGAAGGGGTCCGCCGCCTGAGTTTTAACTGATAAATGAGCATGTAGGCACTCACACATAAGGATCGAAAATGTCGAATAGTAAGGGTTTTACCGAAGCCGACGTCCCCAAACAGACGGGAAAAAGCTTCATCGTCACAGGCGCCAACGCCGGCGTCGGGTTCGAAATCGCGCGGGTGCTTGCCGCCAGTGGCGCGCGCGTCCTGCTTGGCTGCCGCGAGCAGACCAGGGCGCTGGATGCCATCGCGCGGATCAAGCGGATCACGCCGAACGCCGATCTCGTCTGGTTGCCGCTCGACCTCGGTGACCTCGACAGTGTTCGCGCCGCAGCCGAGATCGCCGCGAAGGAGCCACGGATCGATGCGCTCATCAACAATGCCGGGATCATGAACCCGCCGCTGACGCGCACGAAGCAGGGGTTCGAATCGCAGTTCGGCGTCAATCATCTCGGCGTGTTCGCGCTCACCTCGCTGCTCCTGCCTAAACTTGCGGAGACCCGGGGAGCGCGGGTGATCGTGACCTCCAGCGTCGCGCATCTGAAGGCCAAGATCGACTGGGACGACCTCAACGCCGACAAGAGCTACATCAAGAACGATCGCTACGGCGCCAGCAAGCTGGCGAGCGCGCTGTTCTTCTTCGAACTGGATCGCCGCCTGCGCGCGGCGAAGTCGCCCGTCACTGCAATCGGCGTTCACCCTGGCATCGCCAGCACAAGTCTTGGCCGTCACATGGGATTTGTCCAGATCGCAGGCCCAATCGTCGGCCTGTTGCTCAACAGCGCCGACAAGGGCGCGTGGCCGGCACTTCTGGGTGCGACCGGCAAGGTGAAGCCCGGAGGCTATTACGGTCCCACCGGCTTTGGCGGAATCCGCGGTGTAGCCGGCGAGGCAAAGCGCGCGCCGCATGCCGAAGATCCCGCGCTCGCGAAGCGGCTCTGGGACGTCTCCATCGCCATGACCGGCATTGATCCAGGCTTGCGGCTCACACCCAATTCGCCGTCGCCAGCTGCGGCATCGAGCATATCGACAACATCATGCTCCCATTGAATGCCGCCAGATTTGACGCTATATCGTGTCATAATATGCGTCGATAGGAAGCAGCTGATGGGCTTAATTCAATATTCCGACAACGGGTTTTTCGTGCCGCGCAAGATCGCGGAGGCTCTGCGAACGACCAGCGAGGAAGTTGCGAAGACTGCCGGGCTTGGCAAGGACGCCGTCCAGCGCAAGGACCGCGTTCGGTCGGACAAAACCCAGCGCCGGCTGCGCGAAATGGTGGAGATCGTAAATAAGGTCGAGCCGCGCCTCGGCTCGGCTCTGATGGCCTATGCATGGTATCGATCCGAACCGTTGCCCGGCTTCTCCGGGCAGACGGCCATGCAACTGGTTCGTAGCGGTCGGGCTGACGAGGTGCTCGACTATATCGACGCCGTCGATGCCGGCATCCACGCCTGACCCGGTGAATGCGGTATCGAGGCAAGCTCTATCGGGCGCTAAACCCCATTTACGCGCGCGCGCCGCTTTCGGGTCGCGGTGCTGAGCTTTACGGCGGTCGGTTCAATCCGAAGGGTACTCCCGCACTCTATACATCCCTCTCCGTGCTGACCGCGCTGCGGGAAGCAAATCAGGTCGGCAATTTGCAGCCGACCACGCTAGTCTCCTACGACGCAGACATCGAGCAGATATTCGACAGCCGGGACGAACAGGTGCTTCTGGCCGAGAGTGTTGATGCCGGCGCGCTTGCTGATCGCTCCTGGCGCGACCAGATGAAGGCGACCGGTGAGGCAGTGACGCAGGCATTTGCCCGAAGACTGATCGGCCTTGGCTATCACGGATTGCTCGTCAGGAGTTTTGCGCTGGGCGCGACCGCGGACGATGTCAATCTCGTGCTCTGGACGTGGGGAGATGCCCCGCCCTCTCGCCTGACTCTTATCGACGATGAGGGTCGGTTGTCGCGGTGAGCTGGTACGGCGGCCCGCAAGATCGGTCTCCTCGGCGGCATTCTCACCTGTGCAGTGGAGCTCGGGATCATCGAGCGGCACCCCGTGCATGGCGTTCGCACCGAAGGACAGCGTCAACGCCCGCCGTCTCAGCGAACAGGAGTATCGCACGCTCGGCGACATTCCAAGGCGGTCGACGACGGACAAGGCTTGCGGAAAGAACGAACTCCTGCCGTTGTCGGCACAAGAATTAGTCTGAACGGCTTTCGAAAATCCGGCCGAAGATATGCCTGAGAGTTACGCCAATGTTGGCGTTCAGCCTAATGTACACCTCGCTCCGCTACGGACACGCCGTCCATGACTCTATCACTCGGATGCAGCACCACGCGATCGCCTGCGACAATGCCTGACAGAACCTCCGCTGTCCGGTTGTTTCGCTGACCGATCTTAATGATGGTCGCCCTTGCACGGCCGTCCCTGACCGCGAACACCGCCCAGTCATCCCCCAGTCGGAACAGGGCGCCCACCGGCACGGTCAGGACGCCATCGGCTTTCCAAATCGTGACATGCGCGATCACCCGATAATCATGTCCTAGCGCCGACCATTTCGCGGGAGGGTCGGTGAAGTCGATGGTCGTGCGGACGCGTTGTTCCTCGATGCCAAGTGCGGAAACCTTGGTGAACCCGGCTGGATCGACTCGTTCGACGCGACCCTGGACCGCCGGCCCACCCCAGTTGTCTATCCAGACGGGTGCGCCAGGCTTGATCCGGACCGCATCGGTCGACAGCAGGTCCGCGACGATTTCGAGATCGAGTGGATCGCCGATTTCGATCAGGGGTGCACCAGCCTGGACGGCTCCTTCGCTCTCCTGGATGATGTTCAGCACGCTGCCGGTTACGGGAGCGCGCAACTGTATGCAGCAGGCCGGATCCGGCTCTGGCGCGGCGTCGGACTGTTCACCAAGCCGGGCTGCAACGCTGTCACGCTCGTTGCGGCGAACCTCCAGTTGAGCCTTCGCACTGGCCAGCGCTGCGTCATTGGCTTCGACGTCGAACTTGGCTCCGTCGAGGGCCTTGATAGAGATTGCCTCGGTGCGCGCAAGCGCTTCGGCCCGCCCGAGCTCCGTTCGCGAAAATACAAGTCCGGCCTTGATCCGGGCTATTTCGGCAGCTGCAAGATTTATCGCGGCATCGGCCGCAGCCAGCGCCGCCCGCAGTTCTTCATGCGTGCGTGCATCGTGAAGGCTCGGCAACGTCGGTTGCATCACCGCCATGACCGTTTCGTCCTTGGTGACGTGGTCTCCGATGTGGCGGGGTGGAGAGATCCGTAGGACCTTGCCGGCGATCGGGGCTGACACTGTATAGACGTGACGTACGCGCGTTTTCGCTTCGTCGTCGATCGTGACTTCCATGGGACCTTTCGTCAGCGTTGCCAGATCCACTGCAATCGGCCGCGGCCATGCGAACCAGACGGCGCCGGCGCCCAAGATGGTCAACGCTGCAATGCCCAACGTTCGCTTCATCCAGATCGTGTGCATGGTTCAATCCCGTGTTTTGAGAACGCTGACAAGGTCCAGCTCGTTGAGCCTTCGGCGAACGACGAGCGCGGAAAGCACGGCCGCGGCGATCACGATCGCGCTGGCGAAGACGTAGGTGGACTGCTCAACGATCAGGCGTACCCGCATCAGCTCGCCGGCCAGGTTCTTCTGCATGATCCAGGCAAGACCATAGCCAATGAGCCATCCAGGCGGCTGCGCGATCAATGTGAGCAGGGCGAGTTCCAACAGGAGGATGCGCAACACTTCACCCCGGGTGAAGCCAAGGACGCGCAAGCTGGCCAACTCCCGCGCCCGTTCGGAAAGCGAGATACGTGCGCTGTTGTAGACGACACCGAACGCGATGACGGCAGCCAGCCCGGTGTAGATGCTGGCCATTGTCGTGATCAGAAGGGCAACCAGCTTGCGGAAATTCGCAAGCGACACACGCTGCAGAGCCAGGCCGCCGACAATCGGCAGGTTCTTGATGGCGGCATAGAACGTTTCCCGGCTGTTCTGGTCGAGGCTGACATTGATGCTGTTCACCGACGGCGCTTCGCGCATCAGGCGCGCGAGCGTCTCTGAATCCATCATCCCGCGGATGCCGAAGTAATCTTCGACCATGGCTGCCACAGGAACGACAACGGTCCGCCGCGTTCCTTCGAGGAGGTCGACTTCGACGGAATCGCCGACCCTCACACCGAGAATCTTGGCAAGCATGCTTGAAATCGCCAGGCCCGCTTCCGGCAGGACGACCGGCTGCAGGTCGACATCGATGATCCGGTTGAGATCGGCGTCACGCGGCCTGCCGCTGATCATGATCCGGCGCTCGATGTTTCCGCTCCTGATGCGGACCGGCACTTCGCGGTAGGGCTCGGCAGCGAGGACGCCCGGAAGCCGCGCGATCTGCAGGACGACGTTCAGCGGGCGTTTTTCCACGAAGCTCACGGTTGCGTCCTGGCGGTCGGCCAGGAAATACGTCACATCGATCAACTCCTCCATCGCATCGCCGGTGAAAAGTGAAACAATCAGGATGGCTGTCGCCAGTGCAATTCCAAGCGTCGTGAACAATGACCTGACTGGATGGCGAGTGATGTTGCGCAACATCATCGTGGTCGGTTGCGACATGAACCTGTCGACGCCGGAGCTCGCCGGCAGGAGTCGCCGATAGCGCGGAGGCGCCGGCGCCTGCATCGCTACGGCAGGCGCCAATCGCACGACCTCGCGAAGCGCGCGCACCGCCCCGATGATCGCCGCTACGAGGCTGAGCGCGGCGGCAATGACGTAAAGGTCCGGGCTCTTGGTGAAGACGAGGAACGGAAAATGGAAAAAGTCGCCGAACAGACTGGTGATGCGCATCCCCAGCCAAGTGCCCGCCGCGCTGCCCATCACAATGCCGATCATCACGATAACGACGACGAATTTGAGGTAGTGCATGACGATGCCGGCATTGTTGTATCCCAGCGCCTTCATCAGCCCGATCTGCTCGCGCTCCAGCACAACGAGCCGGCTGAGGGTGAGATTGACCAGAAATGACGACACCAGAAGGAAGATCGGTGGCAGCGTCCGGCTCATATTGTTGAGCATATCGAGTTCGTGGTTCAGCCAGGCGTGCGAAGTCTGGTCCTTCCGGCCATAGGCCGCTCGGCCACCATAGCGCTCGAGCATCGCGTCGAGGCGCATCATGACCTCGCTCTCGGATGCGCCCCGCAGCAACTTCAACGAAACCGAGGAGAACGCATCATCGAGGTCATAGGCGCTGGCGAGCGCTTTTTCCGACATCCAGATGAGGCCGAAGCGGCGGTCGTCCGGCATGATGTCGCCTGGCCCGACCGCGTAGATAAACTCGGGAGACAGCGCGATCCCGACAATCGTCAATTCGCGCTTTCGGCCGTTCAATATTGCCGAGAAGCGGGCCCCGGGCTGAAAGCCATGGGACAAGGCAAAGCCTTCGTTGACGACCACCTCTTCGGCTCGTCCAGGCTCCGGCATGCGACCAACACGCATGTAGAGCAGGTTGAGCGAAGCCTCACCGATCTCCGGCAGGGAGATGACTTCACCCGTGGCCGGCTCCAGATAGTCTGGTATGTCAAGCAGCACGAGCTTGGCTATCCGCGCGTCGACCGAAGCAACCCCGGGAATCTCGGCAATCTGGTCGACAAGCGTCCTTGGCGCGCGGCTCACCGTGGCAAAGACGTCAGCAAACCGGTAGCGTTCGTAGTATGCGGTGCGCGTCTCGTCGAGAGAACGGTAGGAGCCGACCGCGAGAATGAGCGTCGCCACGCCTCCGGCAATGACGAGCGCAATCGCCAGCGCCTGCGCCCAGAGCCGGCCGAAATCGCGAAGAAGCTTGATGTCCAGCGCGCGCATCCGGATCACCAGACAAGCTCGGCGGCAGTCCGGCGCACCTCGTTCTTGGCAATTCTGGAGATTTGGCCATCGGCAAAAAACAGCACACGGTCGGCGACATCCTGGATGCTGGCGTTATGCGTGATGATAAGTGTCGTGGTGCCAAGCTGCGCATTGATGCTGAGCAATGCCTCGATCACCCGGATGCCCGTTTTGGAATCCAGCGCGCCGGTCGGCTCGTCGCAGAGCAAGACATCGGGACGCTTGGCGATGGCGCGGGCAATGGCCACCCGCTGCTGCTCGCCACCGGAGAGCTGAGCCGGGAAATGGTGCATCCTCGGTTCAAGTCCAACCAGCGCCAGGGCCTCGTCCGGGCGCATCGGATGATCGGAAATCTCCGTGACCAGGGCGACGTTCTCATAAGCAGTCAGGCTGGGGATCAGATTGTAGAACTGAAAAACAAACCCAATGTGCTGCCGTCGATAGGCAGTCAGCCCCCGATCGTCGAGGTTGGTTAGCTCCTGGTCCCTGAAGAACAACTGTCCGCTCGTGGCATGGTCAAGCCCGCCCATGATATTGAGCAGGGTCGATTTCCCGCTGCCCGACGGGCCAAGCAGGACGACCATCTCTCCCGCCGAAATCTCTAGGTCCAGCTTACGCAACGCAAGCACCTGCGTCTCACCCGAGGTGTAGGTTTTGGTCAGCGCTCTTGCGGTGAAGATGGTGTCAGCCATGGCTGCTGGGAATCGGATGTTCGAGGCATTTGTCGCGTCGGCGCTGAGATGAATCCGCGGGTCGCCGTGCCACAGTCACCCGACGAGGTGCGCGCGACATTGATCCAAATCAAAACAGGGATTCGAAGGCCGTGACGTGTGTCGGCACCCCAATCGAAAAGTATTGGAAGTGACGGTTCAAGTCGCCCGAACACGTTGATTCTGGACCGGTATTGATTTGCCTCAAAAAAGAAAGGGGGCGGCTACGCTACGATATCACGAATTGGCGCTCGGCGCCCGTTCACTCGAACTAAACTGGGATGAAGGCGGATGAAAGCAAAGGATGTAATGACTGCAAACGTCGTTACGGTGTCGCCTGACCACAGCGTAAGACACGCAGCACGGATCATGCTGGATCATCGCATCAGCGGCATGCCGGTCCTCGACGATGACAGCCGCCTGGTTGGGATTGTGAGCGAAGGCGATTTCCTGCTCAGGTCGGAACTCGGTGCCGCGGCGCCAAGCGAGGCGCGTGGCTATGTGAAGAGCCACAGCTGGAAAGTGGCGGATCTGATGACTCCGGATGTCGTCGCGGCCGAGGAGGAAACCCCGATAGAGCGAATTGCCGCGCTGATGCGGGAGCACGGCATCAAGCGCATTCCGGTCATGAGGGGGCGGCGCCTGGTCGGCGTTGTCAGCCGTGCCGATCTTTTGCGCGTCGTCATTGCGGCGAAATTCCACGATGATACCGCGGCAGGTGACGATGCGATCCGGCGCAGCATTCTTACGCGGTTGCAAAAGGACGCAGGCTTCAAAGGAGACGCGATAACCATTACGGTCAGCGATGGTCTGGTGCATTTTTCGGGAATGGTCTCATCGCAGAATGAACGGGACGCTGTCCGCGTGGTTGCCGAAGGCGTCAGGGGCGTCAAAGGTGTGTTCGACCACCTGTACCTGGCCCATCCGTGAACAGCGGGCCGGGAAGGTATATAGCGATGCGATCGCATCCTCCCGAAGCCCATCATCTAGTAAACAACTCTGCCATACAAGACGATCTGGCGACCCTGCAGCGCGAGACATTCGACTATTTCATTCATGAAGCGAACCCCGCCAACGGTCTCATTCTGGACAAGACCGAAGCGAATTGGCCCGCAAGCATCGCTGCCACCGGTCTTGCGCTGGCGTGCTACCCAGTGGGAGTCGAGCGCGGATTCATGACGCGAAGCGCGGCCGCGGAACGCACTTTGACAACATTGCGCTTCTTCTGGAACAGTCCGCAAGGACCGGAGCCGGACGCCACTGGATATCGCGGCTTCTACTATCACTTCCTGGACATGCAAACCGGCCGGCGAGCCTGGCAATGCGAGCTGTCGACGATCGACAGCACATTCCTGCTGGCGGGCGCGCTGGCTGCCGGGGAGTATTTCGACGCCGACACCGAGGCGGAAGCCGAAATCCGCACCTTGGCGGAGGTGCTCTATCACCGAGCCGACTGGCGCTGGGCGCAGGATGGGGGAGAGACCGTCACCCATGGTTGGACACCCGAGCACGGATTCCTGAAGTATCGCTGGGAAGGTTATGACGAAGCGCTCCTGCTCTATGTCCTGGGGCTAGGTTCGCCGACACACCCCTTGCCCTGGAGCAGCTACACGGCCTGGACCTCGACCTTCAGATGGGAGCACTGTTACGGCTACGACTATCTCTATGCGGGACCGCTGTTCATCCATCAGCTCTCGCACGTATGGATCGATCTTCGGGGCTTGCAGGATGCTTTCATGCGCAGCAAGGGAAGCGACTATTTCGAGAACAGCCGACGCGCCACCTTCGTCCATCAACGTTACGCAGTCGAAAATCCGCGTGGATTCGAGGGTTATGGCGAACACTGCTGGGGCATCACCGCAAGCGAGGGTCCTGGCCCTTCCACGCTCAAGCTGAACGGCATCGAGCGCCGGTTCGAAGGCTATGTCGGGCGGGGGGTCCCGTATGGTCCCGACGATGGCACGCTCGCTCCGTGGTCCGTCGCCGCCTCCTTGCCGTTTGCTCCCGAAATCGTCCGACCGGCGATCAGCTTCTGTATCCACCAGGCCAAGCTCAAGGCCGCCAATGCCTATGGTTTCAAGGCGGCCTTCAATCCCACGCATCCGGGAACATCCGGAAACGCCTTTGGATGGTGGGTTTCGCCTTGGCATTTCGGCCTCAACGAAGGCCCCGTCGTTCTGATGATCGAGAACGAACGCAGTGGCCTGTTGTGGCGATTGATGCGCTCGTGCCCCTATATCCGAAGCGGTCTGCAACGGGCAGGGTTTGAAGGCGGCTGGCTGAGAGAGTTCGATCAGGAGTCGACGCCAAACGCTTAATCGGCATGGACTGAGTTCGCGTGGATGCGACCAAGGCTGAGAAATAGGCGAGCGTTACGTGGCGTTTCCTTTGGAAGAGCGTTCCCGAACAATTCGACGCTACTCTCGGCCAGCAAGCCGTCGAGGGAAATCGCATTCGACGGATGCGGAATGGGGCCCGTCCTCACGACCCTTTCAGCACCGGCCGCCAACAGCTGCGCGTAGGCGTCTTGGATTACGAAGCAGGGTAGTGGCAAGTTTGTTCAAATAAAGCTTCAAAATAATGTTATCGGATATCGCAAATTGATTTCGATCAAAGCGGAACGTCCCCATCGGCCTTTGATCAAAGCTTGTCAACGCAGGAGATGACGTCATGGAAATCTCTTTTCGTGATCTTATGACAGTATTCCACGGCATGGGATTTGGGGCGCTATTTATGCTAGCGTTTTCGGCAGCGCTTGCAGAACTCTATCGAATGTCTGCGCCTGGAGCCCCATCCATCCCAAGCGCCAGAGAACACAATCTGCTTTTGCTTTATCTCTCGGTAATGGTCATCCTTGCCTGGGGGGCGGTGCTGTCGGGTGCTTACATTGTGTATCCATGGTATCGAGCGGCGGTGCCCCCAGGGGTTACCGATCTGGCCGATTATCCAAAGTTCCTGCTCACCTCCAGCCCGAAAACATCCGCTTGGCATAGCTTGGGCATGGAGTGGAAGGAGCATGTGGCTTGGCTTGCGCCAATTGCAATGACCATGGTCGCCTATGTCTTCGCCAAATACGGACCGGCTTTGGCCAAGCAGAAGGAAATCCGTACGGCCGTCATCGGCTTCGCGGTCGTTGCCTTCGTTGCGACTGGGGTCGCGGGCGCTTTCGGAGCGTTTCTTAACAAATATGCTCCGGTTCGTGGTGGCGCGATGATCGAGATCATCGCCGGTGAACAGGAGGGCGAATAGTCATGGCCAATATCAAGACTATCAGGACTGACGAGATTCCCAACGGCCCAGGTGCGGCCGCCATCTTGGCCGCCGGAATTGGGTGTGCTGCGATGGGGATTTTCGCCCTGGGCGGGGATGCCTTTGCATCACTCAACCACTTCTTCACCTTCTACACGCCCACAGGTGCCCTATCCGGCGTCTCGACCAGCGCGGTCGTCGTCTGGCTAGTCGCCTGGTTTGTCCTTTCGCGCAGGTGGGCCGGGAAAAATGTGGAAATGGGAAAAGTAGTTTCTGTATCCTTCGCCTTGTTGGCGGTGGGCGTATTGCTGACCTTTCCGCCTGTCATGGACCTCATCCAGGGTAGGTAGAGAGAGAGAAAATTGCCTGAGCTCGGCGCGGGCTTGGTCCGTCACGTCGAAAGTGGGCCGGGCCCGCGCAATTCATGGCTTCCCCCGTGCCACCGGCCACACGCATCGCGTTCGCGATGCATAACAATGGAAACAGCCTATTCACTTGCTTCCCGGCCACTCACCTCTTCTATGAGGATCCGGAAGAAAACGTGCGGCAAGCTATCTGACACGGGAGGCATGACGGGCTTGAGCGCACCAGGCTCCCACCAGTCCACGTGCTTGCTCAACACTGACCACGCGTGATCGCGCTGAAGCTTGTGGCCGATCTGATCAGGCAGTTCTTCAAAGCGGCCGTCGACAATCACGCTTCTCCATCCGCGTCCCTGGGTGTGTTCGATGATCTGGACGCACACCACAGAGTTGGCCCGCAACCAGTCGATCTTCTTGCCCGACAAAGAGAATGCATAGAGGTGGTTGTCGGCATAGGCGTAGTTGAAGCAGACCACGTAGGGTTGTCCGTCCTTCGCGCATGCCAAGTGGCCGACGCGATTGGCTGCCAGCATTTTCGTGCATTCCAAAGTGGAGAGCGTGCGGATCAGCATCGATGCGACCCTCCTATTTTCTTACATTTCACATCTTGGCAGTTGCACTCGCAATGACCTGGATCAAACTGCTGCGTCCGTTTGGTCAGCAGGGGCCGGCCGCGCTTCGTGACGCGCGGGCGCCAATGGCAGCGGCAGTTTCAGGCTTGCGATCGCGGCGAGGCCCATTGCGGCGGCAGCGACGAGGAAGGCTGCGCCTTCCAGGCGGTGTGAACCGAATAGCAGGCCGGCAGCAGCGGAGCCCACTGACAGCCCGAGGCTGACCGCTGCCGACTGGATCCCGAGTTCCATACCTTGGCTTCGTGCGCTGATGCGCGACACCCAGTAGGCGAGCAGGGGGCTGATCACGCCGGCCGACGCCGAAACAACGGAAACCGCAAGCAGCATTTCCGTGAGTCCGGCAAGTGTCGGCATAACCGCCAGACCGATCGCCATCACCAGGAAGGCAGGCGCCACAAGCAGCCTCGTCGCTGCCGGTTTGACGAGCGGCGAAAAGACGAGGCCCTGGACCGCAAACATCACAACGCTGCATGTCGCGAACATGAGGCCGAGCGCGGCTGGACCCATTGCGAGTTCAACGTTTCGCAGCGTGAGCCCGACCTCGAATGCACCAAGCCCTGCCGCGGCCACGGCGGCAAGAGCGAGCAGCCGTATCTCTCCAGATAACGAACATTGAGGATCCGGGTTTGCTCGTCTCAACACGGGGGCCGGGCAGCATGTGTCCAGGCAGCACAGACCACACGCCAAGAGCTGCCGCCACAGCGAGGCCGGACGCAAGGAGGAAGGGAATGGTCTGTGGCGGGACAGCCGCCACGCCCAAGTCAAGTTTCAGTTCTGCCACGAGCCCGCCGAGCATCGGCCCGACCAGAAAGCCCGCGATCGATGCCATGCTCATCCAGCCGAATATTCTTGTGCGGCGATCATCCTCACCTTCGGTGTCGGCAATGAACGCAAGAGCGGTTGGCCCCACGGCAGCCGCGAAGCCACCATTCAGGATCCGCCCGATATAAAGAACGCGCAAACTCGGTGCCAGCACCGACGCCGCCAAGGTCACGGCAAAGCCGATCAGGCCGATGACAAGGACAGGTCTGCGCCCGACCAGATCCGACCACTTCCCCCAGAGGAAAGCGGCGACCACTGGCGCGGCGACATAGGCAGCGGTCAAAAGGCCAATCTGCCGCGCATTGAATGCCGGGTCGGTGGACCCGGCAAGCCGCTCGACCATCATCGGCAGGACCGGCAAGACAATTCCGTAGCCGAGCGCAACGACAAAGGCCGAGGCCAGGATCGCGCCCAGGCTCCATCGAGACGTGGGCAGGCGAGCTTGCATCGGCACGCTCATGCCAGCGAGCCGCGCGGGTGCTGATGAGCGACGCCTTCGGTCGTCGATGCGGCGGCAGGTCGAATGCCTTCTAGCCTGGTTCGCTTGAGCAGCAGGGCGTTGATGGCCACGAGAGCCGAACTGCCCGACATTGCCAGCGCCGCTAGCTCGGGGCTCAGCAGGAACGGGTAGAACACGCCCGCCGCGATCGGGAAGGCGATGAGATTGTATCCGACCGCCCACCACAGGTTCTGGTGCATCTTGCGCAGCGTGGCGCGCGAGAGCGTCATCGCCCCGACCACATCGTAGGGATCGCTCTTCATCAGCACGATGTCGGCGCTTTCAATGGCGACGTCGGTGCCTGCGCCGATCGCAAACCCGACGTCCGCTTGCGTCAGGGCTGGCGCGTCGTTGACGCCATCGCCGACCATGCCGACCTTCAGGCCTTGCCCTTGCAGTTCCTTGATCTTTTCCGCCTTCTGCCCTGGCAAGACATCGGCCAGGACGATGTCGATGCCGAGTTCGTCAGCGATGCGCTTGGCGGTTCCAGCGTTGTCACCCGTGAGCATCGCTACGCGCACGCCCTGCTCGTGCAATTTGGCAATCGTAGCAATGGCCGTCGGGCGTGGCATATCGGCGATCGCAATGAGCCCGAGCAGCTTGCCGGACTGCGCCACATGGATAACGGTGCGGCCTTCGCCCTTGAGCGTTTCGGCCTTGTCGCCGAGCGCCGGAAGATCGATGTTCTGCTCGTCCATAAGCCGTTGGTTGCCGACGAAAACCTGGCCTCCAGCGATCGCGGCACTGGCGCCCTTGCCTTCGATATTTAGAAAGCCCGAGACCTCGGGAAGCTTCATACCCTTGGCCTGCTCGACGATGGCAACGGCAAGCGGGTGATCCGACCCCTGATCCACGGCGGCCGCGACTTGGAGAACCTCGTCTGACGAAACGCCGGCAGCGGGGACGATTTCGACGACCTTCGGCTGCCCCATCGTGAGCGTGCCGGTCTTGTCGAAGACGATCACGTCGAGCTTGGTCGCCTCCTCGAGAGCGGCTGCGTTCTTGAACAGGATCCCGTTTGACGCGCCAAGGCCGGTGCCGACCATGACGGCCATCGGCGTGGCGAGGCCAAGAGCGTCGGGACAAGCGATGACGAAGACCGTTATGGTCAAGGTCATCGCGAACAGCAGGGGCTGACCGAGCCACCAGAACCAGACGGCGAAGGTCGCAAGCCCGATGATGATCGCGGCGAGCACGAGCCATTGCGAGGCACGATCGGCGAGCAGTTGGGCCGGCGCCTTCGAGTTCTGGGCCTCCTGGACCAGCTTGACGATCTGGGCAAGGGCCGTGTCGGCACCCACCTTGGTGGAGCGATAGCGCAGCATCCCGCTCTTGTTGATCGTCGCCCCGATGACCTTGTCCCCGACCTTCTTGGTCACCGGCATCGACTCGCCCGTCAGCATCGATTCATCGATCGTCGATGTGCCCTCGATCACCTCGCCGTCGACGGGAAGCTTGTTGCCGGGTCTCAGGACCACGATGTCGCCGAGCACGACGTCGGCGGTCGCAACCTCGACCTCCTTGCCATCACGGAAAACGGAGGCCTTGGGCGGGGCGAGGTTGAGCAGGGCCCTGATCGCGGCCGACGCCCCGGCACGGGCGCGCATCTCCAGCCAATGTCCGAGCAGAATGAACACGAGCAGCACGCTCGCCGCCTCGTAAAATTGCTGCCCCTCGAAGAAGAAGGTCGCGCCGACGCTGAACAGGTAGCCGGTGCCGACGCTCAGCACCACCAGCACGGCCATGTTGAGGACGCCGTTGCGCAGGGCCCGCCAGGCGGCCACCAGGAACGGCCAGACCGGGTAGAGGATCGCGGCGCTGGCGAGGAAGAACATCGCAAGGTCTTCGCTGAGGCCGAAGGGCGGACGCAGCCAGGGCTCGCCCAAGCCCATCGGCTCCATGGCGAAAATCGGCAGCGCGAAGACCAGGCTGATGAAGAACCGGTTGCGCATGTCCTTGACCATGCCCTGCATGTCCATGCCGGCGCCGTGTCCCATCTCATGGGCCATGGCGTCGTGCGCTACCTCGGCCGCAGCCGTCGCTTGGTCCGTTGGAACCGGATGCATCATGGCAGCGTGCTCCAAGTGATCATGCACTGAGGTCGAGCGCGGATGCCCTGGCGGAACGGTTGAAGCGTCGGGAATACATAGATGGCGCGGCACGGACTCGCCGCGGCAGTGGAAGCCGCAGGCCTCGATTTCCCGCGCAAGTGTCTGCGGGTTCGTCCGCTCTTCGTCGAACTCGACGGTCGCTGTGGTCGATCCTGCGTTCATGGCAACACCGGCGACGCCCGGCAGAGCCGCCAGACGTTTTTCGACCGCCGCGAAATCCATCATGCCGACAAGGTCGCGCACTTCCAGATTGACCTTTTTCATCATCGTTCTCCGTGCCGCGGTTCGGGGCGATCGCACCGTCTGAATTGTTTCAGCCTCGGTAGGCAAAGGTCGACATCATGCCGCTCGCCATGTGGTAGAGATGGTGACAATGGAAGGCCCATTTGCCGGGATTGACAGCATCGACGGCGATGGTGATCGAGCGCATCGGCGGCACCAGCACGGTGTCGCGAACGGCGCCCCGGAAGCGCTGCCCGTCAATCGCGACCACCTGAAAGTGATGGCCGTGCAAATGCATTGGGTGGGCCATCATGGTGTCATTGCGCAGCGTGACCTCGACGCGATCGCCCTTGTCCACAACGATGGGAGCACTGATTTCGAGTCCCCAGCGATAGGCAGCCATGCCGCCGGTCAGCGCCATCTCGAACGTCTTGTCGGCAGGGCGCGATGCAAGCGGCGCGATTGCCCGAAGTTGCGCCTCGAGCGTCAGGTCCAAAACCGGGGCGTCGACATCAGCCGCCGTCCCTAGCTTGGCTACCGCGGCCCCCGCCGGGCGCAGGACAATTCCGGTTCGTTCCTTGCTTCCCTCGCGCAGCGCCAAGATCGGAAAGGAGGAGCTGAGGTCGCGCGGCAACCGCAGGCGCACGTCGATGCGATGCCCCATCGTCATCGGAAACCGCCGGCCTCTGACGGGTTCGACAGGCTGACCGTCGACCGCGATCAGTTCCCCTTCAAGTTCCCCGAAATCGATTGTAAACGCCGTCGCCGTGGCGCCGTTGATGATCCGCACCCGCACGCGTCCGCCCCGTTCGACCGTGACAATCTCGGGGTCGTTCAGGGACCGGTCATTGGCCAGATAGGCGTCATAATCGATGTCATTGATATCCATCACCATGCCGCCATCTCTCATCCCTGCCATGGCGTCGGTCTTCGCTCCCGACATATCCATGCCGTCCATCGGCATGGAGCCGGTATTCTTACTCTGCAGCCCGGCCAGCAGCTCCTGAGGCGATGAGAACGAGAAATCGTGGAGCAGGATGACAACCTCCTGCTCGTCTTTTGCGTCATCGGCGGGATCGGCGACGATGAGCGGCGCCGCGAGCAGCAATTGTTCCTGCAACGTATGGGCGTGCATCCAGAAGGTGCCGGGCTCGCCGACCGGAAAATCGAAACCGCGATCGGCGCGAGCGCCGATGAGCGGCAGTGGCGCGTCGGCAACCCCGTCGCTCGGCCACGGCGGCGTCAACCCGTGCCAATGTATGATAGTCGGCTCGGCAGTCTCGTTTCGAAGCAGCACGTTGAAGGCTTCGCCCGCCCGCAAGCGCAGGCCAGGCGCGCCGTCGGCCCTTTGCAGGCCGAAGACGCTTGCAGCTTTACCGTTCACCTCGATCGTGCGGCGCGAGATGCCAAGCATCTGGCCGCCCGGCTGGCTGGCGGAGGCTGCCGAGAGCAAGCTCGATGGGATTGCAAAAACTGCGGCGCCTGCCACCGCGCCCTTCAGGATATCTCGACGTTTCATAATGATTTCCTCGCTTCGATTGGGAGTTTCGTTGTTTCGTTCAGCGCATAAAGATCAGGTTCAAACGCGTCGGCGATGAGCCGGTGCGATCAGGGCGCACTGCGCCCGCCGGCCGAACCGAACAACCTGGTCACATGCGGAAAAAAGGCGGGCACACGGGCCGCGTAACGGTCGTATGCGTCGCCGAATTCCTTTCTCGCTTCACGCTCTTCGATGAAGGAAAGCCGCACATACATGCCGACCAGTATAGGGAACATCGCCAGCGTCAGCAGCGTCGGCCATTGCACGAGGAATCCCGCCATGACGAGGACGAAGCCGACATATTGCGGATGCCGGATGGAAGCATATGGGCCGTCCGTTGCGAGGCGATTGTGATGCTGCGCGTCGTAAAGCACTCGCCACGCGGTCGAGATCAGCATGAAACCGGCGCCGATCAGGATGAAGCTGAGAACGTGAAACGGGCCGAAATGCGGATTGAGACGCCAGCCGAACATCATTTCCGGAAGGTGACCGGCGTCATGCGAGAACCAGTCGATGCCGGGGTATCCTGACTGCAGCCACCCCGAGAACAAGTAAATCGTCAGGGGGAAGCCATACATCTCGGCAAACAGTGCCACCAGGAACGCGCTGAATGCACCGAAGGAACGCCAGTCGCGGCCGGTCCGCGGCTTGAAGAAGCTGAATGCGAACAGGATGAAAACCGCCGAATTGACTATGACCAGGCCCCAGAGGCCGTAGGCGGGAGATTGCTCGACCATCGTCATGCTCCTTTATGGTGGGTGGTGCTGTCTTGCGCGCCCGGCTCGGGTTCCTTGTGCCTTGGATGACCGCTGTGACCGCCATGCCCGCGGTGAAACATGTGAAGCAGAGGACAGGCGAGCAGCAACAGAAACGGCAGGACACCGAAGGTATGCACCCGGTGCTCAGTGAGAAGGAAAAACGCGGCGATCAGCAGGAAAGCGATCGTGACCAGGCCGGTTTTCGAGGCCCAAAATCCGCCTGCCTCCGGTTCTGGTTCGGACCCGGTCGGGGGACCGGACATGCGGTGAACGTTGTTGGTATTCATGAGATAGGTTCCTTTGTTTGTGATCGATTGGAGCTTTCGAGCCCATACGCGATGAGGCTGACGGCCCAGACCAGCGCGCAGGCGAACAGGGGCCACCTGAAGTCGGAGCCGATCGTGAAGTTGACCACCGACATCAAGCCGATGGACGACGCTCCTCCGATCAGAGCGCCGGCCACCGCGACCGGATGGCGCGCGCGGAACGCGGTGATTGCCAGCGCAACCAGGAGAACGCCGGTGGCCAGAGCGTAGCCGCCGAGCACCCGGAAAACCTGCGTCAGCCACATCGCGAGACGTGGACCGATGGCTTCGAGCTCGGCGGCCGAGAGGTTGATATAGCGGACGTCCTCGGGCAGCAGGGGTGGCCTGAGGGCGATGAAATACAATCCGATCCCGGCGATGATCATCCCCGCCAGAGCAAGAGTGACGGACGACGTCGTCCATGGGTTGACTGAGGCTTTCATGGGCTGAACCTTGACTTGCCTACCGGCGCCCTGTGGCGACGACATTGTGGATCGAGGCGTAAACGACACCCGCCAGCAGCCCGACGATGCCAAGCCCGAGAACGCCGTAGAGAACTCGGACGGGGCTCATCGGCGCCGTGGACCTGACCGCGCTGAGGTCGAGCCCGTGCATGATGGCGCCGAAGAAATCGAATGTTGCCTCTGGCCAGATAGCGACGGCCAAAGCGCAGAGCATGCTCATCAGGGCCGACGTCACGCCCAGCGCAATGCCGACGGACAGGACGCTGAGTTTGTCCATATCTTCCTCCTGTCACTTCGCATGTTGCTTGAGCCATTCCTGCATGGCGGCGATCTCGGACTGCTGAGCCGTGATGATTTGATTGGCCCAAACCTTGACCTGATCATCCTTGCCGTATTGCAGGACCGCCCGTGCCATATCGATGGCGCCCTGGTGGTGAGGGATCATCGCCTGGACGAACGCGACATCGGGATCGCCGGCCTCGATGCCCCGCATCATCGGCGCGTCCATTCGTTTCATCGCCTCCATATAATTTCTGGAGGCCTCTGACATGTTGGCGGCGTCCATCGGCATGTTCGTCATGCCGCTCTGACCCTGCATCATCCCGCCTTGCCCACCCTGCATCATTCCGCCCTGCATCATCTGCTGCATCATCGGCATCATTTGCTGCATCATGGGAGCCATCTTCTCCATCATGGGCATCATCTTCTGCATCGTGGACATCATTGCCGTGCACTGCTCGGGCGACCCGCCAGGCATCGCCTCCGTGGCCGGTGCCGTTGTCGTGGTTTGTGGTGCGTCGGCCGCCGGATGGTGCGGATCTGTCTGAGCAAAAACCGCACCCGAAAGGGTTGCGCATACGGCAAGCGTGATCAATCGAAGGTGGGTTTTCATGGCTGTTTCCTTGTCGTTGATGTGAAAACCGACAGGCGAATTCAGGATGCGCAAGGCAGCCCGGATCGCCGCTACCGGTGTGGTTTCGCGGATCGTTCGCTCGTTATGGGGACTTGATGGCACTGCTGGATTCAACAGTCCCGAGCACCCCGACGGCGCGATATCAGGCGAAGGTCTGGGGAGGTCGCAGGAGGGCCTCGGGGTCGATGCCCGTTGCCTGAAAAGCCTTGCCCGGCATGAAGCGGACGGCAACCGGCGCGTCGTGAAGAACGCCGCATTCGCCGGCGGAAATGCCTGCAGCACAACAGCCGGAGCCGGTCGAGTGCACGCAATCCAGGCAGCCATCACATGGCGCGCGATGGTTGTCTTGGTCTGTCAACGCGATGTGACCCATCACCTTGTGCAAGGCGCTCGTCGTGAGCGTCGCAACGTCAGTTGTGACGCCGGCATCGGCGCCAATTGCAGAAGCGGCAACGGCACCGCCCGCGATCAGGAGGATCACGGCCACCCATAACCGAAGCTGAGCCAACGCGATTTTCATGCATTCAGTCTAGCCCAACCGTGCGCCACCACTTTGATGCAAATCAATGCCGCGGCTCTGGGAGAGCGCCTAGTTTCAGCGAGCCTCTTTTCCCAGCTCTTCCTTGGGGAATGAACTGGAGCTGAAACCATGTCGGCAAAGCCGCGTTCCACCGAGACTCCCGTCGGGATAGAATCGCCGGCCGACCCTTCGTATTCATTTCGGCCTCATATGAGCGCTTCGTCATGGACGACGCTTGGTTCGAAAATGGACTACGAGTGCGAAGCAGGCGAAGCTCGTTGGGTTGGCCCCAAGTTCGGATTCCATGGAACCGAAGGAGCACGCAATCCCGACGATCGAGCATCTAGAAGGTCAACCGAACAATGACGGACTGAATGGTGCGCGAACGCGTCCATTCGCTAGGGTTCGATAAGCGCGGGCGCTTCGCGATCCGGCGGCATTCCCAACCGGCAACGAGAGACAGGCATGACCCAGCACAAGACAATACCTATCCCCACCAGCCGGTTGTCCGAACACGAACTGAGTGACATCGATGCCTATTGGCGCGCCGCCAACTATTTGACGATTGGCCAAATTTACCTGCTCGACAATCCGCTGCTTCGCGAGCCACTACGGCTGGAGCACGTCAAGCCGCGCCTGCTCGGTCACTGGGGAACGTCTCCGGGCCTGAGCTTCATCTATACCCATCTCAACCGCGCCATACGGCTTCGAGACACGAACGTCATCTATGTCTGCGGTCCCGGCCATGGCGGCCCGGCCATGGTGGCAAACACCTATCTGGAGGGCACCTACAGCGAATTAAATCCCGACATTTCGATGGACGAGCAGGGAATGCGCAGGCTGTTTCGACAGTTTTCATTTCCAGGCGGGATTCCTAGCCACGCCGCTCCCGACGTGCCGGGTTCGATCCACGAAGGAGGCGAGCTGGGCTACGCACTATCTCATGCCTGTGGTGCTGCCTTCGACAATCCTGATCTCGTCGTGGCCTGTGTCGTCGGCGACGGCGAGGCGGAGACCGGACCGCTTGCCACCGCATGGCATTCGAACAAGTTTCTCAACCCGGCACGCGATGGTGCGGTGCTGCCGATCCTGCATCTGAACGGCTACAAGATCGCCAATCCCACCATCCTGGGCCGCATTCCCGAAGAAGAATTGCGAGCGCTGTTCGTTGGCTATGGCTATGAACCGCTGTTTGTCGAGGGGCATGATCCGGTATTGATGCATGAGCTGATGGCGACCACGCTGGACGATGCGCTGGACCGTATCCGCGCGATCCAGCACGCCGCGCGCGCTGGTTCGGCGCCGGCGTCGCGACCAAAATGGCCGATGATCGTGCTGCGCAGCCCCAAGGGCTGGACTGGGCCGAAAGAGGTTGACGGGCTGAAGACCGAGGGCTTCTGGCGCTCGCACCAGGTTCCCTTGTCAGGCCTTGCCGAAAACCCGGCGCATCTGAAGCTGCTTGAGGAGTGGCTGAGAAGCTATCGACCTGAGGAACTGTTCGACGATGCCGGCGTCGCCATCGCATCGATCCGTGCCACCACGCCCGCGGCCACGCGGCGCATGGGATCCAACCCGCATGCCAATGGCGGCCTGCTGCGCAAGTCCCTCGATCTGCCCGCGCTGCACGACCATGCGGTTGCGGTCGAACAGCCAGGTGCGGTGAAAGCGGAGTCGACGCGGGCCATGGGCAAGTTCCTGCGTGGCGTGATGGAACTGAATCAGGCGGCGAAGAACTTCCGCATCGTTGGTCCCGACGAGACCGCCTCGAACCGGCTTCAGGACGTATTCGAAGTCACCGAGCGCGCCTGGATGGAGAAGATCCTGCCCGAAGACGTTCATCTCGGCCGCGACGGCAGGGTTCTGGAAATCCTCTCCGAGCATACCTGCCAGGGCTGGCTTGAAGGCTACCTGCTGTCCGGGCGGCACGGTCTGTTTTCCTGCTACGAGGCGTTCATCCATATCGTCGATTCCATGTTCAACCAGCATGCGAAATGGCTGGATGCCTCCCGACACATTCCGTGGCGGCGGCCGGTCGCCTCCCTGAACTACCTGCTGTCGAGCCATGTCTGGCATCAGGAACACAATGGCTTTAGCCACCAGGATCCCGGCTTCATCGACGTCGCCCTCAATAAGAAGGCCGACATAGTGCGCGTCTACCTGCCGCCGGACGCCAACACCTTGCTTTGCGTGACCGATCACGTGTTGCAGACATGGAACCGCGTCAACATCATCGTCGCTGGCAAGCCGCCGTCGTGGCAGTGGCTGTCAATGGACAAAGCCATCGTCCATTGCAAGACAGGGATCGGCATCTGGGACTGGGCATCGACCGAGAATGGCGAAGAGCCGGACGTGGTCATGGCGTGCGCCGGCGACGTTCCGACCCTCGAAACGCTTGCGGCCGTGCAGATCCTCCGGCATCACGTCCCCGAGCTCAGGATCAGGGTGGTCAACGTCGTCGACTTGATGACACTGCAGCCCAAGGAGCATCATCCGCACGGGCTGCCAGATCGCGATTTCGACGCATTGTTCACCGCCGACAAACCCGTCATCTTCGCCTATCATGGTTATCCCTGGGCCATTCATCGCCTGACCTATCGGCGCACCAACCACGACAACATCCACGTGCGTGGCTATAAAGAAGAGGGCACGACGACGACGCCCTTCGACATGACCGTTCTGAACGGCCTCGACCGGTTCCATCTCGTCAAAAGCGTGCTTGAACGCGTTCCGGAACTCAAGAGCGTTCAAGTCGGTCTTAAGCAGGCGATGGACAGCAAGCTGCTTGAACATCGAGCCTATATTCGCGCCCATGGGCAGGATATGCCGGAGATACTTGATTGGAAGTGGGATCAGGACCTGGATGTGGTGCAAATCCGCCCGGCTTGAGCCGATGCCGCGTCTTCATCGAACTGCGTTTACAGCACATCGGACGGCCCCATGACTGACGCTATCCTCGTCCTGAACGGCGGCTCCTCCAGCCTGAAGTTCGCTGTCTTCGAGGCACGCGACGGCCTCCCCCCGCTGCTGCGCGGCAACATTGCCTCGCTTGGCGGACATCCGCAACTGAATGCCGAGGCCGCGGGTGACAGGCCGAAGATCTTCAGGAGCCTGGGCGATGGACCGATCGATATCGGCGAAGCATTCACTGCCGTAGCCTCCCTCCTCGCCGATCGTGAACTCCTGCGCCGCATCGACAGCGTGGGGCACAGGATCGTTCATGGCGGCCGCGACTTCACCGAAGCGACGCTGCTCGATGCGCCCGCGCTCGACGCACTCGCCCGGCTCGAGCCGTTGGCGCCGATCCATCAGCGGATCAATCTCGAGATCGTGGCACTGGCTGCCGACCTCCTCCCGCAAGCCATGCAGGTCGGATGCTTCGACACAGCGTTTCATGCGACCCGCCCGAGCGTTGCGAAGATCTACGGCATTCCACGCGCGATGACCGAGGCGGGTATCGTTTCCTATGGCTTTCACGGCTTGTCCTACAGCCACATCGCTTCGCGGCTGCGCGACCGCTATGGCGCTGGCGCCGGCGGCCGGGCAATCGTCGCCCATCTCGGCAGCGGCGCCAGCGTGTGCGCTATGGACGCCGGACGAAGCATTGCGACGACGATGGGGTTTTCGACGCTGGATGGCCTGATCATGAGCACGCGTTGCGGCGCGCTCGACCCGGGGATCGTCCTTCATCTCCTGCAAGACTGGAAGCTGCCGACCGACGAACTGGTCACGCTTCTCTATGAGCAGTCCGGCCTGCTCGGCGTGTCTGGTATATCCGGAGATATGCGGACGCTCATCGGCTCGGACGATCCTGCCGCCGCCGAGGCCGTCGATCTATTCGTCTATCGCATCGGGCGCGAGATCGGATCGCTGGCCGCTGCCCTTGGAGGGCTTGATACGGTGGTGTTTACCGCCGGCATCGGTGAAAACGCGCCATCGATCCGGGAAAAGATCGGAGTTGCTGCCGGCTGGCTTGGCGTCGGTATCGATCATGACCAGAACCGAAGAGGCGAGGAGATCATCAGCCTTGCCAATTCACGCGTCGAGGTTCTTGTAATCCCTACCGATGAAGAGAGAGCCGTTGCCAGCCAGCTACTCTCTGTGCCTTCGCCGAGGCGGACAAGCTTTGCCCTGCCATCGCAGAGGAGACACTGACATGCTTCCAGTCTCCGGCGTGGCGGAAGCCGCGATGGGCGAAGCCGCCGTCACGAGACAGCCGGAAGAAGCTTCCGGCCCAATACCGGCCCCAATAAAAGTCCCGCCGGACCCTTGATCGCCAGAAAATGAATCCCAAGTGGGTACCAACCCGCTGGTCCGGGCCCCTCTGGTGAGAGCCTCGTACTCTTGCGATGTCGGACCGATTTTCTGACAGCTCGTTCCGACAGGGGATTGCCCTTGAGTTTCTCATTTTTTTCGTCGAGTGGCTAGGAACGCCGCTGTGGATGTGGTCGGGCTTTTTTGTCCTCGTCATCGCTATTCTGTCGCTCGACCTTGGAGTTCTTCACAGGCAGGACAAGGAAATCGGCGTCGGCGAAAGCGTGATGCTTTCCGGCCTCTATGTCACGCTCGGGCTCGCCTTCGGTGGCTGGGTATGGTGGTATCTCGGCTCCGACGCCGGCCTCGCCTATCTGACAGGCTTCGTCGTCGAAAAGACGCTGGCGCTCGACAATGTCTTCGTCATTGCCCTGATATTCTCATTCTTTGCCGTGCCGCGCATCTACCAACACCGGGTGCTCTTCTGGGGCGTCCTCGGCGTCTTGGTGCTGCGGGCCATCATGATCGGTGTCGGCGCGATGCTGGTCGCCGAGTTCGCTTGGGTTCTTTATATCTTCGCCGCATTCCTGATTATCACCGGCATCAAAATGCTGATCGTCAAGGAGGCAGAACCCGACCTGTCGAAGAACGTCCTCCTCCGCTTCATGCGCAATCGCTTTAACGTCACCGACGAACACCACGGCGAACGGTTTTTCGTCAAAAAGACAAATCCCGGGACGGGCCAGGCGAGCTGGTTCATCACGCCGCTCTTCATGGCGCTGGTGATGGTCGAGGTGGCCGACGTCATATTCGCCGTGGATTCCGTCCCTGCGATTTTCGCGATCACAACCGATCCGTTCATCGTCTACACCTCGAACGTCTTTGCGGTCCTCGGCCTTCGCGCCCTCTATTTCGCGCTTGCGGCGATGATCCACCGCTTCCGCTACCTGAAGCCCGCACTCGCTATCGTTCTGATCTTCATCGGCTCGAAGATCTTCGTCGCCGATCTCCTGGGCCTTGAAAAGTTCCCGGCCGCCTTCTCGCTCGTCATTACCTTTGCGATCATCGGCGCCGGCGTGGTCTGGAGTCTTGTCAAGACGCGGGATCAGCAGCGACAGTCTGCGCGACCGGGGCTGCAAGGACGAACACCGTTAGCCAAGGAACAGCAAGGAAACAGATATGATTTCTGACTTCATCAGCTGGATTTTTGCCATGCTCGTCCGTGTCGACTCGCGTCCGACGGCCTGGTATCCGTTCGTTCCCCAGGGCGGGAATATCCTACAGGACAACGACAGTGGCGCCATTGGACGCTCTGTCATAAAGGTCGATGATATCCTCGTTGAGCATGCGGATGCAGCCGGAGGACGCCTCGGTTCCAATTGTCCACGGTTCTGACGTGCCATGGATACGGTAGAGGGTGTCGACGCCGTTCTGGTAGAGGTAGAGGGCGCGGGCTCCCAGGGGGTTGTGCTGACCCGGTTCTATCCGCCGCGGCAATTGCGGTGTCTGCGCGTGCATGTCATCGGTGGGATACCAGGCTGGCCACTCGGCCTTGCGGCCGATGACCGCCTTGCCCGACCAGGCATGACCCGTTGCACCCACAGCTATCCCATAGCGATGGGCCTTTCCGTCCGAACCGACAAGGTAAAGAAACTTGTGGCCGGTATCGACGACGACCGTGCCCGCGCTGTATCCGGCTGGCGCGGCCACGATGGTGGGCTTGAGGCTGGGATCAAACTTGCGTCTGTCGACGATCTTCACTAGATGGGCTTCGTTCGCATAGGCCCGCTGGCGGCTTTCCAGCTCGCTCTTGGAAAGACCAGGATCCATCAGTCCTGGTGTCGAACAAGAAGCAAGGATGGGCAAAGCTGCTGCGAGCGATATCCAGGAAGCTGCAATCCTTTTTAATGCCATTTTAGCTATTCGTCCCGTGCGGACAGGGCCGCCAGGCGGTCGAGGCCCTGGGCAAATCCCTTGAGCGAGACGTCCAGCTTGACGGGTTGACCTGTGTCGGATGCCGTCATGGCGACGCTTAGTTTTTCATTCGCCCGCAACGCTTCCTCGAACTCCCCATTGGCGGCGATCGGTGCGACACAACCCTGCGGCAGGCAGGTCTTGTAGGATGTCTTGACATAGACATCCTCCTTGATCAGCAGCGACAGTCCCGCTTGCAAATCAAGACCAAACGGCGCGATGACTGTCCCCGACAGCGGCGGCTTGTCCTTGCCGTTCCGGTTGAACACGATCAGCAAAACCCTCTGGCCCGTCTTGTCCTGGCGCAGTTCCTGCGATAGCTGACAGGTGCTTCTTGGCTTGGCGGCAGTGCCGCCTTGTTCCTGATTTTGAACCAGTGCGCATTGGATCACCCAATTGCCATAGGTCTCCGACAGGGCGGAAGGCGCGGCATCCTGAGCGAAGGAATGGCTTGGCATCATAACCGGTGCGCAGGCCAGTCGCGCAAACAGGACAAACGCCTTTTTGCGCGATCGTGCCGTGCGCCCGGGAGAGATCAAGGATCGGCCAGCCCCCGAACATCCAGCCATCCGATCCTTATGCACGGCCATGGTCACGTCAAAGGCCTTTCAAAAGGTTGGCGGCAGCAAGGGCGACAAAGGCAGCGACGAGCAGCCAATAGCTGTAGGCGCCGATCACGGGAACCAACAGGCCAAAGACCGGCAACAGGGACAATACGGCCAGAAGGACTGACAGGATGAAGACAATCTTGGTTGGTGCACTCAATTCCATTTTCGTATCCTCTTGTGGTTGTGCGTGTTCCCTTTTTGGCAACACAGGGCTGGGTTGATTTTTCAGAGGCTCCGCCCAGGCCGGCGGGAGCCTCGACGACCGGCAATCCCCGTGCCTGGGTAGTGGGGAAACAGGAAATGCTCGGTCATCTGGTGTTTGCCGCCTTCTCTCAGACCGGTCGGTGCCCCTTCGGTCAGGAATTCCAGTTCTGCACGTGGCAATGCGTTCCCGATGTCCCCCGCTAGCCCTCTCGCCTTGCCTTGCCGCGGATAATTCTCTTCAGCTCGGCCTTCCGGCGTTCAATGCCCTGCTCCTCAGGGGAGCAAAGGCAAGCCAGAACCCGGCACGATCTCGCTCTGCCGCCTGAGACCAAGGCCCGTTTCCTTGGCAAGCCGCGGGACCCCGTTGCGTACCGTAAGTCTCGGGTTTCCCGATGAATAATGTCGGGAAACTCCGTTATCTGTCGCAGCCTCCTAGAACCTGAGACGGAAGCCGGCGGTGCCGTTCAGGCTGTAGCTGTCGGCAAAGCTTGTCAGGCTGGTCTTGGCCGACACCTCGCCATAGAGCGAGTACTTGTCGTCATGCCAGTTGTAAGAACCGCCAAGACCGACGCTGCCCCAAAGCTTCTCCGGCTCATGCACGAGCTTGGTGCCCGACACATCCACCGAGGAGCCGTCGAGGAACTCGTAATAGAGATTGGAGATCCCGTAGAGATGCGTCCGGCGGGTCTTGCCTTCCTTGTCTTGCCAGCTCTGCTCATGATCGAGCGAAAGCCCAAGGCGTCCATTGAGGCTGTCGCCGTCCGACAGCGATACCCGCTCGCCATTGGGGCCGGTGAAGCTGTCGAAGTCGACCGCCGAATAGACAAGCTGCGCCTGCGGCGTCAGCGTCCAGTTCTCCTTGAGCTGGATGCGCTTGCCGCCCTCCAGGCTCAGCGCATAGCCGAAGCCGTCATTGCCGTCGGCAAGGCCGCCCAGAAGGTTCGAGTTAAGATCGCTGTCATACCAGGTGGCCTGCGCCTGCGCATCGACGTAAAAGCCGTTCTGCTGGTACCAGGTGGCCGTCAGGCCAAGACCATAGCCCTTGGCATCGATCGAGCCATTGCCGAAGACCGACTTCACATCGGCCGAAGCCTCGCCGTAATGCATGGTGATGCCGCCGATCAGCTTGTCACCGGCCTTGTTCTCGTAAAGCTGGCCGTCAACCCCCGCCTGCAGGCGCCACTGGTCGCTGTCATAATCGGTGCGCGAGGTCGACGTATCCGGCTCGAAGTGGCCATGGGCGGCTTCGATGCGCGTCCAGATGGCATTGCCCTCGATGACCGCCCGCCCTCCAGCTCCGGCGTAGTAGTCGGCCTGCTCGTCCGTCACCGTGCATTTGAAGTCCTTTGCGGCGTCCTTGCAGAACACGCTCTCCGCCGGAGCCGGGGCCGGCTCGTTCCAGTAGCGGTTGCCGACACGCTGCTGCAAGGTCGGCAGCCCGTTCAGGCCGAGCAGCACCTGCGGATAGGCCTCGTACACAGGCACACCCGGCTGGTACAGCGGCGGAAGGTTGGGATCCGTCGGATCGATTGGAGTACCCGGGTCGATGTAGATCGACCGCAGATACCAGTTGCCGTCCTGGCCGGCCAAGCCATTTTGCCATAGTCCGTAGCCATAGGCGCCGGCGATGACCTGGCCTGCCGGGTTGGACAGGGTGAATGTGCCGTTAGAGGCACCATCGACATCGACCAGGAGAATGCCGTCGCTGAGGGTCGCTGCTCCCGGACCGCCGACATTGGTGACGAAGATCGAGCTGGTGCCCGCAGTGTCACCGATAACATGCAGGATATCCGACGCCGAACCGTCCGTGCCGAGATAGGTGTCGAGATTGATCGTACCGCCATTGCCAATATAATTGCCCGAGGCGCCGGCGGGGCCGTTCGGGTCTACTGCCACGGTCAGGATATCGCCGACAGTGCCGTTGTCCAGCCGGATCAGACCGGCATTGCTGAGATCGCCGGTGATTGTGAAGGCGCTTTGGCCGAACGACAGCGTGGCACCTGACTGTACGATCAGGCCGAGTTGGTTGCCGCTGACGTCGACCCCGCCGCCGACCAGAAGATCGGTCCCTTGCAGGGCAAGGCTCGTGCCGGAATTAAGTGCAATCGTTTCCCAATTGACCAGCGTCGAACCATCCATCGACCGGGTGCCGCCGTCAAATGTCAGCGTGTCAACGAAACCGTCAGTCGTATAGACGTCATCACCGCCGTCGAGCAGCGTCACGCCAGCAATATTGGCATTGCCGCGTACGGTTGCGAGGTCGGACCCGTTGCCCATTTGAACCTGTCCGCTGGTCACCGAACTGCTCTCGAGGATGAGCTGATCATCGCCATCATTGGTCAGGACGTTGCCGGCAATCGTGCCGGAGCTGGTGATGACTGTCTGACCGTTGCCCTCCCAGATGGCCGTCCCCGAAGCAGCGGTAACGGTGGACCCGGAGGCGATATTGATCGTGCCCGTCTGCACATTGACTGCAGTGCCGTCGTTGACACGAATACCTGCACCGCTGCCGCTGCCGCCGGTCACACTGCCGGCATTGACGTTCACCACATACCCGCCGCCGACAGAACTGACCAAGATACCGTTTCCGTCAACACCCGAGGAGGCCACAGCGCCCGTGTTCTCAATCAGTACGCTGCCCGCTCCCGTCGTGCCTCGAATGCCGCTGGATTGCAGGCCGGTGACCGTTATGGCGCCGGTATTGATCGCCGTCGCGTTGCCTACGGCGCCCTGACTAACTGCTGCGGACATGCCATCAGCTGCGATGCCAGTGGTGGATATCGTCCCCTGATTCACAGCGGTGGCGTCACCCGCACCGTAAAGAACGCGGGCTGCCACGCCCGTTGCGAACTGACCCTGAGTGGACGCAGTCCCGTAGTTGGTGGCGACAGCATCGCCATAACCGAAGACGTCCGCAAAGACACCAATGCCATAGGGCGACCCGTTCGTCGTGATGGTTCCACCCGCCTCGAGAGTCGCAATCGCCGTGCCGTGCATTGTCGAATCAAGATTGTCGATATGCGCACCGATACCGGTGGAATATGGACCGTTCGTCGTGATGCCGCCGCTCGAGGTCGCCGTCGCGGTACCATTGCCGCTGGTCACTGCGTAAACGCCGTAGCCGAATGTGCCGTTGGTGGTAATGGCTCCCGTGTTGCCTGCAGTAGCGTTACCGCCTGTTGCAACCGCTTCGACACCAAAATTGCCATCTAGCGCAGCGAGGCCCGTCGTCACGATGGTTCCGTTGTTTATCGCCGTCGCATTGCCGGTTCCCATGGCATGAGCAAGGAGCCCCTTGGCGCCGTCGGTGCCTCGCGTTTCAATATACGTACCTGTCGAAGAACTGACAACTGCATTGCCAGCGCCTGTAGCGCCGGCATAGAGACCGTAGCCATAATTGCCCTGCGTATAGATACTGACCGCACCGACAGTGTTGACTGTGCTCGTGCCTGTTCCCGCCCCGACGTTCGAAACGCCGACGCCTGTAACCGGTGCTGCCGACGATCCTACGGTGCTCGTTCCAGCCACATTTACCGTAAGATCATTGACGGTATAGGAAATCCCAGTCGGGTAAGCCGGAGCACTGCAATTTGCAGTGCCGCCTGCGGCCACAACGCCGCATTCGTCCGCAGCCTGAACCGAACCCATCGCTAGCAGGCCCATAGCCAGCGCACTCGCCGATACCGATGTCAGCCACTTTACGGCTCTATGCGCAGGAATCCCCGATTTTCTCCCGAAGGTTTGCGGAATATCGACATCGGCTCCGCGCCCAACCTGGTGAAAGCCGCGCGACAGCCGTTTCCTGCCCAGTACAATCGAATTATTCACGTCCATTTATGCCCCCCTTGGCGGCTAACCATCTGGATAATGTTGAAGATGTGCGCGCCCCCGCATCATCCAGTGACGGATGCCTATGCATCCGATTTCCGAACTGCTGCTGCAGCCATGTCTATGAATGCTGGCAAATACCTTTGGCCCGGTGTTTCGGAAATCGGAAAGAAGTCGATCCTATTGGCTGACAATGCTGGCGAGTGCCCGCAAGCCCCAACCGTCCCGGGAAGTACCTCGGGCTCAATCGCTCTCTTGAAAAAATGGAAGAGGCCGCGGTCCGAAACAGCGCACGAATACGGCCCGTCGCTCTTTGTGCAACCTGCAACAAAGGGTCCTTTCAGGTAATAACGTACAAACAGCGAAATGGTTACGGGGACTCTATGATTTTACAGCATTTTTTCCCGAGATGCGGCGATTGTCACTCGACGGACAAAACTGACCCTATATTGTCAACTTTGCGGCAACAGCGGGCCAGCAATGACCTCATCCCCGCCCGCCATACGCGGAAAAACTGATGAAAATAGGATACGCACGTGTTTCAACCGAAGATCAGAAGATGGACCTGCAATTGACCGCGCTGGAAAAGGCGGGCTGCGACCAGATTTTCTCCGACCATGGCCTTTCCGGCAAATCCTTTGACCGTCCAGGACTGAAGGCAGCGCTCGAGGCACTCAAGCCCGGTGACAAGCTCGTCGTCTGGCGGCTCGATCGGCTGGGACGTTCATTGATCAAACTGGTCCAACTGATGGACGAGCTCGGAAAGCGGCAAATCGAGTTCCATTCCCTGATGGAGAATATCGACACCAGTTCTTCCGGCGGGCGTCTGGTGTTCCACATGATGGCAGCATTGTCGGAGTTTGAGCGAGCCCTGATCAGCGAACGGACCCGCGCCGGCATGGAGGCCGCCCGCCAGAGGGGCCGCAAGCTCGGGCGCCGCCCTTCCCTGACACCGGACCAATTGCACGAGGCCGCACTATCCATCAGCCGAAAGGGTGAGAAAGTTCTCGCTGTGGCCAAACACTTCGATGTCACCTCGCGCTCCCTGCGCCGCATGCTTCTCCTGGCCTCGTCAAACCAGACGGTATAAGAGATGGCCCGATCAATCCGTAGTGTATTACGTATATTAGATACTACTAATTCCGGCGGTCCGTCATTGGTGGAATAGGGCGGCAAGCGGAAGGTGCGACGTCGTTTGCCTTCGTGTTTCCCCCGCACGTCAAAGAGCCTGCTGGACCTATATTCATTGTTCATCCATGTAGAACGCGCCGGAGACGAGCAGTGGATACGCTAGCGCAAATCATCGTGCGGCAAACGCCTCCAAAAGGCACGCCAAGCGGTAGCTCGGCTACGCCATCGCAAGAACGGAAATGAGAGAGAGAAATTTAGTGTGCAGTTCTTGCACCCGATCTCACGTCGCGCCGCCGTGACGCCTACGTCTTCCCCAGAACCTGCAGCCGGTCGAATGCCGCCGGAAATCCCTTCAAGGAGATAGTCAGGGCTATCTCCTTGGCATCGGTGGATTGCACCTTCACACGCAGCGCCGTACCGTTGCGAAGGGCGGCAATCCGATCCGCGTCGAAGCTGAGCGGCACGAGGCATCCGCCCGGCACGCAGGTGGAAAACCGCAAGGGCTTGTCCTGCTGCCCGTCGTCGATCTGAAGGATGGCGCCGGCATCGAGCTGCAGGCCGAAGGGCAAGACCAGATTGCCGGACAAGGCATCGTCGCCCTGCTTGCGCAATTCGATGGCGAGCACTCGCTGGCCGTTCTGTTGCGCCTGTTCCTGCGAAATGGAGCATACCGGCTGAGGCGCGACGCTTTGGCAGCCGAGCCGCCAATCCTGGTAGGTTTCCTGCAGAGACGATGCTCCACCCGGCAAAGGGGATGCAGGCTGCTCCTGCGAAAGCGCCGACGCGGCCGCGGAAACGACGACCATTGCGGCCAGTGCCGCGGACCAGTATCTCTTCACAAACATCTCCTATCGCGTGGCGAAGACGGCGCCAACCCGCCATACACTGCAGAAACTATCAGCCACACAGGCTGTCTTACCATTTTACGCTGAATCCGAGCTTGGCGCCTATGACATGGCTGTCGCCGAAATCCTGGAGACTTGTGCGCATGCTCCCCTCTCCGAAGACAGAGTAACGGCCGTCCGCCCAGCTCAGCGAGCCACCGAGGCCGACACCGCCCCACAGCGCCTGATTTTCGCTGACCAGCTTCACGCCCGACACATCGACATCGTTTCCGTCGAGGAAGTCGTAGTAGAGGTTGGCGAGGCCGTAGATATGCGTGCGGCTCACTTGCCCTGCGGCATCCGCCCACTGGCCCTCATAGTCCGCGGAGAGCCGAGACGGCCGACAAGGCTGTCGCTGCTGCCGGGCGACACGACGGCGCCGAACGGGTCGGTGAACGCGTCGAAGTCGACCGACGAATGGGCAAGCTGGGCCTGCGGCGTCAGCGACCATTTGTCGTTGAGGGCGATCTTCTGTCCGGCCTCGAGACTCAGGCCATAGCCGAAACCGTTGTTGCCGTCCGCAAGCGTGGTGCCCAGCGTGGCCGACCGGATGTCACTGTCATACCACGTCGCCCGAGCCTGGGCGTCGACGTAGAAGCCACTGTTGCCGAACCAGGTGAGCGTGCCGCCGACGCCGTAGCCGGTGGCGGCGATCGACCCCACCCCATAGATCGAGGAGACGTTTGACGACACGGTTCCGTAGTGGGCCGTGATCCCCCCGATCAGGATACCGGCCTCGCTTTCGTGCAGCAGGCCATCGACGCCCGCCTCAAGCTTCCAGGTGGTCACGTCATAGTTCGTGCCGGTGGTCGACGTCTCCGGCTCGATCTTGGCGTGAGCTGCCTCGATGCGCGCCCAGATTGCCTTGCCGTCGACCGGGCCCTGGCCTGGCAGGTCCGCACCCTCCGGCGTCGCGCCCTCGCCCCACGATCGGTTGCCGATGCGCTGCTGCAAGGTGCCCAGTTCATTGAAGCTCTGCAGCACCCCTTCATAGGCCTCGTACAGCGGCACGCCCGGCTGATAGAGCGGTCCCTGCGGGCCGGTCGGATTGACAAGCGCCGAGCGCAGGTACCAGTCGCCGTCCGCCGGCGCGCTGACACCGTTCTTGTAGAGCCGGTATGCATAGGCGCCACCCACCACCGCCTGATCGCCCTGGAAGACATAATCGCCGACCAGGCTGAAGGCACCGTTGGAGGTCCCGCCAATATCGACCACCTTGATGCCCTCGACGGTTTGCGCCCCGCCGCCGCCGAGATTGGTGATCTTCAGATCGGTGGTGCCCGACGTATTGCCGGTGACCACGAGCCTGTCGGTCGGTGAAGCATCGCCGCCGAGCTGGCTCTCGATCTCCAGCGTGCCGCCATTGCCAACATAGTTGCCGGCAACGGTCAGCGTGCCGGGCACGCCTGTATTGCCGACCGCGATGGTGCCGCCGGCGAAGTTGTTCGTGTCGCACACCGTGCCGGTGCCCTCGAGCCGGCCGCCCGAGTTCACATTGACGGTGCCGCACAGGCTGCCCGAGACGGAAAGTGTGCCACCGTCGATCGAGGTCGTGCCGGCAAAGCCCGAGCTATCCGAGGTGACCGCCATGGTGCCCGTGCCGCTCTTGGTCAGGGTGCCGGCGCCGGTCAGCGTCCCATCCCAGGTCAGCGTCGTGCCAGCGTCGGTCAGCACCGTGCCTTGGCCGAGAAGGTTCATCGCGCGGCCGCTGTTGAAACTCGCCGTCGTGTGCAGCGTGCCGCCGTTGAAAGCGAGATCGCCGGACGCATCACCGAGATTGGCGTCGGTCGAGACCTGCAGCGTACCGCCATTGATCGCAGTGCCGCCGGTATAGCTGTTGCTGGCGGTGAGCACGAGCGTCCCGAGATCGGTCTTGATCAGTTGGGTGTTGCCGGTCAGCCGCGAGGCGATGGTGGCCGTGATGCTGGCTCCGGCCGCGGTGCCGTCGCCGACACGGAGGGTCGATGTCGAGCCGCCGGCGAGGTCAAGCGGACCGCCTTGGATGAGATAGCCGTCCGTGAGGAACTGCATGCCGGAAGCCATCACCTGGCCGAGGCCGTTGTCCACCGTCACCGTGCCCGCCGCGCCTGCGAAGATGGCGAAGGAGCCGTCCGAGAAGGGCGCGTTGACCGCCCCTGTGCTGTCGGCCCAATTGTCGTTGCCAGTCGAGCCCTGCCAGGCGCCGTCGCCGCCATTGACGACGCCGTCGAACTTCGGACCAGCAGCGCCGTCCCAGTAGTTCAGTGTCAGCCCTTCTGTATTGACGAGGTTGACCTGGTTGGCGATTGCCGTCTGGACGAAGTAGTCCGTTGATGGGATCGTTCCGATCGACAGCCCATTGTCGGTCAGCGCACCGTTGTAGCTGAACACCCGGTATACGCCGGGTCCAAATGTGCCGCCGGGCGAAACCGACACGTTGAGCGTGCCGTCGAGCACCAGGTTGCCGCCGACGGTGGTCAGGTCGTTGAGAGCCCCGCCCGCCACCTTGGCCTGGCCGAAGCTGTAGTTCATTGTTGAGCCGCCGCTCAGTGACAGGTCGCCAAGGATGTTCAGCGTGCCGACGCCACCGCCGGCGCCGCCCGGCGACAGTGTGGCGCCATCGGCAACCGTGACATTACCGCCAATGGTGCCGGTGCCGCCCAGCGTGCCGCTGCTGTTGACGCTGGTAAGGCCGGTGGCCACCGCCTGGTTGCCGTTGACGATCAGGCTGCCGGCGGAAACTGTCGTGTTGCCGGAATATGTATTGTCGCCAGTGAGAATGAGCGCGCTGCTACCGGTCTTGGTGAGGGCGCCCGCGCCGCCGATCAGGCCCGACAGTGTCAGATCGGCATCGGTTTCGAAAGTGCCGCCGCCGGCATTGAGCGTAACGCCACGGGCCGAGCCGAACGACGCCATGTTGCGCAGCGTGCCGCCGTCGAAGCTGAGCGCTCCAGCCGCAGCACCCAGATTGCCATCGCTCGCCACCTGCAGCGTGCCGCTGTTGATCGCGGTGCCGCCGGTGTAGCTGTTGGTTCCACCGAGCACCAGCGTACCGAGATCGGTCTTCACTAGCTGGGTGTTGCCGGTCAGGTTCGAATTGACGGTCGCGACGTAGGCCGCACCGGCGGACGTTCCGTCGCCGACGCGAATGGTCGATTGCGGCGCGACCAGCGCGATGTCTTCTCCCTGGATCACATAACCGCCGGTGGCGAACTGCATGCCCGCGGCCCGCACCTGGCCGTTGGTGTTGTCGACGATCACCGTACCCGCGGCGCCGGCGAAGATGGCGAAGCTCGCATTGGAGAACGGTGCGTTGATGTCGCCCGCCTGCTCGGTCCAGTTGTCGTCGCCCGCGGCACGCCAGGTGCCGTTGCCGCCGTCGACAAGGTTGTTGTTCTTGGGCCCGGCATCGCCGTCCCAGAAGTTCAGCGTCATTGCGCTAATGTCGAGCAGGTTCACCTGGCCAGCTATCGAGGTCTGCACCACGTAATCGGGCAAGCTCTCGGAAAGGCCGTTGTCGGTGAGCGTCCCGTCATAGCTGATGATGCGGTAGATGCCCGGGCCGAAATTGCCGCCGGGCGTCTGGGCGACGTTTAGCTGCCCGTCGAGAACGAGATCGCCGTGCACGACCGTGAGGTCGTTGAACGCGCCGCCCACGACATTCGCCTGGCCGAAATTGTAGTTGAGCGTTGCAGCGGCCCCGAGTGTCAGGTCGCCGTTGATCGTCAGCGTCTGCGGCGTCGCCCCGACATCGCCCGGGTTCAGCGCGCCGCCATCCAGCACCGCGACGTCGCCGCCAACCGTGCCGATGCCGCCAAGCACGCCGCCTGCCTCGACCGTCGTTGTACCGGTTGCCGCCGACTGATCGCCGTCGACGATGAGCGTGCCCTCGCGCACATTGGTCGCACCGGTGTAGCTGTTGTTGCCGGTCAGGATCGTGACGCCGCCGCCGATCTGTTCAACCGCGCCGGTGCCCGAGATAAGGCCGGCAAAAGTGTAGGTGTCCGAGCGGTCGAAGGCGAGCGTGGCGTTGTCGAGCACATCGCCGATCAGCGATCCCGAGGTGCCGCCATTGCCAAGCTGCAGCGTGCCGGCGGAGATAGTCGTGCCGCCTGTGTAGGTGTTCGCGCCGGTAAAGATGGTCGTACCGGTGCCGATCTGGTTCACCGTGCCCGTGCCGGAGATTACGCCGCCATAGACCAATGTATCGGAGCGGTCGAAGGCGAGCGCGGCGTTGTCGAGCACATTGCCGATCAGCGAACCCGAGGTTCCGCCATTGCCGAGCTGCAGCGTGCCGGCCGAGATCGTCGTCCCGCCGGTGTAGGTTTCGTCCGCCATCAGAACAAGCGCGCTGTTGCCGGTCTTGGTGAGCGCACCGGCGCCACCGAACAGGCCCGACAGGGTAAGAGCGGCATCGGTTTCGAAAGTACCGCCGCCGGCATTGAGCGTAACGCCGCGCGACGAGCTGAGCGACGCCGTGTTGCGCAGCGTGCCGCCGTCGAAGCTGAGTGCTGAGGCCGCGGCACCGAGATTGGCGTCGCTGGAGACCTGCAGCGTGCCGCTGTTGATGGCGGTGCCGCCGGTGTAGCTGTTGGCCCCGGCCAGCACCAGCGTGCCGAGATCGGTCTTCACCAGCTGGGTGTTGCCGGTCAGGTTCGAATTGATCGTCGCGACGTAGGCTGCTCCGGCGCCCGTACCGTCGCCGACGCGAATGGTCGATGTCGGACCGACTAGGGCGAGGTCGTTGCCTTGGACGAGGTATCCGCCGGTGGCGAACTGCATGCCCACGGCCTGAACCTGGCCATTGGTGTCGTCGACCGTCACCGTGCCCGCGGTGCCAGCAAAGATGGCGAAGCTGGCATTGGCGAACGGCGCGGCGAAGACGCCGGTGTCGTCGGTCCAGTTCTGGTCGCCCGCCGCCTGCCAGGTGCCGTTGCCGCCATTGACGATGCTGTTGGAATGCGGCCCGGCGTCGCCGTCCCAGTAGCTCAGCGTCAGGCCGGCCGAATTGACCAGATTGACCTGGTTGGCGATCGAGGTCTGCACGAAATAGTTCGGATCGCTGACGGTCAGGCCATTGTTGGTGAGCGCGCCATTGTAGTTCATGACGCGATAGAGGCCAGGGCCGAACGTGCCGCCGGGGCTGGTCGTGATGTTCATCTGGCCATCCAGCGTAAGATTGCCGCCGACATTGATCAGGTCGTTGAACGCGCCGCCGGCGACATTCGCCTGGCCGAAATTGTAGTTGAGGGCCGAGCTGTCGTTGAGCGCAAGACTGCCGTTGATCGTCAGGATTCCGGCGGCATTGCCGACGCCCGGATTAAGAGCACCGCCGTCGGCGACGGTGACACCGCCGCCGATGATGCCGGTGCCGCCCAGCGTCGCCCCGCTGGCGACCGAGGTCAGCCCCGTCGCGCTCGACTGGTTGCCGTTGACGAGCAGGGTGCCCGCATTGACGTTGGTCGCGCCGGTATAGCTGTTGGTGCCGGTGAGCGTCGTGACCCCGGTGCCCAGCTTGTTCACCACGCCGCTGCCCGAGATCGCGCCGCCAAAGGTGTAGGCGCTGTTCAGGTTGAAGGCGAGCGTGCCGTTGTTCGTCACGGTTGGCGTCGTGAGCGCGCCGGCCGCCGCGCCGTTGCCGACCTGCAGCGTACCGGCCTGGATCGTCGTGCCGGCGCTGTAGCTTTGATTGCCGGTCAGGATCAATGCGCCCGAGCCTTGCTTGAGGAGGCTCTCGAAGCTGGTGACGTTGGCGCTATCGAGGGTGCGGCCTGCGGCGGTGTTCACCTGCAGCGTGTCGCCGGTTCCGCTCTCGCCGCCAGTGCCGGCATTGACGCCGGTGCCGCTCAACACGGCGGTATCATTGAGCACCAGCGTATCGTTGCCGGCGCCAAGGTTCAGCGCGGCGGCGCCCGTATTGAGGGTGCCACTGACATTGACGACGTCGTTGCCGCCACCGAGGTCGCCATTGGCCTGCAACGTGCCGCCCGCATTGACGTTGATCGTGCTCGCCCCCGCGTCGCCGGTCACCGTCGAAGGCGTGGCGCCGGGTGCCTGCACGGTGCCGTTCACGGTCAGCGTGCCGGCGCCGGTCATGGCGATCGTCGCGGTGGCCAGAGCGCCGTTCACTTGCAGCGTGCCGGCGCTGATGCTGGTCGCGCCGATGGCGTTGCCGGCCGAGGTCAGCACCGTGGTGCCGGTGCCGATCTGCGCCAGGCTGCCGGGCCCGCTCAGCGTTCCCGTGAAGTTGAACGTGTCGCTGCGGTTGATCGACAGCGTCGAGGTCGGGGCGTTGACGATCACATTGCCGGCGCCGGCATTGCCTGACGTGCCGCCATTGCCGATCATCAGATTGCCGTTGTTGATAACGGTGTTGCCGGTGAATGTGTTGTTGCCGGTCAGCACCCAGGTGCCGCTGTCGTTCTTGGCCAGCGTGGTGATGCCGGTGCCGGCATTGCCGATCGATCCGGCGAGCGTGTTGTTGCCGGTGTTGGTGCCGCCTAGCGCGATGGTGCGCGCCTGGTTGGTGCCCGCCAGGGTCACCGGTCCCGTGTCGGTAAAGACCACTGCGCCCGTGCCCGAGGATTCGACGAAGGTGGTGCCGGCCGAAAGGGTGAACAGGCGGTTGGTGATGTCGCCCGCGCCGGTGTAGCGCAGCGTCGAGCCGTTGCCGATGATCAGATTGGACGCGGCGGCCGACGACGCGCCGATGCTGCTCGCGATGCCGCCATTAGAGAGCTTGTCCACCCCGAGTACGCCACCATTGATCGTGGTGACGCCGGTATAGCTGCTGCTCGGGTTGTTGAGAATCCAGGTGCCGAGACCGTCTTTGCTGAGCGACGTCACGCCCGCGCCATTGTTGGTGATCCGCGCGGCCAGGCTGTTATTGCCGGTATTGGTGCCGCCGAGCGTCAGCGTCTGACTGGTGTTGGCAGTCGAGAACCCGATCGGCCCGGTGCCGGTAAACGCGATCGCACCCGTGCCGGAAGCCTCCAGCCTGCTTGCGGCCGAGGCGCCGAGCGTGAACAGGCGATCCGTGCTTCCGGCCGCGCCGGTGTAGCGCAGGGTTCCGCCATTGAGGATCAGATTGCTTGCGCTGGCGCTGGAAGCGCCGATCGCACTGTTGCTGCCGCCATTGGCCAGGCATGAAGCCTCGATCACGCCAGCGTTGATCGTGGTGCTGCCGGTATAGCTGCTGCTACAACCCGTGAGAATTTGGGTGATGGCACCATTCTTGACGAGGCCGCCGCTGCCGCTGATGGCGCCAGCATAGCTGGCGGTCCCGGAAGGCCAGTTCAGCGTCAGCGTCGCCGTGCCGAGCGTGACGTTGCCGCCGAGCGCACCGCCCCCGTTTAGATAGCCGACGGTGTTGTTGAAGCCGGCAAGATCGAGTGTGACACCAGCGGTGTTTGAGAGCGCGACCCCTCCCGACCCGAAGGCGCTGGTCGAGCCGGCGCGCAAGATCCCCGCGGTGACGGACGTGCCGCCGGTGTAGGTGTTGGCGCCGGACAGGACCAAGGTACCAGTGCCCGCCTTCTGCAACAGCCCTGTACCTCCAACCGCGCCGCTGAATTGAAGCGTGGCGGCGGGATTGTTAACCGTGAGGGTTCCAGTCCCGCCCAGCGTGAACCCGCGATTGGTGGTTGTGCTGCCGCCGGTGTAGATCAGGTTGCCGTTATTCAGGACCAGATTGGCGGAAGCACTGCTCGACGCGCCGATGCCACTGGCAAGCCCGCCATTGGCGAGACAGTCCACGCTCAACGTCCCACCACTTACTGAAGTGGCGCCGGTATAGCTGTTGTTGCAGCCGACGATCGTCTGGACGCCGCCGGCCGTCTGGAAGAAGCCGCCGCTGCCGCTGATCGCGCCGGTGAAAGTGCCACTAGCGCCGCCCGAGGTCAGCGTGGCCGAACCCAGGACGACGGAGCCGCCGCCGGCAAGTGCACCGACCCTGTTTGCGAATCCGGCGAGATCCAGCGTCGCGCCTGCATTGACGGTCATCAGTGCGGTTTGGCTGCCGAACGCCTGAACCGAACCCGCACGCAGTGCGCCGGCGGTGATCGTCGTACCGCCCGAGTAGAGATTGGTGCCGGACAGCAGCAGCGTGCCGCCGCCTTCCTTGATCAGCCCGCCAGAACCGATCGCCGTGCCGCTGAGCGTCAGCGTGGCGGCAGGATCGCTCACGCCGATCCGGCCATTGCCAGTCCCCAGCGTGAAACCGCGGTCGCTGCTGCCCGTTACGCCCGTATATTGCAGCCCGCCGCCGCCCTGGAGCACAAGGTTCGCGGAATCCGCTGTCGATGCGCCGATGCCGCTTGCCACGCCGCCGTTCGCCAGCGCGTTGACCGACAGGGTGCCGGCCGATACCGTCGTGATACCGGTGTAGGTGTTGGCGGCGTTCGCGAGCGTCAGCGTGCCCGAGCCGGTCTTGGTCAGGCTGGCGTCGTCCGGGCCGACGACCACGCCACCGAAAGTCAGGTTGGCGCCGCCATTGTCGACCTGGATCGTGCGCGACGGACCGCCGTTCACCAGCGTGAAGCCGCGATCAGTCGTCGCCGTGCCGCCCGTATACTCCAACGTGCCGCTCTCGATCACCAGGTTCGATGAGGCCGCCGACGATGCGCCGATGCTGCTCGCCACGCCGCCATTGGCGACGCTGTTGACGACGAGCGTGCCACCGCTGAGCGTCGTTCCACCGGTGTAGGTGTTGGCGCCGGTCAAGGAGACGCGACCGATGCCGCCCTTGATGAAGCCGGTGGCGCCACCATTGTCGACGATCGCCGATGCGATCGTGAACGTGCCGCTGCCGGTGCCGTTGTGAAGGACGCCGACAGTGCCGCCGCCGGCGCTGCCGGTGAGCGAGCCGCCGGTGATCGTCTGGCTGGCATTGCCGACGCTGGAGGCGACGATGATCGTGCCGTCCACGCCTAGCGTGTTGCCGCCGCCCACGGTGACCGTGGAATCGGCGGCCGCGGTATATTTGAGGCCGCCGAGCCGGACGCTGCCGGCGACGGTGTTGAAGAAGGCGGTATTGGCCGCTCCTCCAGCATCGCTGACGACGTCGCCGGTCGCCCAGGTGCTGGCGTCATCCTTGTTCGCATAGGCGGTGAAGGCGGTGATGGTGCTCGCCTGCACCTGCGCATAGTCCGTGCCGTTGACCGTCGCCCATCCCAGGGCTTCATCGCCGTTGGTCGTGGTGATGGCGCCGCTGGTGGGCAGCGTGAAGTCCATCAGACCGCCCGTGTGCGTCAGCGCGCCGAGGTTCAACGTCATGCTGCCACCCGCGCCGGAGGTCGCAACGATGCGGTTGTTGCCTGCGGTGACGTTCAGCCCATTGAAAGTCTGACTGTTCCCCAGGCCCGTCGCCCCGGTGAGGGTAAGCGTGCCGCCGGCCATGTTGAGGGTGGACGCGCTCGATATGATGTCGTTGGCCGGCGCCCCTGCGGCGCCGAAATTCAGCGCCAGCGAGCCGCCGTTGATGGTCGTGTCGCCGGTGTAGGTGCTTTGCCCGTTCAGCGTCAGGCTGCTCGTGCCGCGCTTGACGAGGCCGCCGGTGCCGGTGATGCTGCCGGCATAGCTCGTGCTGGCAGCGCCGTTGACCGTCAGGTCGGCGCCGTTGAGCGCCACGCTGCCGCCCGTTCCCGCAAGCGAGGTGACTATGATATCGTGCGTGTTGAGGTCCAGCGTACCGCCGTTGACGACCATCGCGTTCGGTGTGCCGAACGCCTGGCTGCTGCCGGCCTGGAGGGTTCCGCTGGTGACTGTGGTTACCCCGGTGAAGCTGTTGGCGCCGCTGAGCAGCCAGGTATTGCCTGCGCTGCCGTTCATGACGAGATTGCCGGCGCCCGAAATTACGCCCGATAAGGTGTTGTTGCCCGCGAAGCTGCCGCCGAGAGTGAAAGTGTCCGCTGGAGCAGCCGCATTGAAAGCAACCGCTCCGCTAAGGGCAAGCGCGCCCGTACCGTCGTTGAGGACGCTGCTGCTGCCATTGATCGAAAGCCCGCGATTGGTGCTGCTCCCGGTGCCGATATAGGACAGCGCGCCGTTGTTGAGCGAGATGGTCCCGACGCCGGCACCGGTCCCCAGCGAACTCGCGGCGCCCTGGTCGGCCAGTGCGTTTGCCCTAAGGGTGACGGCCTGGAGCGTGACGGCACCGGCAAAGGTGTTGGCACCATTCAGTGTAATGCTGCGGTTTGTCCCGCCGCCGCTGAATACAAACGGTCGGGTTGCACGGTTGCTGCTGATGACGCCAAGCAGCGCCAGGTCCGCGGTCTGCGCATCCAGAATGACGGACGCGTCATACCCTCCCCCCGCGATTATGTCTCCGGTAACCGTTAGCGTGCCAGTTCCCTGGTTTCTCAGAGCCGAGGAGCCAGTGCTGGGCGCCATGTTCCAGCCGCGGTTTGAGGTATTGCCGCTGCCAAGATAGATGGCGGAGGCGTTGCGGACGGAGACTGCGCCATTGGCCGCCGTGGTCGCCGCTCCCAGGGCGCTCGCCTCGCCCAGATTGCCGATCGATGTGAAGGACAGGTTGGAGCCATCGGTACCTACCCCCCCGGTGAAATCGTTGGTGTCGTCGCTCAGCGTCGTCGCTGCGACCAGGGAAAAGCCACCCGTCCCGGTGATGTGGGCCGAGCCGACGCCCCCACCAATCGCGGAGGAGCCGGAGAGCAGCGTAACAACGCGGCCAGCGGCTAGCGCGCCGGTGTGCTTCGAAAAGTGGCACCCGAGGACAGATTGATGGCGTTGCCCGCGGCGCCTAGCGACGAATCGCCGCTGACGCTCAGGGTGCCCGCGGCGACGTTGACGCCGCCGCTGAAGGTGTTGGCGCCGGTGAGGGTCAGGACGCCGGCGCCCGCCTTGGTCAGCCCCGCGTTGCCGGCAAGAATCGAATTGATCGTGGCGGTGCCGTCGGTGGTGACCGTCGGTGTCGCGCCGCCGAGCGTCAGCGTGCTGCCGGTCAGCGTATAGGTGGTGTTGAGATCGAAGGTGAGGTTGTGCGCGATGATCGGCGTGTTCAGCGTCACCGTGGCGGTGGTGCCGTTGGGGCCGCCGAAAATGGCGTCATCGATCGCGGCGTTGCTCCAGATGGTGTACGGGCCGCTGACGCCATCCCCGTTGGGGCTCCAGAAAGACGAGCTTGTGTCCCATATGCCCGTGCCGCCGCGGTTGGCTGCCGTGCCGTTGGGATCCCAGTATCTGTCGGCACCACTGGCCGAACCTGCGGCAAGTCCCATCAGCAGCGCGGCCGGCAGAAGCCGGGCGCCCCACTTGCGTGCGACAGTCGAGACGAGATGCGCCACATTTGGCGCATAGCTTGCAGCTTCGCCCTTGCACTTGGTCATGCGGCCTCCGCGCACGATGCGCGAATCTGATGCCGCGCTGTTGCCCCTCGGATTTCCATGCAATCGAAACCCGGATCTCCCAGTGCGTTCGCCGGATTGAGAAAGGCGTTGAACCGTCTCGCCGCCGAGCAATTCCACTATAACTTACCCCACCTAAGTATTATGAGTTGCTAATGTTATTATACATTCGCATTCTCGCCGACTCACACTCTGTAACTGAGAATTGTCCACAAGTTGAGAACTACTGCCAAATATTATTGAGAGCATCTTAATTTTCTGATCAGTGTCGCATCCGCGCCACGGTCGCCACAAAACGAACGCGGTAACGGCTCCGCAAGCCGAGACGTGGCGGGGTCGACTAGGCAGTTCAAAATGACATCGACCGAGGTCCGGAAAACGACCGTTCTCCGTACAGGTTTAATCAGCGGATCAAGAGCTGTTCGTGTACGGAAACTATGTGCGGAATTCTATTATTGTGCCGACAACGCTCCACCAGCCCAATCAAACAGACCCGCATACGACCGCTAAATCCACACCGTCGGAAATCGTTCGTGGGACCTTCTGGGGCAATGCCGACGATGTTGGTTCCAAGCCGCGCCAACTCTGGACTCAAATTCCGACCATGAGGTGCTAAATCGAATCTGATATCCGAATTTCTCCCATAAGCGCATGCAATCCCGGCGGGGACACGACCCCAAAAAGTTCGAAAAGCTTCCAAGAACCCCAGCCATCCCTTTAAGGTCCGTTCCGGACACATGGGTTACGGTTTATACCGGAGACATGGGTAACACTTTTGGCCCGAAGGGGTTTGGAGTGGCTCGAGCCTCCCAGTGCAAATCGCGGCAAACGGGGATCGTCACTTTGCACATGGTCTGAATAGTATTGAACATCTCCCTCTTTTCCATACAAGGTCGTCGAAGAATCGACCAAGAGGGGTGGCGGCTCAAAATGGAACTTCAATGAACCTTCCTATCTTCGCCATCAACCTCGATCGCGAGACCGGTCGCTGGAGCGAATTGGTCGCCAGCGCCGAGGCGGCCGGCCTGACCTTGCAGCGCATTGCCGCCATCGACGGCCGCGCCCTCGCTAAGGAGGAATGGACGGAGATCGATCTTCCAACCGCGCGCAAGCTAAGCGGGCGCGACATTCTGCCCGGCGAATATGCCTGTTACCGCAGCCATATCCAGGCGCTGGAAACGTTCCTGGCCGGTGGCGGCGCCCATGGCCTGATTGTCGAGGACGACGTCCTCTTCAGCGAAAACACCATACCGCGCATCGAGGCCATCATCGCGGCGGTCCCGGATTTCGACGTCATAAAGCTGATCAACCATCGCATGAGCTTCTTCATGCGCGCTGTCGAGACGACGGAAGGCGACGAGATCGGTCGCGCGCTGCATGGCCCGCAAGGCTCAGCGGCCGCCTATCTGGTTACGCGGGAGGGGGCGCGGGGACTGTTGTCGGCGCTCGCCGTAATGAAAATGCCATGGGACGTCGCACTCGAACGATTTTGGGATACCGGCCTGAAAGTCTATTCGGTCCGCCAAAACGTGCTTGGCTTCGCCGCCAGCAGCAAGATTTCCGGCATAGCCGGTCCCTCGGGAAGCTACAAATTCGCAAGGCTTGGCGGGCCGAGCCGGCTACGCGCCGGGGCGTTGCGGGCCAGCGAAGAGCTGCGCCGCCTGCATCACGTCCTGCTGCGGCCCCCTTTGCCGCGAGAAACCCCGGACTACGCCAGGGGCGACGCGCCGCGCAACACCCTGCTTCTGTTGCTTGCGGCACTCGCTATTCTCGCTTTGGTCTCCGCGGTCTGGCGCGAGGCCGACACCTACCGCTATGCGGGCCTGGCGCTCGCTTTGATCGCAGTCGTCCGCTGGTTCAGGGTGGACCTTTGGACCTACAGCAAACCGCTGATTGGTTGGGTCGGCGGTCTGTGCATAGGTTGGTCGCTCTATGTCTTCATCCGACTGGCGATCGTCTATTTCGGCACTCACCAGTTGGGTGGCGCCGAAGGCATTTACCTGTTTCCGCTGTTCTACGCGACGACCGGCTTCGCGTTTCTGCTGCTTGTCAGGCAGCCCGCGCGGCTCGTCCTCTGGTTCATGATCCTCAGTCTTGTCTTCCTGGCGGCGGACACCCCCTATTCGGACATGCTTCATGGTATCCAACCGGCGCCGCGGCTTTTCAACAATCCTATCCACGCGTCGGTGGCGGCCGGTTTCATCTTCCTTTGCACGCTACAATTCATGGCATACACGGCCCAAAAAACGGACCTGAGGAAAGCAACCAAGAACCTGCATTGGGCGCTGTCGACAGCCGTCCTGCTGTTTGCCCTCGTCAACATCATTGGGATGCGGTCAAAGGGTGTCTGGCTTGCGCTTGCGCTGGTCCTGCTCTTGTTGGCGGTCATGACCCTGGCGAGAGGCCATCGCCGCGAACTGTTGGTTTCGGGTGGCGTGCTGGCGATCGTGGCGGCCGGGGTTGTCGCAACACACAACATCTTCTCGTCCACCGCCGGCGAGACCATGATCTTCGCCAAGGCCCTGGTTCCGGATGTCTTGAGGCATGGCGTCCTCCCGGCCTTCGACCGCGCCATCGCGAGCGATACGGTTCCATTTGCAGCCAAGGAACGGCTGATGCTGTGGGCGGATGCGATCGAGATCTGGAAACGCCACCCGATCTTCGGAGCCAGTTCCAGCTGGCTGACCGAATGGGAGCACAGAACCTATCATCCCATGATCTTCAACGTCTTCCACAACGGTTATCTGGAGATTGCCGTGCGTTATGGTGTGGTCGGACTGGCGTTCTTCGCCTTTCTCTACACGTGGTCGGCCAGGCAGGTTCTGCTGGCGATGCGGGCCAAGCTTATCGCTCCGGCCGCATGGTCCTGCTACATCTCAACACTGGTCTTCTTCGCCCTAACCATCCTTACCAATTCAAACAACCGGCTGGCTATGGGTGAGGCTTTCATGTGGTTCGCCGCGGCATTCGGCTTCTATTGTTTCTATGTTCGCCAGCAGAACAACCTTGTCGCGCCGCGAACCTATTTCTAGCCAGACGGGCCGGCGTGGCGCGGGCCGCGTCAGCTCGCCTCGCGCATCGCTTCGGCCGCTTGCAGGTCGACCGACACAAGCTGGCTGACGCCCTGCTCGGCCATGGTCACGCCGAACAGCCGGTTCATGCGCGCCATGGTGATCGGGTTGTGGGTGATGATGACGAAGCGCGTCTCGGTGGTGGCTGCCATTTCGTCCATGAGATTGCAGAAGCGCTCGACATTGTGATCGTCGAGCGGGGCATCGACTTCGTCGAGCACGCAGATCGGCGCCGGATTGGTCAGGAACACCGCGAAGATCAGCGACATCGCCGTCAACGCCTGCTCGCCGCCGGACAACAGCGTCATGGTCTGCGGCTTTTTGCCGGGCGGGCGGGCCAGGATTTCGAGCCCTGCCTCGAGCGGATCGTCGGATTCGATCAGCTGCAACTCCGCCGTGCCGCCGCCGAACAGATGCGAGAACAGCCGCTGGAAATGGCTGTTGACGACGTCGAAGGCGGCGAGCAGCCGCTCACGACCTTCGCGGTTGAGGCTCTGGATTGCTTGCCTGAGCTTGCGGATCGCCTCGATGATGTCCTCGCGCTCCGACACGATCGCCTCGAGCCGGTCGGAAAGCTCCTTCTGCTCTTCCTCGGCGCGCAGGTTGACGGCGCCCAGCCGTTCGCGCTCGATCTTCAGCCGGTCGAGCTGACGCTCGATCTCGGCCATATCAGGCATCGGGCTGTCAGCCTCCAGACCGGTATGGCGGATGACCAGATGCGGCGGCGTGTTCAGCGTCTCCTGGATGCGTGCCTCGACCTCCAGCCGGCGTTCGTCGGCCGCGGTCAGCCGCTCTTCGGCGCGAACGCGGGTCTCGCGCGCCTCGGCCAGGAACTGGATGGCGCCGGTGGCGGCCTTGTCCAGTTCGGATTGCCGGTTCTCGGCTTCCTGCAAACGGTCGGCCGCCCCCTTGCGCAAGGTCTCGGCCTCGGTGAGCTGCGACAGCAGCGCGCGCCGCTTGGCGTCGATTTCATCGGGCGCATCCGCCAACCGCTCGCGTTCGGCCTCGGCTTCGGCCTTGCGTTCGCCAAGCGATGCGATCTGTGTCGAGGCGTTTTCAGCCCGCTCCAGCCAGTTGCCGCGCTCGGCGCCAATGGCATCGAGCCGGCGCGCGCGCGCCTCGGCTTCGCGCCGCAGACCCTCGTGCACCGCACGCGCATCGGCAAGCGTGGCGCGGTCGCGGGCAACATTGGCCGAGGACTGTTCGAGCTGCAATTGCAGGTCGCCGAGATCGGGCGCGTCCTGCAGCAGCATTTCCGCCTCGGCGAAGGCCGCCGAGGTCTCCTCATGGCTGTCGACGATGCGCGCACGCGCCTCATCCAGTGCGGCGCGGCGGCTCTGCAATTCGCCGCCGGCCCGTTCGGCCTCAGCCAGCGCATTGCGGGCAGCGTCCAGCCGATGCTGGGCTTCACGACCGGCCTGGCGCGCATTGCGCTCGGCCTCGCTCGTCAGGCGAAGCGCTTGTTCGGCCTGCGCCAACGCTTCTTCGGCCTGACGCAGGACAAGCGTCGCCTGTATCGCCTCCGCATCGAGTTCAGCCAGCCGGTTCTTCTGCGCCAGCCGCTGTGCGGCGGCGGTCGGTGCGTCGGCACTGGCGGTAAAGCCATCCCAGCGCCACAGCGCGCCCTCGCGGCTGACCAGCCGCTGGCCGGGAGCAAGGAGGGCCCGCAGGCGGCGGCCATCGCCTGATACAACGATACCGATCTGCGCCAGGCGGCGGGCGAGCTGTGCCGGGGCGTGAACCACGCTGGCAAGGCTCCTGACGCCCTCGGGCAGAGCCGCGTCGCCGGGCTGGATTCCGCTTTCGCCCCAATGCACCGGCGCGCTGCGGTCGAGCGGCACGTCGAGGTCTTCGCCAAGGGCCGCACCAAGCGCCGTCTCGAAACCGCGCTCGACGCTGATCTGTTCCAGCACGGCCGGGAAAAGGTCGCCGCTGGCGGCATTGAGTATCTTGGCCAGCGTACGCGCTTCCGTCTCGATCCGCGCCAGCTCGGCCCTGGCATCCTGAAGCGGCGGCCGGGCAGCGCTTTCGGTGGCGCGGGCATCGATAACCGACTGTTCGGCCTCCAATACGGCAGCCTCGGCTTCCTCCAGCAGCGCCATGGCCTGTTCGACCAGCACGCGCTTCTCGGCCGGATCCGGCAGGCCGGCGACCTTGGAGAGTATCTCCGACAATTCGCGGTCGACGTCGGCAAGCTGACGCGCGAAGCGGTCGCGGCGCTCGGCGGTGTCGCGCAGCGTCCGTTCGATCTGGTTGCGCGCGGCGGCAGCCTCTGCCCGCTCGGCGGTCAGCGTGGCGAGCTTGGCCTCGCTTTGCGAAAGCGTCGATGCCGCCTGTTCGAAGGCGGCGCGGGTGCTCGCCTCGCGCTCGGCGGCACTGGCATTTTCGGAATTGAGCGTGGCTTCCTCGGTGCGCAGGCGTTCGAGGATGTCCGCATTGTCGCGAACCATGCGCTCCTCACGCGCGATGTCTCCGTCGAGCTGCTGCAGCCGGCGCTCAAGTTCGGTCTGACGGGCACGGATACGGCCGGCTTCCTCCTCGATCTGCGACTTGGCGATCGACAGGCGCTGGAAGGCAGCGGCCGCGGCGGCTTCCGCGTCGCGCAGATCGGGCAGGCGGTGAGCGCCGATGCCTTGCTCGCGGGCGGCGGCCATCTGTGCGGCGGCGCGGTCGCCGACAAGCGCCGTGGCAACGGCAAGTGCCGAGCGCGCATCGCCCTCCTGGGTCTTGGCCAGCGTCCAGCGCAGATGCAACAGCGTTGCTTCGGCCTTGCGGATATCGGCCGACAGGTTCTTGAAGCGGGAGGCCTGGCGCGCCTGGCGCTTCAGGCTTTCGATCTGGCTTTCCAGTTCGCCGACGACGTCGTCCAGCCGTTCGAGGTTCTGTTCGGCCGCCTTCAGCCGCAGTTCTGCCTCATGGCGGCGCGTGTGCAGGCCGGAAATGCCGGCCGCCTCTTCGAGAAGGGCGCGGCGCGCCTGCGGCTTGGCCTGGATCAGTTCACCGATACGGCCCTGGCCGACCATCGACGGCGAGCGCGCGCCGGTCGACTGGTCGGCGAACAGAAGCTGCACGTCCTTGGCGCGCGCCTCCTTGCCGTTAATGCGATAAAGCGAGCCCGCCTCGCGCTCGATGCGGCGCGAGACCTGCAATTCATCGGCATCGTTGAAGGCTGCAGGCGCGCTACGGTCGCTGTTGTCGAGGAAAAGCGTGACTTCGGCGGTGTTGCGTGCCGGGCGCGTGCCCGAGCCGGAAAAGATGACGTCGTCCATGCCGGACGCGCGCATGTTCTTGTAGGAGCTTTCGCCCATCACCCAGCGCAGCGCCTCGACCAGGTTCGACTTGCCGCAGCCGTTCGGCCCAACAATGCCGGTCAGTCCGCGTTCGATGACGAACTCGCCGGGCTCGACGAAGGACTTGAAACCGAGGAGGCGAAGGCGCGAAAACTTCATTCGCGCCGCCCATTAAGCGGGTTTGCGCGGTTTTGCAAAAGGAATTCGCGGCACGACAAGAAGCCGCGCACGCCGGAGCGCCGCAGCCTCAGTGCTGACTGGACATCAGAGCAGAGGGTCGATGATGGCCGACATTTCCTCAATCGACATCGCCCCTTTGTAGGTCTTACCGTTGATGAAGAAGGTCGGCGTCGAGTCGACCTTGAATTCATTAGCGCCGCGCTTCTGGACCGATCTCACATCGTCCAGAAGTTTCTGGTCCGTCAAGCAGGCCTCGAAGGACTCCTGTGTAAAACCGGCGAGCTTCGAGATTTGCAGCAGCGCATCCTTGGTGTTCTGAACGCCAACCCAGTTCGCCTGCTGCCTGAACAGGACGTCGACCATAGGGTAATAGTTATCCTTGGCGCAGCGCGCCAGCATGAAACCGGCTTCGGCACTCGGATCGAACGGGAATTCGCGCAGGATGTAGCGCGCCTTGCCGGTGTCGATGTACTTGGTCTTCAGTTCCGGAAAGGTGGTCTCGGCGAAATGCGCGCAGTGTGGGCAGGTCATCGAGGCATATTCGACGATGGTAACCTTGGCGTCGTCCTTGCCAAGCTGCTTGTCGGGCAGCGCACCCGGCTTCATCAGTTCCGCCATATCCACGGTGCCCTGGGCTTCCGGCGCGGTTGCGGCGGCCGGCGTGGCGGGCTTCGCGGGAGTGGCAGGGTTCGCGGGCTTCACATCCGCGGCCTTGGCTTCCTCGCTGGAGTCGCTGCAGGCGGCGAGCAGGGCGACCGCCGGAATGGCGGCCAGCGAAGACAGGACGTTTCTGCGAGACAAGCTTTGGCCGAACGGGGGACGGTTCATACGAATCACCTGACAAGGGTTGGATTTTGCAATGCAAAGGCACGAAAAGGCGAGAGTTGGCGCGAATTAAGGCATCTCCATCCCCAATCCAATCGCGAAACCTGACAAGGGCGATCACGAATGCGAGATATTGACGACAAATCCATGACGTTCTTCAGGGGGTCTATGACTTCCTCTCCCCGATAATGGTCGCGCCAAGTCTTTCCAGCGAGGCGCGCAACTCATCATTGTCGACCAGGCCGACGGTCCCCGACAGTTTCGTCTTCTCGGCCGCCGTCAGCGGCCTGAGGGCCGGTCTGCGCCTTCCCTTGTCGGCTGTCACCGGCTTCTGCAGGATCCGGATGCGGCTGATGGCGGTGAAACCGAGGAAGGCGTTGACCCGGTTGATGATCTCGCCGGTCTCGTGCTGCAGATGAAGCGCCGCCATGCCTTCGCAGGCGATGACCAGCACCGCCGGCTCGAACGGATCGTCCTCATGCATGCGGCGCGGCCACTGGATTTTTTCGGGGCGCGAGTGGCTGGCCAGCCGTGGCCCGGCAATCTCTTCCCATGACTGGACGAGGCCGATCGAAATGCCGGCCCGCTTGCGCAGCACCGGATCGAGGATCTTGGTCGCGAGATCGCTGACCGGGACGGGATTGCCGTAGGGCGTTCTCCCTGCCATGTACGTTCTCCAGCCACAACCTTCATCAGTATCGGCCAAGGCCAATTCCCGATCAATGGCACCAGCAGACCAGACCCGCAAGACCGCATCCCGAGATAGCAGCCCAGTCGCATCTGGAGATAGCGACGATATCGCATACCGCCTGCTCGGCTGGTATGATGTGCATCATCGCGAGCTGCCGTGGAGGATCACGCCACGCGAGCATGCGCGGGGCGTGAGGCCCGATCCCTATCGCATCTGGCTGTCCGAAGTCATGCTGCAGCAGACCACGGTCGAAGCGGTGAAGGCCTATTTCCGGGTTTTCGTCGAGAAGTGGCCTGACGTCGTGGCACTGGCCGCGGCGCCGACCGAGGACGTGATGAAAGCCTGGGCCGGGCTCGGGTACTACTCCCGCGCCCGCAATCTCAAAGCTTGTGCCGATCTGGTGGCCCTGCGTGGCGGCCGGTTCCCCGACACCGAGACGGGGTTGAGAGAACTGCCCGGCATCGGCGCCTATACGTCGGCGGCCATCATGGCAATCGCCTTCGACCGCCCTGCCGCCGTGGTCGATGGCAATGTCGAACGCGTCATCTCCCGGCTGTTTTCGATCACGACGCCGCTGAGCGAGGCCAAGCCGGAAATCCGTGCCTACGTCCAGCGCATGGTGCCAGGGACAAGGCCGGGCGACTTCGCCCAGGCGATGATGGATCTCGGCGCCACGATCTGCACGCCGCGCCGACCGCGCTGCATGCTGTGCCCGCTTAGCGAAGACTGCAGCGCGGTCGTTTCAGGCGATCCCGAGCACTTCCCAGTGCGCCTGCCCAAGGCCGACAAGCCCCTGCGGCGCGGCGCAGCCTTCGTCGCCGTGCGGGGCGACGGTGCCATTCTTCTGCGCAAACGGGCGGAGAAGGGCTTGCTTGGCGGCATGACCGAGGTGCCGACGACAGGCTGGACCGCGCGGATCGATGGGGGCACGACGCAAGCGGCCGCGCCTTTCCCTGCCAACTGGCGGCGTGCCGGCCAGATTGCCCATGTCTTCACGCATTTCGCTCTCGAACTCGAAGTCTTTCACGCCCACATCAAAGGTGATGCGCCGGAGGGGCATTTCTGGTCGCTCGCCCACGAGATTTCCGGCGAGGCGCTGCCCACTGTCATGAAAAAGGCAATCGAGGCTGCGATACCCGGCGCGACGAAAAAGCCGTCGCCACACCATGCAAAGAGGCCCCATGACTGAAATACGCCACATCGTTTTCGACATCGGCAGGGTGCTGATCCACTACGATCCCAACATTCCGTTCAACCGCCTCATTCCGGATGCCGAGGAGAGAAGGTGGTTTTTCGACAATGTCTGCACGCATGACTGGAACATCGAGCAGGACCGCGGCCGGACGTGGGAAGAGGCCGAGGCGCTGCTGATCGCGGACCATCCCGATCACGCGGAAAACATCCGCGGTTTCCGCCGCCACTGGCACGAAATGGTGCCGCACGCCTATGACGACAGCGTCGCCATCATGCTCGGCCTGATCGAGGGCGGCCACGACGTGACCATGCTGACCAACTTCGCCAGCGACACGCTGGCCGAGGCACGCGAGCGCTTCGATTTTCTCGACCGGCCACGCGGCGTGACCATTTCCGGCGAGATCGGCATGATCAAGCCGGATCGCGGCATCTACGATCATCACGTCGCCGCATTCGGCCTCGAACCGGCCGCGACGCTGTTCATCGACGACAGCCAGAAGAATGTAGACGGCGCCAAGGCGGCAGGCTGGCAGTCGGTGCTGTTCACCGATGCGAAGACGCTTCAAGCCGATCTTGAGCGTCTCGGAATCAAGGCGTGATTCCAGCGATCCGTTGAACCTTTGAACCAACGGAATTCGAAACCATTGGCAGGGGCTCAGGCCCCTGCCCGCTCCATGCCAAGCCGTGCGATGCGGCGAAGCTCGTCGATCGGGGTGAGGCCGCCGCTGCGCTCATAGTGCCAGAAGGTCCAGCCGTTGCAGGCATCCAGCCCCTGCACTTCGGCGCCGATCTTGTGGATCGAGCCGGCGCTGTCGCCGATCGCCACCGTGCCATCGGCGCGCACCTTGGCCGCCCAGCGCTTCTTGGCGTCGTAGAGCGTCGCGCCCGGCATCATCAGCCCTGTGTCGATGAGGCTGACGAAGGCGACGCGCGGCTCGGCGCGCTTGCCGGTAAGCACGGTGAGATCCGCACCGTCCAGCGGCCGCACCGCATCGATGCGCTCATTGGCGGCGTCGATATAGGCCTGCTCGCGTTCGATGCCGACGAAATGGCGGCCGAGGCGTTTTGCGACCGCGCCGGTGGTGCCGGAGCCGAAGAAGGGATCGAGCACGATGTCGCCCGGTTTGGTCGAGGCCATCATGATGCGGGCGAGCAGCGCTTCCGGCTTCTGCGTCGGGTGCAGCTTGTCGCCATTGTCGTTTTTCAGCCGCTCGCCGCCGGTGCAGATCGGAAACAGCCAGTCGGAACGCATCTGGATGTCGTCGTTGGACGCCTTCATCGCTTCATAGTTGAAGGTATAGCCCTTGCCCTTCTGGTCGCGCGAGGCCCAGATCATCGTCTCATGCGCGTTTTGAAAGCGGCGGCCACGGAAATTCGGCATCGGGTTGGTCTTGCGCCAGACCACGTCGTTGAGGATCCAGAAGCCGAGATCCTGCATCTTGGCGCCGACCCGGAAGATGTTGTGATAGGAGCCGATGACCCAGATGGTGCCGTTGGGCTTCAGCACCCGCCGCGCCGCCAAGAGCCAGGCACGGGTGAAGGCGTCATAGGCCTCGAAACTCTCGAACTGGTCCCAGTCGTCATCGACGGCGTCGACTTTCGACTGATCAGGGCGGTGCAGGTCGCCGTCGAGCTGCAGATTGTAGGGCGGATCGGCGAAGATGACGTCGATCGACTTTTCGGGCAGCCGGTCGAGCGCGGCGACGCAGTCGCCCTTGAGGATCGTGTCCAGCCATTCGGATTGCTGGGGGGCATGGGATAGCTCGTCGAGAAGACGCACGGCAGACATTCTGACACCCAAGGCACGCGTTACTGTTTACTCTCCGTTATGGTTACCGATCAGCGTAAATATTCGGTGAAGACTGCAGAGTTTGCGAACGGTGCCCTGTTGGTGTATGCCGCGCCGCCTGAGCCTCCCGAGGCCCCCTTCATCCTCCCATTGTCCGGATCACCATGCCCCAGCCAGACCTTGTCATCTTCGATTGCGACGGCGTGCTCGTCGATTCCGAAATCATCGCCGCTCGCGTCGAGGCGGAGCTGCTTACCCTAGCCGGGTACGAAATCTCCGCGGAAGAACTCGCCGAGACCTACGCTGGTCTGACGTTCAAGGACATCATGATGCGGGTCGAGGAGAAGTCCAGCATCCCGTTCCAGGTATCGTTGATCGACCGCGCCGAAGAACTGGTCGACCGTAAATTGCGCAGCGACGTACGTGCCATCGATGGCGCGCGCGAGGCAGTCGCCGCGGTGACAATGCAGCGTTGCATCTGTTCCAATTCACGCTCGGAGCGGATCGAATTCATGCTGGAGAAGGTTCACCTGATGCCCTTCTTCAAGGACCGCATTTTTTCCGCGATGGAAACACCGACCGGAAAAACCAAGCCTGCCCCAGACGTGTTCCTGTTCGCGGCGGAGAAACTCAACGCAAACCCGTCGAACACGTTCGTCATCGAGGATTCCGTGCACGGCGTCCACGGCGCCAGGGCGGCCGGCATGCGGGTGATCGGCTTCACCGGCGCCACCCATAGCTATCCCGGCCATGCCGACGCGCTGACCGAGGCCGGCGCCGAAACGGTGATCCGCCGATGGGCTGAGCTGAAAAGCGTGATCGCCGCGCTGTCGGAGTGGTCGGCGGATGCCTGAGGTATGATTGAATTCCGCCCTCGTGGCGGGACTTTTTCTCGCCCGGCCGGCCTACCGTTCTCGTGCTTCAGAGTTGTACGATGCGATGCTGCAATTTTGGGGCTGGTTTTTCGCTTCAAAACCCTGATGGCTCTGCGATAATTGCGCCATGACGATTGAGCTTGAAATGATCTAGCTAATTGGCCGCACCGACGAACTCTTGGCGTCAAATCCCATGATCGGGCGCAAGGGGCGAGCGGGCGGAACCCGCGAGCTTGTGATAGCGCGGACACCCTACATCGTTGTTTACCGGGTGCGCGGCAGCGACATTGAAATCATCGCCGTTGTCCATGGGGCCAGAGAATGGCCGGAGGGCCTCACATAGCCCGCCCATGTCTTGTGTTCGTCGCTTAATTCGTCGCCGGAGCTCTCTTCCTGTGGGTCTTCTTCGGCTTGTCCGTCGTTGCCTTCGGCGCGTTTTCATCATAGCCGGCAAAGGCCTGATAGTCCTGCGCCGTCGGCTCGGGCACGACGACATTGGAATCGGTGAAGACGAACTGGGTGGCGACCGAGGGGTCGGTGACCTGGACCTGATACTGGTGAAGCTGCGAGTAAAGGACCTCGGTGCCATGCATCACGGCGGTGCGGATCGGCATGGAGATGGTGCCGGGCGAGAATTTCGGTCCCGGCACGATTTTGCCGGCGACCGCGATCTTCATCGTCAACTGGCCGTTGGCACGGCTGCAGTCGCGTGTCACGTCGCTGACCGATGCCTGGTAGATGATGTTCGCCGACTCGTCGGGCGGAGTAGCAGCGGCGGCGTCGGCCTCAGCCTGGGCCGCAGCGTCCTGCGCGGCGTCTCCCGTCTTCTTGAGCCTGGGCTTGGGCTTCTGGGCGTCCTTGGAATAGGTGTTGTAGAATGCCGTGCCGTCTCGCACCGTCACCCTCGGACAATAGGCCTGCAGCTGGCTGGCCAGTATCTTGGGGTCCTGTGGCGGCGGTGGCGCGGTTGGATCCTTCTTGCCGATGCCGAGGTTCAGGATGCCATTGTCGCCCGATTGGCAGCCGGCGGCGGCAAGCATAAAGCCGGTGAGCGCAAGACCCGCCAAAAAGCGACCACTGAATGTACGAAACGCCATGAAACTGCACTTCCCTCTCGCAAAGCTGGTGACGTATATCAACCGCGCGGCAAAAATGCGACTGAGCCAGCGCGGAAATTAACCACCTTGCGGTGGACGGAAAAGCCAAGCAGTAACGGATTTGTGACATGCAATATGTGAGTACCCGCGGGGAAGCCCCCGTTCTTGGATTTTCCGACGCCGTGCTGGCTGGCCTGGCGCGCGACGGCGGGCTCTATGTGCCGCGCGAGTGGCCGCAGTTTTCCGCGGCCGATATCCGCGCCATGCGCGGCCTTGCCTATCCCGATCTTGCCATCCGCGTGCTGTCGCCGTTTCTCGGCGACGAAATCCCCGCACCCGTCTTCGAACGCCTGGTGCGCGAAGCCTATGCCACCTTCCGCCACGAGGCCGTCTGCCCGCTGGTGCAAACCGGCCCCAACACCTTCATCCTGGAGCTCTTCCACGGGCCGACGCTCGCCTTCAAGGACGTGGCGATGCAGCTTCTCGCCCGGCTGATGGACCATGTGCTGACCGAACGCGATCAGCACGCCACCATCGTCGGCGCCACCTCGGGCGATACCGGCGGGGCGGCAATCGATGCGTTTGCCGGGCGCAGCCGCACCGACATCTTCATCCTTTTCCCGCACGGTCGCGTCTCGCCGGTGCAGCAGCGGCAGATGACGACATCGACGGCTGAAAACGTCCACGCGCTGGCGATCGAAGGCAATTTCGACGATTGCCAGGGCCTGCTCAAGGACATGTTCAACGATCATGGCTTTCGCGACCGGGTTGCGCTTTCTGGCGTCAATTCGATCAACTGGGCCCGCATCATGGCCCAGATCGTCTATTATTTCTCCTCGGCGCTGTCGCTCGGCGCGCCGGACAGGCCGGTCTCCTTCACCGTGCCGACCGGCAATTTCGGCGATATCTTCGCCGGCTACGCAGCCAAGAAGATGGGCCTGCCGATCGAACGGCTGGTCATCGCCACCAACGACAACGACATCCTGGCGCGGACCTTCGCGACCGGCGAATACCGCACCAAAGGCGTCTTTGCGACCACCTCGCCGTCGATGGACATCCAGGTGTCGTCCAATTTCGAACGCTTGCTGTTCGAGGCCTCAGGCCGCGACGCCGCGACCGTGCGACGCTACATGGACGGCCTGAAGCAGTCCGGCGCTTTCACCATCGAACCCCAGCAAATCGCCGGGATGCGGTCCGAATTCGATGCCGGCCGCGCTGATATGGACGAGGTCGCCGCCACCATCCGCTCGACGCTCGCGGCCAGCAACTACCTGCTTGATCCGCACACCGCGGCAGCCGTGCATGTCGCGGCGGGCAAGGCGTCAGGCGCCGTGCCGATGGTGGTGCTGGGCACCGCCCACCCGGCAAAGTTTCCGGCCGCCGTCGAAGCAGCCAGCGGCGTGTCGCCCGCACTGCCCGCATGGCTAGGTGGGTTGATGACGTCGGAGGAAAAATACACGGTACTTCCATCCGACCTGAAAATGGTGGAAGATTACGTCGGCCGCCGTGCACGGGCGGCGCGTTAGGGAGTAGTAGCCATATGGGTGTTGAGGTAAGCCGTCTGTCGAACGGCCTGACAGTCGCCACCGAAACCCTTCAAAGCATCGAATCGGTTGCCCTTGGAGCCTGGGTCAAGTCGGGTGCCCGCAATGAACGTGACGACGAGCATGGCATGGCCCATCTGCTCGAGCATATGGCGTTCAAGGGTACGAAAAGGCGAAGCGCCTTCGAAATAGCCTCGGAGATCGAGGACGTCGGCGGCGAGATCAACGCCGCCACCAGCGTCGAGACCACCTCATACTATGCCAGGGTGCTCTCCGACGATGTGCCGCTGGCCGTCGACATTCTTGCCGACATCCTGCAGGAGTCCGAGTTCGACCCACAGGAACTCGAACGCGAGCAGCATGTGATCCTGCAGGAGATCGGCGCCGCGCACGACACGCCCGACGACATCGTCTTCGACCGCTTCACCGAGACGGCGTTTCGCCACCAGACCATCGGCCGCTCGATCCTTGGCACGCCGGAAACCGTCAAATCCTTCACCTCGAAGCAGTTGCACGATTTCATCGAACGGCAATATGGCGCCGAGCGGATGGTGATCGTCGCTGCCGGCGACATCAAGCACGATAATTTCGTGCGCGAGGTCGAAAAGCAGCTCGGCGGCTTCCGCAGCAAGGCCGACAGCACCATCCCGCAATATGCGCAATATGTCGGCGGCGACTTCCGCGAGGATCGCGACCTGATGGATGCGCAGATCGTGCTGGGGTTCGAAGGCCGCGCCTATCATGTGCGCGACTTCTACGCCTCGCAGGTGCTGTCGATGATCCTCGGCGGCGGCATGTCGTCGCGCCTGTTCCAGGAGGTCCGCGAAAAACGCGGCCTGTGCTATTCGGTCTATGCCTTCCATTGGGGCTTTTCCGACACGGGCGTCTTCGGCGTCCATGCCGCCACCGGCCAGAGCGACATCGCCGAACTGGTGCCTGTCATCATCGACGAACTGCAGAAGGCCGGCGAGAAAATCCTGCAGGAAGAACTCGACCGTGCGCGTGCCCAGTATCGCGCCGGGCTGATCATGTCCGCCGAAAGCCCGGCCAGCCGGGCTTCGCAGATCGCACGGCAACTGCTTCTGTTTGGCCGGCCGATCGCCAAGGAGGAACTGATGGAACGGCTGGCGGCGCTGACGATCGAGCGGCTGACCGATCTGTCGTCGCGATTGTTCTCGACCAAGCCGACGCTTACCGCTGTCGGGCCTGTGGGCACACTGGCGCCATACGAAACGATCCTCGAATCGCTCGCAGGCACGCAGACCACGGCCCGCAAGCTCGCCGTCTAAGCCCCTCAAAGCGCCATGTTCGCGCTCCCTTTCTTCCGCCGTGATCTGCCGGCGCTGAAAGGCGACCGCGTCACGCTACGCGTGCCATTCACCAATGATTACCGCGAGTGGGCGGCGGTGGGGGGCTAACGCCGCGCCTTCCTCGAACCTTGGGAGCCCCGCTGGACTCCCGACGAACTCGACCGCAACGCATGGCGGCTGCGCATCAGCCGCTACCGCGAAGACTATGCGCAAGGGACGGCCATCGCCTTCTTCATCTTCGAAAGGAGCAGCGGCAAACTGGCGGGCGGCATCACGCTCGGCAACATACGCCATGGCGTCTCGCAAAGCGGCCATGTCGGCTACTGGATCGGCGAGCGCTTTGGCGGCCGCGGCTTGATGACCGACGCGGTCAAGGTGGTGACCCGCTTCGCCTTCGATACGCTGAGGTTGCACCGGATCGAAGCGGCCTGTATTCCCGACAACGCCCGGTCGATCCGCGTGCTTGAAAAAGCCGGATTCCGGCGCGAAGGACTTCTGCGATCCTATCTCAGGATCAACGGCATCTGGCAGGACCACTACCTCTACGCCCGGATCGCGGACGATCCGCCGGGCGTTGGAACGAAGGACTGATTTTGACGAATTTCCTGCGAAACGGGCCGCTGTTCGCCTTTGTCCTCGCGACAATCCTGACGCTGTGCGCGGCGACCTCGGCCTTCGCCGTCGAACCGATCAAGATTGCCCGCGATGACGTCGCGCTCGACCTTTCCGGTGCCGTCGAGATCTACCGGAACCAGGGCGAGAATTTCCAGGTGTCCACCGCTCCGGGTCCGGACGGCATCGTGCGGCGCATCGAGGTCGAGGCCAATGACGCGCGTTCGACCGGCGACTGGGCGGTGTTCGCGCTGGCCAACACCACCGACCAGCAGCTCGACAGGCTGATCGTCGCACCGCATTTCCGCCTGGTGAATTCCGGCATCTTCTGGCCGGATCTCGGCTCGACCCGCATCGCCGCCATCACGCCTAGCGAAGGCTTCGCGCTCGACCGCCAGACCAGCCCCGACGCCGACGTGTTCCGGGTGACGCTGAACCCCGGCACGGTCATCACCTTCATCGCCGAGTTGGCCTCGCCGAAGCTGCCGCAGGTTTACCTGTGGGATCCGGAATCCTACAAGGACTCGGTCAATTCCTACACGCTGTTTCGCGGCATCGTCATCGGCATCGCCGGCCTGCTGGCGCTGTTCCTGACCATCCTTTTCGTGGTCAAGGGAACCTCGATGTTCCCGGCGACCGCGGCGCTTGCCTGGGCGGTGCTGGCCTATATCTGCGTCGATTTCGGCTTTCTCAACAAAATCATCGAAATCTCGCCCGGCAACGAGCAGATGTGGCGGGCGGGAACGGAGGTGGCGCTGGCGGGAACCTTCGTGGTGTTCCTGTTCGCCTACCTCAACCTCAACCGATGGCACGGCCATTTCAGCTACGGTGCATTGGTCTGGATCCTCGGACTGGTGCTGATCGCCGGCGTCGCCATCGTCGACCCGGCGGTCGCCGCCGGCATCGCCAGGCTGTCCTTCGCCGCCACGGCGCTGACCGGGCTCGGCCTGATCATCTTCCTCGGCATACGCGGCTATGATCGCGCCATCATGCTGGTGCCCAGTTGGGTCATGGTGCTGTTGTGGCTGTGCGGATCGTGGATGGCGATCACCGGCATGCTCGACAACGATATCGCCCAGCCCGCCTTGGGCGGCGGGCTGATCCTGATCATCCTTCTGATCGGTTTTACCGTCATGCAACATGCCTTTGCCGGCGGCGCGCTGCATCAGGGCCTGTTTTCCGACCTCGAGCGGCAGGCGCTGGCCGTGGCCGGATCGGGCGACACGGTTTGGGACTGGGACGTGCTGCGCGACCGCGTCGTCACCAAGCCCGATGTCAGCATCCAGCTCGGCCTGGCGCCCAACAGCCTCGGTGGTGCCGCACGCAACTGGCTGCCGGTGCTGCATGCCGACGACCGCGACACGTTCCGCACGACACTCGACGTGGTGCTCGAACACCGGCGCGGCCGGGTGTCGCAGAACTTCCGACTGCGCGGCGCCGACGGTCATTATCACTGGTTTTCGCTGCGCGCGCGCCCGGTGATCGGATCGGACGGCGAGGTCATTCGCTGCGTCGGCACCATGGTCGACGTGACCGAGCAGAAGAAATCCGAGGAAAGGCTGCTGCACGATGCCGTGCACGACAATCTGACCGGCCTGCCGAACCGCGAATTGCTGATGAACCGGCTGGAAGCGATCATCTCGATCGCCCGCACCGAAGAGAAAGTGCGCCCGACCGTCTTCGTCATCGACATCGACCGTTTCAAGCAGGTCAATGACGGGCTTGGCATTTCGGCCGGAGATACCATCCTTTTGACCATCGCACGCCGTCTGCACCGGCTGCTCAAGCCGAAGGATTCACTGTCGCGCTTTGCCGGCGACCAGTTCGCGCTGATGCTTTTGTCCGAACAGGACCCGGCCCGCATCGCGGCCGTCGCGGACGCCATCAAGCATGCCATCAACAACCCGATCACCTTCGCCAAGCGCGAGATCGTGCTGACGGCCTCGATCGGACTGATCACCTGGAACTCGCCGCAAATGTCGGCCGAGGACATGGTCAAGGATGCCGAGTTGGCCATGCATCAGGCCAAGCGCTTCGGCGGCGATCGTATCGAGCCGTTCCGCCCGGCCTTCCGCAGCGTCGGCACCGATCGGCTGCAGTTCGAATCCGACCTGCGGCGCGCCATCGAGCGGCGCGAATTCACGCTCGCCTACCAGCCGATCGTGCGGCTGGAGGATGGCAGCGTCGCCGGCTTCGAGGCCCTGCTGCGCTGGGACCATCCGCGCCGCGGCATGATCCCGCCGGCGGATTTCATCCCGGTCGCCGAGAGCTGCGGGCTGATCGTGCAGCTTGGCCTGTTCGCCATGCAGCAGGCGGCGGAAGACCTCGCCGGCTGGCAAAAACAGATCGGCGACGCGCCGCTGTCGGTTTCGGTCAACCTGTCCAGCCGCCAGCTGATCCGCCGCGACCTGGTCAGCGACGTGCGCTCGGTCATCGCGCGCGCCAATCTGAAGCCGCGCTGCTTCCGGCTCGAACTCACCGAATCGCTTGTCATGGACAATCCCGAGCAGACCGCTCATGTGCTGACCAAGCTGAAGCAGCTCGGCATCGGCCTGTCGCTGGACGACTTCGGCACCGGCTATTCGTCATTGGCCTATCTGACGCGTTTCCCCTTCGACACCATCAAGATCGACAAGAGCTTCGTCGACGACAACACGCCGAAGCGCGCGGTGCTGCTCAAATCGATGGTCAACATGGCGCATGAACTTGGCCTGTCCGTCGTCGCCGAGGGCATTTCGGACGAAAGCGATGCGCTGGAATTGCGCCAGATGGGCTGCGAATATGTTCAGAGCTTCATGTTCGGCGCGCCGATGCCGGGCGACCAGGTGCTGAAGACCCTGAAGGAGCAATATCCGCTGACGCAGGCGTGAGAAGCTTAGGCGTGTCCGGCGGCGAGGCTGAGATGGGCGAGATCGATGCCGATCGCGGCGAGAATCCGGTCGTATTTGCGCTCGATGTCGGTGTCGAACAGAAGCTCGGCATTGGCCGGGCAGGTCAGCCAGCCATTCTCGGCGATCTCGGTCTCCAACTGGCCGGCGCCCCAGCCGGAATAGCCGAGCGCCATCAGCGCGTGACGAGGGCCGCGCCCAGACGATATGGCGCGCAATATGTCGACGGTCGCGGTCAGGCAGATGTCGTCCGAAACGGTCAGCGAGGATTCCACCCGGTAGTCGCCCGAATGCAGGACGAAGCCCCGGCTGCGATCCACGGGGCCGCCATTGCGCACGACGAAGTCGCGCGCCTGCGCCGGCAGGCGGATCGCCTCCTGTTCGTTCATGATGCCCAGTTGCACGAGCAGGTCCGGAAACAGCATCTGCTGTGTCTGGTTGATGATCAGCCCCATGGCGCCTTCATCGGAGTGCGCACAGATATAGACTACCGAGCGCGTGAAACGGTCGTCCTTCATGCCGGGCATGGCAATCAGGAACTGATCGTCGAGAAAGCCGCGGCTGGCGGCCGTCTTCTTGTGGCGCAACAAGTCCATGGAAGGGAGCGTAACGCGTTTCCAAAGCGCCGAAAAGATGCACTGTGCGCGATTCGACCAAAGCTCATGCCGGCGGCTCGAGCATTTCTCCCCTCAAGGTCACGCAAATATGATACCGGCAAGGTCATGAGATCATTGCGCGGCCACGAACGGACGATCAAATCACCGCCATGCAAAGCTTGAAAATCCTGCTGCTCGGCGCCGCCATCGGCTCGGCAACCGCTCTTCCCGCCGCCGCCTCCTCATCGGCATGGTACAGCAGCGAAGGCGGTAAGGTCCGGCTGGTGACTTCAGGCCAACCCGACGACGCCGGCCGCATCCAGGGCGTTCTCGACATAGCGCTCAAGCCCGGCTGGAAGACCTACTGGCGCGATCCGGGCGACGCGGGCGTGCCGCCGCAGCTCGACATTTCCGCCAGCACCAACATCGCCGACGCCGCTCTGTCGTTTCCTGCTCCTCAGCGCCACGACGACGGCTATGGCAAATGGGCAGGCTATAACTATCCGGTTTCGCTGCCGGTGACGTTCACGCTGGCCACGCCGAACCAGCCGGCGGTGATCGATGCCGACATCTTTCTCGGCATTTGCGAAACGATCTGCATCCCGGTGCAGACGCGGCTGACCGTTTATCCCGCCTCCGACCCGGACAATGCCGAGGACGCGGCGCTGGTGACGGCAAGTTTTTCGGCATTGCCGGCGCCCGCGAGGGCCGATTTCGGCATCAAAGTCCTGCCGGGCGACCACGAAACGCTGATTGTCGAGGCTAATCTTCCCGGCGATCCGGAGGCGGCGGATTTCTTCGTTGCCGGCGAGCGGGATTATATGTTCGGCGCCCCAGCGCGCAGCGAAAAGGACGGCAAGCTGATTTTCACCGTGCCGATCCTCAATCGCCCGTCGACGACGCCGACGGATGGCGGGCTTCACTACACGCTGACGAGTTCGGCGGGCGCGGTCGAAGGGCTTCTGCCTTTCCCTTGATCCAGTGTCTCCAGACGGTTGCGGGAAACCGTTGAGTTCGCTACGCAAAGACACACCCTTCCCGATTTTCCAAGCGAGGAATTCATGACCATTTCCGTTGGCGATAAGCTGCCTGACGTGACCTTCAAGACGATGACCGCCGATGGCGCCAAGCCGATTACCGGAGCCGAGATATTCTCCGGCAAGAAGGTGGTGCTGTTTGGGGTTCCCGGCGCCTTCACGCCGACCTGCAGTAACAACCATTTGCCCGGCTATCTCGAGAACCATGACGCCATCCTGGCGCGCGGTGTCGACACCATCGCCGTCGTTTCGGTGAACGATGCGCACGTCATGGGCGCCTGGGCGCGCTTCACCGGCGGTGAGGGCAAGATCCTGTTCCTCGCCGACGGCAATGGAGATTTCGCCAAGGCGACCGGCCTCGACTACATCAGCAACGATATGGGGCTGCGCTCGAGGCGCTTCTCAATGGTCATCGACGATGGCAAGGTCACCGCGCTCAATGTCGAGACCAAGCCCGGTGTCGACGAGTCCGGCGCGGCTCATATTCTGGGACAGCTCTGAACTTCAGCGAGGCGTCGGGCGTGGACCGCAACCACGATCGCGCCTGTAGTCCAGGGTTTGCCTCTGGGGAGACCTTAGCGATGTTTGACATCTTCTGGCGCGCTATCGCGATTGGCATCGGCGCCACCGTGGCGATGGACCTGTGGGCCATCTTCCTCCACAAGGCATTCGGCCAGCCACGGCCGAACTGGGGGCCGGTCGGTCGCTGGGTCTGGCATCTCCGCGACAAAGTCTTCCACGACGATATCGGCAATGCAGTCCCCTACGCGCATGAAAAGGCGCTGGGCTGGGCCTTCCACTATTTTGTCGGCATGGTCTACGGCATCATGCTGGTGGTGCTGGCCGGAGCGGGCTGGCTTGCAGCGCCGACCTTCCTGCCAGCCTTTATCCTCGGCATCGTCACCGTCGGCGCCGGCTGGTTCCTGCTGGCGCCCGGCCTGGGCGCCGGCTGGGCGGCCTCGAAGCGGCCCAATCCGATGCAAATCCGTGCCCTCAATTTGGTATCGCACACGGTGTTCGCGCTCGGGCTGTATGGCACGGCGTTGCTGATCCGTTAGAGCAGTTCACCGTTTCACGGAAACGGTAAAACTGCCGTCCGGCTCCCGGAATCAATAGCTCTGTGTTGAGCGCCGCACCTTTGCGACCGCAGGCTGTGTTGCCTGCGCGGCTGGCTTTGGCGTTGCTGCAGGCTTGAACGGGCCTTTCTTGAACGGTGCCATGCCCTCGCGCGCGAGTTCGTCGGCGCGCTCGTTTTCGGTATGGCCGGCGTGGCCCCTGACCCAGTTCCAGGTGACCTTGTGGCGCCTGTTGGCCTCGTCGAGCGCCTGCCAGAGTTCACCGTTCTTCACAGGCTTCTTGTCGGCGGTCTTCCAGCCGTTCCTCTTCCAGCCGTGGATCCACTTGGAAATGCCGTCCATGACATATTTGCTGTCGGTGTGAAGCTCGACCGAGCAAGGTTCCTTCAGCGCGTTCAGCGCCGAGATGGCGGCGAGAAGTTCCATGCGGTTGTTGGTCGTCTCGGCCTCGCCGCCGGAAAGCTCCTTGGTGGTGCCGTTGAAGCGCAGGATGGCGCCCCAGCCGCCGGGGCCGGGATTGCCCGAACAGGCGCCGTCGGTGAAAATCTCAACCTGTTTGCTCATGACACCCCATATTCGGCCAATCCATATTCCGAAGGAGATCTGATGGCCCGGTGAAAACGCATCCTGCGGATATACTCGGTCGGATCGCGTTTCATCACCAGCCCGCCATTCGGAACAGTCAGCCAGTCGTACAGCCGGGTCAGCATGAAACGCAGCGCCGAACCGCGCGCCAGCATCGGCAGCGCCGCCTTCTCCTGGTCACTTAGGGGACGCACGCTCTGATAGCCGGCAAGCAACGCCTTGCCCTTGGTGAGGTTGAAGGAAAAATCCTTCTCGAAGCACCAGGCATTGAGGCAGGTAGCGACATCGTAGGCATAAAGGTCGTCGCAGGCGAAATAGAAATCGATCAGACCGGACAGCTTTTCGCCAAGGAAGAAGACGTTGTCCGGGAAAAGATCGGCATGGATGATGCCTTGCGGCAGGTCTTTCGGCCAGTTCCGCTCGAAATCGGCGAAGTCGGCATCGACCTCGGCCGCTAGGCCCGGCTCGACCTCGTCGGCGCGATCGCGCGCCGCATTCCAGAGCTTGCGCCAGCCGTCTATGGCCAGCGCATTCGGACGCGTCATCGAAAAATCGGCACCAGCCAGATGCAATTGCGCCAGCGCCTTGCCGACCTCGGCGCAATGCGTTGCTGTCGGCCGCCGCAGCGAAAGCCCTTCGAGGAAGGTGATGATGACCGCCGGCCGGCCCGCGAGCGTGCCGATGACGCTGCCGTCATCCGCGGTCACCGGCAGCGGGCAGGACACGCCTTTGTTGGCGAGATGGCTCATCAGCCCGAGGAAAAACGGCAGATCCGCCTTCTCGACGCGCTTTTCATAAAGCGTCAGGATGTAGGAGCCACTAGAGGTGTGCAGCAGGAAGTTCGAGTTCTCGGTGCCTTCGGCGATGCCCTTGTAGGACAGGAGCTCGCCGACCGGATAGTGCTTCAGGAACGCGCCAAGTTCGCCTTCCGCAACGTCGGTGTAGACCGCCATGTGCCCTACGCGGCTCCATTGACGAAGGCCATGTCGGCCCGCGTCAGTTCGACATCGCGCAGTACCCGCATGACCGGAAAATCCTCCGTTTCCGTGGCCGTGATGGCCAGGTCGATCGTCACATCGAAGCGTTGCCGGAACGCATCGATGATCTCGTCGACGATGATTTCGGGCGCCGACGCGCCGGCCGACAGGCCAAGCGTCGAAATGTTGGCGATGTCATTCCACGGAATCTCGGCGGCGCGCTGCACGAGAAGCGACATCGAGGCACCGGCACGTTCCGCGACTTCGACAAGGCGCCGCGAATTGGAGGAATTGGGCGCGCCGACGATCAAATAGAGATCGGCGCCGGCCGCGGTCTCCTTCACCGCCTCCTGGCGATTGGTGGTGGCGTAGCAGATCGATTCCGCCGCCGGCGCCTGCAGGGCTGGAAAGCGATCCTGCAGCGCGCGGATGATGCCGGCGGTGTCCTCGACCGACAGCGTGGTCTGGGTAACAAAGCCGAGCGCCCGCGGGTCGGCGGGCGCGAGCTTTGCCGCATCGGCTTCGGTCTCGATCAGCGTCACCGCGCCGTCCGGCAGCTGGCCCATGGTGCCGATCACCTCGGGATGTCCGGCATGACCGATCAAGAGCACATGCCTGCCAAGCCGCTGATGGCGCATTGCCTGCTTGTGGACCTTCGACACCAGCGGGCAGGTGGCATCGAGATAGAAAAGGTTGCGCGCCTGGGCATCCGCCGGCACCGACTTTGGCACGCCATGCGCCGAGAACACGACTGGCGACTGCCGGTGTTCGGCCGGGATCTCGGAGAGCTCCTCGATGAAGACGGCGCCAAGGCTTTGCAGTCCCTCGACGACGTAACGGTTGTGCACGATCTCGTGGCGGACATAGACCGGCGCGCCATATTTCTTCAGCGCCAGCACGACGATCTGGATGGCACGGTCGACACCGGCGCAAAAACCGCGCGGCTGGCAAAGCCGGATCGTCAGGGGTGGTTTGGTCGTTGCTTGAAGCATGAATCCAGGCCGGTTGATCAGAGCCGAAATGAGGTGCCTACCCCCGCCCTGTCAAGGGCATCGGTAGAGAGAGGGGGCGTCGGGCGCGTTCATTCCTCTTTCGCGGAACGGCGAAGCCGCAGGATGAGCACGGCGGCGAGTGCCGCGGCAAGGCCATACCAGGTCATCGCATATTGCAGATGGCTGTTCGGCAGATCGATGATGGTGACGCCGCCAACCGGCAATCCGCCTGGATTTGGCGTCTTGTCGGCATCGATGAAGATCGGCACCGGCGCGGCGCCCGCCGGCAGCCCGGCGCTCGCCGCCATCGCGTCGCGGTCCTTCCAGTAGAAGATGTTCTTCGCCACATCATTGTCGGGAAGCATCATCGACGGCTTTGCCGGCAGCGGATTGCGGGCAAGCCCCGTGATCGTCACCCTGCCCGTCACCTGTCCCTTGGCGCGCTTGGCGGCATCCTTCAGCTCGTACGGTACGAAACCGCGATTGACCAGGACGAAGCGGCCATCGTCGAGGCCAAGCGGCGTATAGACGTTGAAGCCGGCTTCGCCTTCCCAGGTCGCGTAGAAATGCCGTTCGCCTTGATGCAGGAACGTGCCGGTGACGGTGACCGGCGTGTAGTCGACGTCGCCGGTGGCGGCGAATTCTTTCTCGATTTCGGCTAGCGGCCGTGGCGCTGAATGGGTGCGCTGGTCGATGGTCTGGAGAAGACCTTCCTTCCAGTACAGGCGCTGGACCTGCCAGGTGCCGAGCGCCAGCAGGATCAGGAACAGCGCCAGACCAAGGCCGAACAGCAATGCCGTCCGTGGCCGCGAGCGGCCACCGGCTTTGATGGACGCCTCGCTCATTCGCCGCGGTCCAGCCGCCCCTCGGCCGCCTTGTTGCGGTATTGCAGGGTAAGCAGGACGCCCTTGATCAGCCGCAGCGCCGTCAGGCACAACACGACAGCCAGCGGGATCCAGACCAGCAGATGCAGCCAGAGCGGCGGGCTCAGCGTGACTTCAACCCAGAGCGCCAGACCAACAATGAGGAAGCCGATGATCAGGATGACGAAAACCGCCGGTCCATCGCCGGCATCGGCGTAGGAATAGTCGAGGCCGCAATTGACGCAGCGCTTGCCGACGGTGAGGAAACCGGAAAACAGCCGCCCCTCGCCGCAGCGCGGGCAGCGGCCGTGCAGGCCGGCCGAAATCGGGTCGACCGGCGGCCAGATCGCCCTATCTTCACCCATTGAAGCGTCGTCGTCGCTCATTGCTTACCGCTCGATCTCGATCGGTGTGCCATCGGCCACCATTGCCCAGATTTCGTCCATGTCGGAGTCCGTAACCGCAATGCAGCCGTCGGTCCAGTCGACCAATTGAAGCAGCTCGGCAACATCGTGAGCATGAATGCGCAGATGGCAGGGAAGTGTCGGCCGCATCGTCCATCGATCGGCGATCATTGCGCCGGAAAGAAGAAGGCGGCCACGTCGCCGCGGCCGCCCCTCCCCAAATCGAAATCCTAAAAGCTAGATCAGTGGGCTTCGACCACCGCGCCGACCGATCCCCAGACGTAGATCGATGCGAACAGGAACAGCCAGACCACGTCGACGAAGTGCCAGTACCAGGCGGCCGCCTCGAAGCCGAAATGCTGCTTTGGGGTGAAATCACCCTTCATCGCCCGGATCAGGCAGACAGCCAGGAAGATGGTGCCGATGATGACATGGAAACCATGGAAGCCGGTCGCCATGAAGAAGGTGGCGCCATAGATAGAATCCTTGAAGGCGAACGGAGCGTGCATGTACTCATAAGCCTGCACCATGGTGAACAGCATGCCGAGGCCGACGGTCAGCACCAGCCCGTTGATCAGTCCCTTGCGGTCGCCATGGATGAGCGAATGGTGCGCCCAGGTAACGGTGGTACCCGACAGGAGCAGGATGACGGTGTTGTAGAGCGGCAAATGGAAGGGATCGAGAACCTCCATGCCCTTCGGCGGCCAGACGCCGCCGGTAAACGCGGTGCGGGCATATTGCTGGGCTTCGCCGGCGAAAAGGCTGGCGTCGAAATAGGCCCAGAACCAGGCAACGAAGAACATCACCTCCGAGGCGATGAACATGATCATGCCGTAGCGCAGATGGAGCGACACGACGCGCGTGTGATGGCCCTCATGCGCTTCCTTGATCGTGTCCGACCACCAGGCGAACATGGTGTAGAGGACGATCACGATGCCGATGAAGAACAGCCACGGATTGGCGATGTTGAAGCCGAAGATCGGGAAGCTGCCGCCCTTCAGGTACTCCATCAGGCAGACGCCGCCAAAAGCGGTTACGAGCGCTCCTACCGATCCCAGGAAAGGCCACGGGCTCGGGTCGACGAGATGATAGTCATGCTGTGGTTTTGCGTGCGCGTCTGCCATATCAACCCCCGAGATTTGCTTCGGTATTCGAAATTGTCTTGCTATTGCCCTTGGCCGGCTCCGAGGAGGCGACCGGCTTGGTCTTCTCGACCGGGAACATCGTATAGGACAGGGTGATCGTCTTCACGTCCTTCAGTTCCGGCACGTTGACGATATCGGGGTCCACATAGAACAGGACCGGCATGTCCAGCGTCTCGCCGGACTTCAGCGTCGTGTCGGTGAAACAGAAGCACTCGACCTTGTTGAAGTAGGGCCCTGCCAGTTCCGGTTGCACATTGAAGGTGGCGCGGCCGGTCACGGGGCGATCGAACTTGTTGGTCGCCTTGTAGTGCGCCTGCACCGTCTCGCCGATCTTCATGGTCATAGAGCGCTGGACCGGCTGAAACTCCCAAGGCACGCCGGCGATGTTGGCATCGAAGCGGACTGTGATCTCCCGGTCGAGCACACGGCCGGCATACTGCTTCTCGGCACGTTGCGTCGTGCCGCCATAGCCTGTCGCCTGGCAGAACATCTTGTAGAGCGGCACCGCGGCATAGGCCATGCCGATCATGCCGGTGAAGAAGGCAAGGCAGACGGCTGCGACGACGACGTTGCCGCTCTTCCCGGCAGGCCTTTTGGACGTCTCGACGCTCATCACATCGTGCCTGACAGATTGTGGCCGAACTTCACGATCGTCGCGATATAGAAAATGACGACCAGCACAGCCAGCGCCACGCCGATGGCGACCGAACGGTTGCGTCTGGCCTTCCTCTGCCGCTCGGTCAGCGTGACCAGTTCGAGCTTTTCTTCGATCATGGTCATGCTCCGCTCATGGCAAGCGCGCGCTCGACGACGCTGTCGGCCAGATAGGCAGCGAAGATGGCGAAGAGATAAAGCAGCGAATAGGCGAATAAAGCTTTAGCCGGTTTCATGACGCGGTCGTCGTCGGCCATGCCAAGCACTTTCCAGGCATACCAGACAAAGCCGACTCCGAGCAGCGCGGCGGCCACGCCATAGACCGGCGTGGTGTAGCCAAGCAGCCACGGCAGCACTCCGATAGGGGCCAGCACCAGCGCGTAAGCGAATATCTGGCGGCGGGTTGAAGCGTGTCCGGCGACGTTCGGCATCATCGGGATACCGGCCTTGGCGTAGTCCTCGGACTTGAACAGCGCCAGAGCCCAGAAGTGCGGCGGCGTCCACAGGAAAATGATCAGGAACAAGACAATGCTTTCAAGACTGACCGTCCCGGTCGCCGCGGCCCAGCCGATCACCGGCGGGATGGCGCCCGCGGCACCGCCGATGACGATGTTCTGCGGCGTCCAGCGCTTCAGCCACATCGTGTAGACGACGGCATAGAAGAAAATGGTGAAGGCCAGCAGCGTTGCCGCCAGCCAGTTGACCAGCACGCCGAGCGTCATCACCGACAGCACCGACAGCACCAGACCGAAGCTCAGCGCCTCGTGCGGCTGGATGCGACCGGACGGCACCGGACGGCTGGCGGTCCTGGTCATCACCGCGTCGATGTCGGCGTCGTACCACATGTTGAGCGCGCCCGAGGCGCCAGCACCAATGGCAATAGCCAGGATGGCGATCACGGCCAGCAGCGGATTGATGGTCACGGGTGCCGCGACCATGCCGACAAAGGCGGTAAATACCACCAGCGACATGACACGCGGCTTCAGCAGGGCGAAGAAATCGCCCGCTGTTGCTTCCGACATGCGAAAGCCCGCTTCGTCAATCAATGGGTCGTCGACAAGGGCCATGCGTACTTAAGTCCATTATTCCGTTGGCCAAAATCGCCGGCGGACCGGCGGTTTCGTATTCGAGCGGGCAGCCGCCTTACTTGATCTTCGGCAGTTGTTCCCACTGGTGGAAAGGCGGCGGCGAAGGCAGCTGCCATTCGAGAGTCGTTGCACCCTCGCCCCACGGGTTGGCACCGGCGATCCGCTTCTTCTGGAAAGCCTCGAACACGCAATAGAGGAAGATCAGGACGCCGACGGCCGAGATATAGGAGCCGATGGACGACACGTAGTTCCAGCCGGCAAACGCGTCCGGATAGTCGATCGTGCGGCGCGGCATGCCGGCGAGGCCGAGGAAATGCTGCGGGAAGAAGATCAGGTTGACGCCGACGAAAGTGACCCAGAAGTGGGTGTTGGCGATGACCGGCGAGTACATGTAGCCGGTCATCTTCGGGAACCAGTAGTACCAGCCGGCGAAGATGGCGAACACCGCGCCCAGCGACAGCACATAGTGGAAGTGGGCAATGACGAAATAGGTATCATGCAGCGAGCGGTCGAGACCGGCATTGGCCAGCTGGACGCCGGTAACGCCACCGATGGTGAACAGGAAGATGAAGCCCAGCGCCCACAGCATCGGCGTCTTGAACGAAATCGACCCGCCCCACATCGTCGCGATCCAGGAGAAGATCTTCACGCCCGTCGGCACCGCGATGACCATGGTGGCGAAGACGAAATAGCGCTGCGTGTCGAGCGACAGGCCGGTCGTGTACATGTGGTGCGCCCAGACGATGAAGCCGACGGCGCCGATCGCGACCATGGCGTAGGCCATGCCGAGATAACCGAACACCGGCTTCTTCGAAAAAGTCGATATGACGTGGCTGATGATGCCGAAGCCCGGCAGGATCAGGATGTAGACTTCCGGGTGACCGAAGAACCAGAAAAGGTGCTGGAACAGGATCGGATCGCCGCCGCCATCGGGAGCAAAGAAGGTCGTGCCGAAATTGCGGTCGGTGAGCAGCATGGTGATGCCGCCGGCCAGAACCGGCAACGAGAGCAGCAGCAGGAAGGCGGTGATCAGCACCGACCAGGCAAACAGCGGCATCTTGTGCAGCGTCATGCCAGGCGCGCGCATGTTGAAGATGGTGGTGATGAAGTTGATGGCGCCAAGGATCGACGACGCACCGGCGATGTGGATCGACAGGATCGCCAGATCCATGGCGGGTCCGGGCTGACCCGAGGTCGACAGCGGCGGATAAAGCGTCCAGCCGCCACCGACGCCGAAGGCACCCGGCGCACTCGGCACGAACATCGAGGTGAGCAGCAGGATGAAAGCTGGCGGCAGCAGCCAGAAGGAGATGTTGTTCATGCGCGGGAACGCCATGTCGGGCGCGCCGATCATGATCGGCACCATCCAGTTGGCAAAACCGCCGATCAGCGCCGGCATGACCATGAAGAAGATCATGATCAGCGCGTGCGCGGTGGCGAATGCATTGTACATGCTCTTGCCGCCGTCGATCGCGGCGTCACCGTTCATGCCGTAGACCATCTGCGCCAGACCGCTGAATATCTGAATGCCCGGCTCCTGCAACTCCATGCGGATGGCGACAGACAAGGCACCGCCGATGATGCCGGCCATGATCGCGAAGATCAGGTAGAGCGTACCGATGTCCTTGTGGTTGGTCGAATAAACCCAGCGCACCCAGCCGTGATAAGGCTTGTGATCGTGCCCGTCGTGAGCTGCAGCGTCTGCCATGTTCCGCTCCGTTCCCTGATCTTTTCTGGCCGCGGCATCAGTTGCCGGCGGCTGCTACCTTGTTTTGGCCGTCGACCTCGGCCATCAGCGTCTTGTTGGCGCCGGGCAGATCGGTCTTGGCTGCCGCCAGCCAGGTCTTGAACTGCTCATCCGAGACGACGCGGATTGCAATCGGCATGAACGCATGGTCCTTGCCGCAGAGCTGCGAGCATTGGCCGTAATAGAGGCCTTCCTTCTCCGCCTTGAACCAGGTCTCGTTGGTGCGGCCCGGAATGGCGTCGATCTTGATGCCGAACGACGGCATGGCAAAGGAGTGGATGACGTCGGTCGCGGTGACAAGCACGCGGGTCATGGTGTTGACCGGCACCACCATCTCGTTGTCGACGGCCAGCAGGCGCGGATATTCGTTGCGGTCCTCCTTGCCGGCGGCGGTGCGGTCGGTGTCCTGGAGGATCGCGGAGTTGAAGGAGAGCGTGTTCTCGGTCTGGTACTCGTAGTCCCAGTTCCACTGGTTGCCGGTCGCCTTGACGGTCAGCTTTGCTTCTTCCGGCGGCGTATATTGCGCGGTCAGCAGCTGGAACGAGGGAATGGCGAGGCAGAGCAGAACGACGACCGGGCCGACAGTCCAGATCACCTCGATCAGCGTGTTGTGGCTGGTCTTGGACGGGACCGGGTTCGCACTCGCGCGGAATCTCACGATGCAATAGGCGAGGAGAAGCAGCACCAGGATGGTAATCGGGACGATGAACCACATCGTGTAATTTCCGAACCACTCGATCTGCCGCATCATGTCCGTCGCCGGCGCCTGGAAGGTTGTCTCCCAGTTTTTTGGCTGGTCGGCATGGGCGGATGTGCCGGCGAAAAACGTGATAGCGGCACAAGCACTTAGAAGCTTGTCACTTGCTGGAAACTTGGCGTTTGCCAGGAAATTTCTCATCGCCCTCATCGTCTCCCAGTTCCTCGCAGCTGTAGCCACGAGAATAACGAACAACGCCGGGACGGGAATCCCGACTGTCTCAAGTTGGTTCAAACCATACTCTTTTTCCCTCCGCAAGAAAGGAGCGGGCAAAACCGTGCGGCATTTTTGCGCGCAAGCCCGGATGCGCCTTTGAAGGCAACGGCGGCGGCTCCGAATCGCCTATGTTGGGCCAACGGTTGCATTCCTGCGGGCCGCTCGTACCGGGCGTCGCAATTCGGGCGAATTTGGCAGGGAAAAGCGCCGGATTGGCCTTTTCAGGGCAGACCGGTTGCGGTCTCATCCTTTACTTGGCTTTGGCGCGGCTTAAAGTGCCGTGATTCGCAATGGAGCCGTCATGAACTCTTGGCTTTCGAGAACCTTGGCGAAGGTCATCTTTCTCGCCGCCTTGTCCACGACGGGCCTGCCCGGCACGGCCACTGCCGCGCAGCCGAGCGGCACCGTCCGCTCGACGCACGGTGCATGGTCGATCATTTGCGACACGCCAGCTGGCGCCACGTCGGAACAATGCGTGATGATGCAGAACGTCGTCGCCGAGGATCGTCCGGAGATGGGGCTGTCGGTCGTCGTGCTGCGCACCGCCGACAACAAGGCGGAGATCCTGCGCGTGCTGGCGCCGCTCGGCGTGCTTTTGCCCAACGGGCTCGGCCTCAATGTCGACGGCAAGGATATCGGCCGCGCCTATTTCGTGCGCTGCTTCCAGGACGGCTGCTATGCCGAGGTCATTCTCGAAAAGCCGCTGCTCGACACGCTAAAGACCGGCACGTCGGCCACCTTCATCGTCTTCCAGACCCCGGAAGAAGGCATCGGCATCCCCGTCGATCTCAAGGGCTTCGCCGACGGTTTCGCCGCCCTGCCCTGACAGCTTAGCACTCGCTGGAAACCCAGCTCTGCAACTGGGATTCAATGGCTAGCGACATCAAGGACTTCATCAACCAGAAGTGACGTCGAGAAGCTGTCGGCGGAACGCATTTGTCTTCGCAATGCGACGGGACGATTGTCTCGACGCGCCTTCGCGCCTACATCGTGGCAAAGACCCATTCCTCCTGTGAACGGACGCGCCATGAACAGCCTGATCGGCCAATTCGACATTTCAGACGATCGCATCAAGCAGATCGTCGCCGAGACCATCAATGGTGCCGACGACGGCGAACTGTTTCTCGAATACAGCGAAAGCGAAGCGCTGATGTTCGACAATGGCCGGCTGAAGACCGCCAACTTCAACACCGACCAGGGGTTTGGCCTGCGTGCCGTCGCCGGCGAAGCCAGCGGTTACGCGCATTCCAGCGATCTTTCCGAGGCCTCGCTGCTGCGCGCGGCCGACGCCGTTTCAACCGTCAAGAGTGGTTATTCCGGCACGCTTGCCGCCGCACCCGCCCGCACCAACCGCCATCTCTATGGCGACGAGAACCCGATCCCCTCGCCCACCTTCGAGGCTAAGGCCAAACTGCTGCAGGAAATCGACGCCTGGCTGCGCGCCGAGGATCCGCGCGTGCGCCAGGTTTCGGCCTCGCTTGCCGCCTCCTGGCAGCATGTCGAGATCGTGCGCGCCGACGGCCATGTGGTGCGCGATATCAGGCCGCTGGTCCGCATCAACGTCTCTGTCGTGGTCGGCAATGGCGACCGCCAGGAGAGCGGCTCCTACGGCATGGGCGGTCGCAAGGCCTTTGGCGAATTCCTGGTCGAGGACAGCTGGAAGCACGCCGCCAAGGAGGCGCTCAGGCAAGCCCTGGTCAATCTCGAGGCGATACCAGCGCCGGCCGGCACCTTCGACATCGTGTTGTCCAGCGGCTGGCCGGGCGTCATGCTGCACGAGGCCGTCGGCCATGGGCTGGAGGGCGACTTCAACCGCAAGAAGACTTCAGCCTTCGCCGGCCTGCTGGGCCAGCAGGTCGCCGCCAAAGGTGTCACCGTCGTTGACGACGGCACCATGCCCGAGCGGCGCGGTTCGCTGACGGTCGATGACGAAGGCACGCCTTCGGCCCGCAACGTGCTGATCGAGGACGGCAAGCTGGTCGGCTATATGCAGGATCGCCAAAACGCCCGGCTGATGGGCATGAAGGCAACCGGCAACGGCCGGCGCGAAGGCTATGCCCACCAGCCGATGCCACGCATGACCAACACCTATATGACGGCGGGCGACATGGAGCCGGACGAAATCATCGCTTCGGTCAAGAACGGCATCTATGCCGTCTCCTTCGGCGGCGGCCAGGTCGACATCACGTCGGGAAAATTCGTGTTCGGTTGCACCGAGGCCTACATGATCGAGAACGGCAAGGTAACGCAGCCGATCAAGGGCGCCATGCTGATCGGCAACGGCCCGGATGCCATGCACCGCGTTTCGATGATCGGCAACGACATGAAGCTCGACACCGGCATCGGCATGTGCGGCAAGGCCGGACAGGGCGTGCCGGTCGGCGTCGGCCAGCCACATCTGCGCATGAATCAGATGACGGTCGGCGGCACCAGGGTCTGATGCGATGGCCACTGGAGAAAAGTCCGTTGCCTCCAATTCAACCGACGATCAGGTCACACGGCCTGCTCCGGTCTTTCCCCCAACGCGACCGGAGGATGTGTTCGGGTCGCTGCCCAACAGAGGCAAGTCGAAAACACTGAGAGAAATGGAAACGGGCGTGCTCGCGGAAGCACGGCGTCGCCAAACCAGCGAATGATCTACCGTCGCCGTTTCGGCTTCTCCAGCAGCGCCACCGCCTCGACATGTGGCGACCACAGAAACTGGTCGATCGGCGTCACGCTTTTCAAGGTGTAGCCGCCGTCGATGAGGATGCGCAAATCCCTGGCGAGCGTCACCGGATTGCAGGACACCGCGGCAACGTAGGGAACATCCGAACGGGCGATCTGCTTCGACTGGTCCTCGGCGCCCGCCCGTGGGGGGTCGAACACCAAGCCGTCGAAGGCATTCAATTCCTTGAATGTCAGCGGTCGGCGGAACAGGTCGCGGCGTTCGCCCGTCACCCGCTTCAGCCCGGTCGCGAAGCGCGATCCTCGGTCGAGTGCCGAAAGGGACGCCGCATCACCTTCCACCGCATGGACTTCCGATTTGGTCGCTAGCCGCAAGGCAAAGCTGCCGCAACCGGCGAAAAGATCCGCTACCTTCTTGGCACGCTTCAGATGTCCGCCGACGATATCGGCCATCGCCTGTTCGGCGGCCTCGGTCGCCTGCAGGAAGGCGCCCGGTGGAATGGCGACGGCCACGCCGCCGAACTTAACCACCGGCTTTTTGGGTTCGATGACGATCTCGTCGTCGATCGAAAGCCGGGCAAATCCCCGGGCCATGACGAAGTTGGAGGCGACCCGACGTTGGTTCTCGCCCAGTTTGCCTGACTCATAGACCGCGACATCGAGCCCCGAACCGGTCACGGTGACCGCCATGCGGAACGATTTGGTGGTGGCGCAGACCAATTCAGCGAGTGCCTTCAAGCGATCGAACGCGGCGACGATCTCCGGCAGCGAGATCGGGCATTCCTCGATGGAGATGATCTCCGGCGACAGATGCCGATAGAAGCCGAGCAGCATGCCCGTGTCGGTGCGCCGGGCGGCAAGCACGACACGGCGGCGGGTGTGCGGCGCGCAGGCGACCAGTTCGCCGATCTCACAATCGATGCCTTTGCCCTTCAGGGCGTGCACCACCTTTTCGCGTTTCCACTGGCGATAGGCTTCGGCTTCGAAATGCTGGAGGGCGCAGCCGCCGCATTCGGTGAAATGGCGGCAGGCGGGATCGATGCGCAGCGGCGAGGCTTCCAGCACCGCCATCAGCATGGCGCGATCCCTTTCGCGCGCGGCGGTGACCGTTTCGCCGGGCAGTGTGAAGGGGATGAACAGATCGCCTGTCTCGGTCTCGGCGATGCCGTCGCCCTGGGCGCCAAGTTTCCTGATGCTGAAGCGCGCGCTCATCGATCCTTGATCCCACCGAGCAGGAATTCGCGATTGCCGTCGCCGCCCTCGATCGGCGACAAATGCAGCCCGAGCGCGCGCCAGCCGGGAACGGCGTCCAGCCAATCCTGCAGCAGGCCGGCGACACGGGAGGCATTGTAGGGATCTTTCAACAGACCACCCTTGCCGATCGCTTCGCGACCAGCCTCGAATTGCGGCTTGACCAGAAACATGGCCTTGGCGCCAGCTTTCGCAAGGCCAAGCGCCGGCGGCATCGCCAGCTTCAACGATATGAAGCTGACATCGGAAACGATGAAATCCGGAATACGACCGCCAAGATCGGCGACGGTGAGATCGCGTGCGTTCAGACCTTCGATCACCGTCACACGCGGATCTCCCCCGACATCAGGGTGCACCTGACCATGCCCGACATCGATGGCGGTGACGTGGGCAGCGCCGCGCTCCAGCAGAACCTGGGTGAAGCCGCCGGTCGAGGCTCCGATGTCGAGTGCCTCACAGCCGGCGGGATCGAGGCCGAAATGGTCGAGCCCGCCGATCAGCTTGAGCGCCGCGCGCGACACATAGCCTTGCGCCGGATCATCGATGGCGATGAGACATTGCGGCGAAACGCTCTGACCGGGCTTGCGGGCAAGGACGCCGTCGACAGTCACCGTGCCGCGTTCGACCGCGTCGCGGGCACGCGAGCGGCTGGCAAACAGCCCGCGCTGGACGAGCAAGTCGTCGAGCCGCTGGCGTGCGCTGGCTGGCAGAGGTGAAGTCATCGGCCTTCATGGCGAAAGCGGACGACGATGGCAAGGGCACTAGCCCGGCATCGACGGGAAGCATTTCGTCTCCCATCCCTACCACCATGCCCAGCATTGGGCTTGAGACGACGGCGAGTATTTCTGTCACGCCCACCATTCTTTGAAAACTACACGCGGTGGCGCGCGTGGTTGCCGAAGCACCAGGCGTCGCCGTTTTGCGGACCACTGTCCCGAGTTCCAGAAATCTCATGGATCGTTAACCTATTTTTGTCGCATTTGCTTGAGGACTTAAATGTTATGACTGCGACAGCCCGCAAAACGGAATGAAGAGGCGGCAACCTTGGAAATGGCCAGCGATATCGTCTACAAGGTGCTTGATCGGATTTCCGGTGCTGGCCTGCTGGCGACCGGACTTCTGTTGCTGACCGCTTTGCTCAGCGCTCTCGTCGCCTATTGGCGCACGGTCGAGAAAAAGAGCTGGAAAGAATTCTTCGAGTTCGCGATCCCGCACGAGGTGATCACTCATCCCTCGGCTAGGGCTGACCTTTTGTTCTGGGTGACGAGGAAGGCCCTGATGCCATTCCTCATGCTGCCTGCCGGCATCGTCTTCGTCAGCGCCGTCGGCTATGCGACGAACTGGCTGCTCTCGACGCTCCTGGCGATCCAGCCGCCCCTTGTGGAGGGCCCGGCAGGGCCAGTGACGGTGACCATCTTCACCATCACCATGCTGCTCGCCTACGACATTTCGTACTATCTCTATCACGTCGCCCAGCACCGCTATCCGGTGCTCTGGGAACTGCACAAGGTGCACCATTCGGCCGAGGTGATGGTCGGCATCACCAAGGATCGCGTCCACCCGCTCGACGAATTGATGAACCGGGCCTGGGATGGCGTCATTCCCGGCATCTGCTTCGGCATCTGGTCGCTGGTCGCGTTGAACCTCGTCGAACTGACGATCTTCGGCGTCAACGTCTACATCATACGCAACATCCTGATGATGGATTTCGTCAGGCACACGCATTTCAAGATCTCGTTTGGGCCGTTGAACAACCTGATCTTGTGTCCGCACTGGCATCAGTTGCACCACAGCACGGACCCGCGTCATTACGACAAGAACTTCGGGCTCCTCTTCTCGTTCTGGGACCGGCTGTTCGGAACTCTATGCGTCCCCAGACCGGACGAGGATTTCAAGTTCGGGTTGATCGAACGCAACGCGCGCGACTATCAGTCGCTCGCAGGCCTCTATATCCTGCCGCTGAAGCGGATGTGGCGGCAGATCGCCAGACACTTCCGCACCGACAAGCCCGAGCCACGGCAATTGCCGCAAAGGGGCGAGCCTTGAACGGGCCTGTCGTGTGCCGGCTGCCGCGAACGCACCGGATCGAGGTCGCGACCTCGGCCGCGCGCCTGGCGGAAATAGCGCCCGCCTGGACGGCGCTCTGGCAACGCGCCGGCGGCCTCGTTTTCCAGCATCCGGACTGGATCTCGGCCTGGTGGCGCACGACGCCGCATCAGGACCGGCGCGGCCTCAGGATCGGGTTGGTCTGGAGCGACGAGCGGCTCGTGGCCGTCATTCCGCTCGCGACCTTCAAGCGCTCCGGCATCCGCATCCTAGAATGGGCGGCGAAGGATCACTGCGACTATGGCGATGTCTTGCTCGCCCCCGACTGCGATCCGCAGATCCTGCCGGAGCTCTGGCAACGCATTCTCGACGATGGCGGCTTCGACCTCGTCTATTTGAATCGTTTGTTGCCGGATGCCCGGTTCCAAGCCCTGCTCGATCCCGCCGTCCCAGGCCGCGGCACGATCCTGCAGCCAAACCACCGCAGCGAGATCAGCTATCGTGTCGTTGGCACCTGGCAAGACGGCGCGCAATGGTTCGAAAGCCAATCGAAAAAAACCCGGCAAAACTATCGCCGTGGCCACAAATTCATGGAGGAAGGCGGCGCGCTGCGCTTCCGGCTGATGGATGCGCACGAAGACCGCGAGCCGGTGCTCGAGCGCGTCGCGGCGCTGAAGCGGCTATGGTTGGCAAAGCACGGCCGCGCGTCGGACCTCTTCGACGAAGGCTCCACAGCTCTGGCGGCACTGGTCTCCGTCCTGGCCGGGCTCGGATTGCTGCGCATCTTCGTGCTCGAACGCGACGATGCGATCATCGCCGTCTCGATCAATTTCGAGCAGCATGGAACGATGATGGCTTTCGTCACGACCTATGACCCGGCCTTCGAGCGAGCCTCACCGGGCATGGTCTTGATGATGGATTATATCCAGTGGTCGCTAGACCAGGGCTTGACCACGGTCGACTTTCTCTGCGGCGGCGAGGATTTCAAGCGCCGCTTTTCGACGCATTCGGTGACCTTGTCGTCGGTGATGGGCGGGCGGAGCCTGCGCGGGCGCCTCGCTGCCTTGGCCGACCGGGCCCACCACGCCACAAAATCATGGCGCTCGGAGAAACCGTCGAAACGAGCGGAACTGGCGGAGGAGTAACGCCGGCATGGCGGCTGGGACAATGAAAAGGCATCGGCCGGAAACCGATGCCGATCATACCTTGCTAAGCGGCTCCCAGGCTTACTGGTCTCATTGGAACTTAGAATTAGAATATGGTTCGGGAAACCTGCCGTTCCACGGCGGGCGACAGACCGTCATCCGGCTTGCCCGTGGCTTCCTCGAGTGGGCGTTCGGTCACGGCCGCCGGCGCTACGCCCGGCACGACCACAAGCTGCGGCACCTGCTTGTAGGAAAAGCCGCCGCGAATATCGCCCATCTTGCCGGCGACAATGCCCATGGCCGCCTTTTCGAGGCTGCGATCATAGCGCGTCTCGGCGGCGGCCGGCGCGACGATGACGGCGCAAAGCGCTACGCCGCACAGAAGCGTTTTCATTTGTCGTCTCCCTGCCTGATCAACGATCTAGCAGGGCGTCGTTGAAAAACGGCCAAGAGACACGGTAAGCGAAAAGCCAAATTGCCGCGTAAACAATGGGTTAAGGTCGCGGTTCGGCTAACTTATTCGTTGAGGCTTTGATTCAGGCGCGCTGAGCGCGAACTGTATGACCGAGCGCGACGAACACGGTGCGCACGATGCCGGCCGCGTCTAGCCCGGCATCGGCGTACATCTTTTCCGGCTTGGCGTGGTCGGTGAACGCGTCGGGCAGCACCAGCGGACGCACCTTCAGGCCGCTTTCCAGCAGACCTTCATGGGCGAGGAACTGCAGCACGTGGCTGGCGAAGCCGCCGACGGCGCCCTCCTCCACCGTCACCAGAACCTCATGCGAGCGGGCCAGCCGCCGGATCAGATCCTCATCGAGCGGCTTGGCGAAACGGGCATCGGCGACCGTGGTGGAAAGTCCGGCGGCACCTAATTCCTCGGCGGCGATCAGACAATCCTGCAGCCGCGTGCCGAAGGACAGCAGCGCCACCTTGGTGCCCTCCCTGACGATGCGGCCCTTGCCGATTTCGAGAACCGAGCCACGCTCCGGCATGTCGACGCCGATGCCGTTGCCGCGCGGATACCGGAAGGCGATCGGGCCCTCATCATAGCTCGCCGCGGTCCGTACCATGTGGCGCAGTTCCGCCTCGTCGGCCGCCGCCATGACGACGAAACCCGGCAAGGTCGCCAGGAAAGTGGTGTCGAAGGCGCCGCAATGGGTCGCGCCATCGGCGCCGACGAATCCGGCGCGGTCGATGGGAAAGCGCACCGGCAATTTCTGGATGGCGACGTCGTGGACGACCTGGTCGTAGGCACGCTGCAGGAAGGTCGAATAGATCGCCGCGAACGGCTTGTAGCCTTCGGTGGCAAGGCCGGCGGCGAAAGTCACCGCGTGCTGTTCGGCGATGCCGACATCGAATGTCCGCGACGGAAACGCTTCGCCGAACAGGTCGAGGCCGGTGCCGCTCGGCATGGCGGCGGTGACGGCGACGATGCGGTCGTCCTCGCGGCCTTCCTGAACCAGGCTTTCTGCGAACACCTTGGTGTAGGCAGGCGCGTTGGCCGGCGCCTTGGCCTGCGCGCCGGTGATGACATCGAACTTATTGACGCCGTGATATTTGTCGGCGGCGGCTTCCGCCGGTGCGTAGCCCTTGCCCTTCTGGGTGACGACATGGATCAGCACCGGGCCTTCGCCATTGTCGCGGACATTTTTCAGGACCGGGATCAGATGCTCCAGATTGTGACCGTCGATCGGGCCGATGTGATAGAAACCGAGCTCCTCGAACAGCGTGCCGCCGGTGACGTAACCGCGTGCATGCTCGACCGCCCTTGTGATCGCACGGTCGGCGCGCTTGCCGAGATAGGACGTCAGTTTCTTGCCGAAGTCGCGCAGGCCGATATAGGCCTTGCCCGAGGCCAGACGCGCCAGATAGGCACTCATCGCGCCGGTCGGCGGCGCAATCGACATGTCGTTGTCGTTGAGGATGACGATGAGCCGCGCATCGAGCGCGCCGGCATTGTTCATCGCCTCATAGGCCATGCCGGCAGACATCGCACCGTCGCCGATGACGGCGATGACATTGTTGCGGCCGCCGGAGAGATCGCGGGCAGCGGCCATGCCGAGGCCAGCCGAAATCGATGTCGAGGAGTGGGCGGCGCCGAAGGGATCGTACTCGCTCTCGGCGCGGCGGGTGAAGCCCGACAGGCCGCCTTCCTGGCGCAATGTGCGGATGCGGTCACGGCGGCCGGTCAGGATCTTGTGGGGATAGGCCTGGTGGCCGACATCCCAGATCAGCCGGTCATCGGGGGTGTTGAAGACATAGTGCAGCGCCACCGTCAGCTCGACCACGCCAAGGCCGGCGCCAAGATGGCCGCCGGTGTGAGAGACGGCGTCGATCAACTCGGCGCGAAGCTCGGCTGCCAATTGCGGCAGCTCGCTTTCGGCAAGCGTGCGCAGGTCGGCCGGGATGCGGACCTTGTCGAGAAGCGGCGTATGCGGCGTTGCGTTCACGGGTGCCCAGGCTTTCTGTTCATTGGCGAAATAGGCCGCCGGCCGGAGAATGTAAATGCATGTCAGTGACGCGGATCAGGCCGTGGTTTTTGTTTTGATGCACGCCGTTCGCCCAAAACCGGGGCCACCTTTAGGCGACACGCATCAGCTTTCCGGCAACGGAATGAACTCTTCCTCATCGCCAGGAACAATATCGAAGCGTCCCGTCTTCCATTCCTGCTTGGCCTGCTCGATGCGTTCCTTCGACGATGAGACGAAGTTCCACCAGATGTAGCGCTGCGAGCCGAGCGAAGCGCCGCCGAACAGCATGAAATGCGCGCCGGTCCGCGACGATACGACGATCTCGTCACCGGGCCGAAACACCAGCAGCCGTTCGGCCGGGAAAATGTCGCCCGAAATCGAGACCTCTCCTTCCAGTGTGTAGATGGCGCGTTCTTCCGCATCGGCCGGGATCTTCACGCCGGCGCCTGGCGCAAGGCGCAGGTCGGCATAAAGCGTCTCGGAGTCGGCCCTGACCGGGGACCGCAATCCCTGGAAATCACCTATGACGATGCGCCCGCTGACGCCTTCGGCGTCGATCTCGGGCAGCCGTAGTGCCGCGGTGTTCTCGAAAACCGGGGCTACTTCTTCCTTGCCGTCCGGCAGCGCCAACCAGGTCTGCAAGCCGGAAATCGACATCGGTGCGCCGCGCAGTTCTTCGGGGGTGCGCTCGGAATGGACGATGCCGCGGCCGGCGGTCATCAGGTTTACGTCACCGGGCTGGATGACCATTTCGGTGCCGAGTGAATCGCGATGCCTGATCCTGCCGTCGAACAGATAGGTGACCGTCGACAGGCCGATATGCGGATGCGGACGGACATCGAGCGCCTGCCCGGCGCGCAGGATAGCCGGGCCCATCCGGTCGAAGAAGATGAACGGTCCAACCAACCGCCTCTTGGCGGTCGGCAGGGCGCGGCGCACCTGAAAACCGCCAATGTCCTTGGCATTCGGGATGACCATAAGCTCGATCTGGTCGCTGGCGAAGGCGTCGCCGACTTCAGGGTCTTTCCCCGGGAAAAAGCTCATGAACTCTCCTCGTCAGCGCCAGAGGCAGCCTGGACGTATCAGGAAAACCGGATCGCCGATTTCGCCCTTAGTTTGGCCGCCACTTCTTCGCGATTGCGCGGATGCTGATGGGTTTCGAGTGAATCAAGCAGTTCGCGCGCCGATGCCGCGATGGCTTCGACCGCGTGGTCGAAGGCATGCTGATTCTGCTTCGAAGGCCGCGTCGTTCCGCTCAGCTTGCGGACGAACTGAAGTGCCGCGTCGCGGACTTCGTCGTTGGTAGCGGGCGGATCAAAATTGAACAGGGTCTTGATGTTTCTGCACATCGCTTCCGTATCTCCTCTTGTCCTGGAGCGCTTTCAATCGGGACGCGTTCTATCCTCGATCATGATCATGTCCAAAAGCCGGTGAGGCAAGACCACCGTTCGGACCGCCTCAATCCGCGTCAAGCGGCTCCGTTCCGACCGGCTTGCCATCGCGCGACAGCCTGATCTTCTCGACCTTGTCCTCGGCGGCCTTCAGCAGCCGGTCGCAATGCGCTTTCAGTGCCTCGCCGCGCTCATAGATCTTAATCGACTGGTCGAGCGGCACGTCGCCACGCTCAAGATCATCGACGATCTTTTCGAGTGCGTCGAGTGCCTGTTCGAAGCTCATCGCCTTGACATCTTCGTTGGTCTCACCGGCCATCATTCATCCTTTCATCAGTCGCCCGACATGGGCGGCGACCGAAAATGCCAATCCCTGCAGATCGTAGCCACCCTCGAGCAGGCTGACGAGCCGGTTGCCGCTGTGACGCGCGGCGCGCTGCATCAGCTGGCCGGTCGCCCAGTCGAAATCGTCCTCGGTCAGGTTGATCTCGGCCAGCGGATCGCGGTGATGCGCGTCGAACCCGGCCGAAATGATGATCAGATCGGGCGCGAAATTGTCGAGCGCCGGCAGCACGCGCGACAGGAAGGCATCGCGAAACACCTCGCTGCCGGTCTGCGGCGCCAGCGGTACGTTGACGATGTTGCCGGCGCCGGTTTCGTTCTTCGCGCCGGTGCCGGGGTAGAGCGGCATCTGGTGCGTCGAGCAATAGAGCACCGACGGATCGTCCCAGAAAATATCCTGCGTGCCGTTGCCGTGATGCACGTCCCAGTCGACGACGGCAACCCGCTCGACACCATGCTTCTTCTGCGCATAACGCGCCGCGATCGCCGCGGTGTTGAACAGACAAAAACCCATCGACGTGGTTTTTTCGGCATGGTGGCCGGGCGGCCGAGCGGCTACGAAGACATTGTCGGCGCGGCCTGCAAAGACGTCGTCGACGGCGGCGTTGGCCGCACCGATCGCGGTGATCGCCGCCTGCCAGCTCTTCGGGCTGGCGGTGGTGTCGGCGTCGATGCGGGCGATTCCCTCGTCGGGAATGGCGGCGCGCACGCGGGCGACGAAATCGGCGGGATGGGCATAGAGGATGGTGGCCTCGTCGCCTTCCGGCGCCTGGATACGATCGAGCGCGGCAAAAGCTTCGTCGTCCAGCACGCGCTCGATGGCGCGCAGGCGGTCCGGCCGCTCGGGATGGCCGGGCGGCGTGAGGTGCTCAAGGAAGACTGGATGGGTATAGAGACGGGTAGCCATCGTCCTAATCTAGTGACCCGGATCGACAAAGGCCATGCACGGGCGGCCGATGATTGGGGAAAATCGCGCCTGCGTCCATTCGCGTCGCTGCAGGCATTGGCGTCGTCCGCGCTTCGGAGTAAGGTCGGTGGCACTGCCTGGTGCCCGCCGCAAGCGGGAGAATCGGGAACACGGTTGAACTCCGTGGCGTGCCCAACGCTGTAAGGGGGACCGCGCCGGTATGTGCCACTGTCGATGACGGGAAGGCACCGGACGCGGGTTGATCCCAAGCCCAGAAGACCGGCCTGGCAGGCATCGTCATCCGCATGGTCAGGCGGATGGCATTGATTGCAATCGCAAGGGGACAAGCGATGCCGGAAACCATGACCGTTCTTGTTGGCGACGGATTTGAGCAGAATGCGCGCGATGCGGTGTATCGCGCCATGTTCACGCGGCGTGATGTGCGCAGCCACTTCCTGCCCACCGCGCTCGACGATGAGGTGCTGGCGCGGCTGCTGCTTGCCGCTCATCACGCGCCGTCGGTCGGCTTCATGCAGCCTTGGAATTTCATCGTCATTCGCGATGCCGAACGACGGGAAAAGGTGCGCGACCTGTTCCTGGCGGCGCGCGAGCAGGAATTGCCGGCCATCGAGGAAGAGCGCCAGGCGCTCTACCGCAAACTCAAGCTGGAAGGCATTTGCGAAAGCGCGCTCAACATCTGCATCACTTGCGACCGGCAGCGCTCGGAAGGTTCGCCGCTGGGACGCTGGCACAATCCGGAGATGGACCTCTACAGCACGGTCTGCGCGGTGCAGAATTTCTGGTTGGCGGCGCGCGCCGAAGGCGTCGGTGTCGGCTGGGTCAGCATCATCGAGGCGCAAGCGCTGAAAGGCCTGCTGTCAATTCCGGAGCATGTGACCCCGGTCGCCTATCTCTGCGTCGGCCGTGTCTCGGAGTTCGCGCCAAAGCCGGACCTTGAAACGCATGGCTGGGGACGGCGGCTGCCGTTGCCGGAACTGATCATGAGCGAGGTTTTTTCCGGGCAAGGTGAAGCGTTGCTCAAATCGACCGTGGCGCGCCTCAACACCGTTGCTGCCACGCCGGCGAGCCTCGCCGATCAGCTTGTCGCGCCGGCCGTGCCCCAACGCGAGCCGCCGAAGGAGGCCAGCGCCTTATCCTTAAGCTCCCTAAACTTCGACGACGCCTCGGCCAGCCGGGCATCCCAGTCGGGATCGGGCACCTGGCCGGCGATGGTCTTGAAATAGACCTGCATCAGGCAGGCGATGGCGAAGGGTTCGATGAACGCCGCCTTGAAAGCCCAGGCGAAGACGATGGCGAGCACGAAGGCCCAGCCGGCGAGTTGGCCGGGCATCAGGAAGAGAATGGCGCCGGCAGGCGCCAGCATCAGCAGGAAGATGACGAAGGACACGCCCCACATGATGACCGCCAGCCAGACGGCGTTCTTGACCATGACCTTGCCGTTCTGGGCATAGAGCACGACGCCCTGGCGCGCCGTCTCGAACGGCGAGGACGAATTGATGCGGATGTTGTAGCCGAGGATGATCTCGTCGACATAGGTCAGGGACAGGCGGATCACCGTGTTGATGAAGGAGATCAAGCCGCCCAGGCCCGGGATCGGCAGGAAGGCGGCGATGCCGCCGATGAGGCCGGTGATGGCGCGGATGGCGCCCTTGACCAGTTGGTCGACGACGAAAAGGATGTTGGCCTCCGCGAAACGCTGGGTGACGATATCCTTGGCGTAGGCGATCTGGTCCTGGCCGCCGGGAATGTCACGGCCGTCGATCAGATGGACCATGACGGCGATGTGGCCGGCCTTGACGACATAGAGGATGTATTCGCGGATCCAGTAGACGGCGATCGAGACGATGCCGAAACCGACCACCCCGCCCCACAAGGCAAAGGACATCGGCCCGTCGGGATCGGTGGAGATGTGGCCGACGCCATAGCCGACGCTAGCGCCCGTGCCGGTCGCCATGATGTAGGCCAGCGTGATGCCGAAATAGACGATCATGCGAAAGACAATGAACGGCCAGGTCCGCATCATTATGGACACCGACCCGCCGATATCGAAATCCCACATGCCCCGAATCTCCCCCTCAGAGGTGGTGAAAGAGGATGGACCCAACCCGGCGATTGTCAATTGCCGGGTTGGCGCCCGGGCAACGAACTCGGGTTAACGGGTTTCCTTCGCAGCCTTCGCCGGCGCGTTGGCTGACGGAGCATCAACCGAAAAACCCGCCTGTGCGGCGGGTCACTGGCGCAAATCAGCACCATGGACGAATATGTACCATAGCTGAGGTCATGGAATCAAGAAAAAATTCCTATCGTGAAAGCTGCCGGCACCGCCGAACTGGCTGTCGTAAGGTCTTTTATTAACCTGAGTTCGAAGCCCTACCGTGGCGCCGGGCCACCGATGGGATTTCAGTTCGATTGCGAACCCGGCTTTTTGAGCAGGCCTTCGAGCAGTTGCTTGAACGCCGTCACCACTTTCTTCGAGGTCGCTTCGGGGTCGTTCGAATTGGCGATCCGTTGCGCCGCCTGGCTGCTCGCGCCGTTGATCAGCCGCGAGGCCGTTTCGGGGTCGAGGCTGGAGACGACGACTCCCTCCTCCTGCAGCGCCGTCAGATGGCTGGTCATTGAAGCGATGCACGCATTGGCGTTCGGCCATTGTGCCGGATCCCCGAGAACGGCCGGGCCATCCCGGAACATGATGCGCTGGATTTCCGGCTCAAGCGCCATCTCGATATAGGTCGTGCATTCGTCGACAAAATGCTGCCAGCGGGTCGGCGCTCTCGACGCGACCTCATTGATGCGTGCCGCCATCTCGCCGTCGATTTCGGCGATAACCGCCTGCAGCAGTCCCTTCTTGTCGCCGAAGTGATGATACAGCGCGCCGCGCGTCAGCCCGGCTGAGGCAGTGAAGTCATCCATCGAGGCTTCGGCATAGCCGACCGTGCCGAAGGCATGGCGGGCGGCCGCGATCAGCTTGGCGCGCGTCTCGGCAATCATCTCCTTGCGAGGTTTGTGCATGGCTCTGGCCCTACCAACATACGTGCCGTATGCCAATTGACATACCCGGCGTATGCTTTATTTGATATTCATACGCACCGTATGTAATTGTCGAATCGTGCTTTGTCGAGGAACCAACCCATGCAAAATCCCTATGCGGAGATCTTTCGTGCCCCCGGAACCAAGGGCTTTGCCGCCGCAGGCTTCATAGCGCGCCTACCGATCGCCATGGCGCCGATCGGCATCGTGGCAATGCTGTCGCAGACGCGCGGTGAATATTGGCTGGCCGGCGCCGTCGCCGCGACATTCGCGCTCGCCAACGCTTTCCTCGCGCCGCAGATATCAAGACTGGTGGATCGCCTTGGCCAGACGCGGATCGTAGTGCCCACCACCATCATTTCCGTGTTGGCCTTCGCCGTCCTGATGGCAGCGGCTAATCAGGACTGGCCGGTATGGACGCTGTTCGTGTCGGCACTGCTGGCTGCCGCGATGCCCAGCATCCCGGCAATGGTGCGCGCGCGCTGGACCGATATTTTCCGCGGGCGGCCGCAGATGAACACCGCTTTCGCCTTCGAGTCGGCAGCCGACGAGCTGGTCTATATCGCTGGGGCATCGCTGTCGGTGGGCCTGAGTGCCGCCCTGTTCCCGGAAGCGGGCATGCTGGTGAGCACCTTGTTCCTTGCCTTCGGCTCGACCGCCTTCATCCTGCAGCGCTCGACCGAGCCGCAAGTGCAACCGGTGGAACAGGGCTCTAGCGGCTCGGCAATCCGCCTGCGGCCGGTGCAGATCCTCACCTTCGCCCTGATCTTCATCGGCGCGACGTTTGCAACGACCGAAGTAAGCACGGTGGCGATCACCAAGGAGCTTGGCCAACCGGGGGCCGCGAGCCTCGTCATCGGCGTCTATGCGCTGGGATCGTTCGTGTTGGGCATCGTCGTCGGCGCGCTCAACCTGAAAGCGCCGCTGCAACGCCAGTTGGCCATCGCAGTCGCCCTCGTCGCGCTCGGCACGCTGCTGCCGCTCACCGCCGACACCGTGCCTCTGCTGGCGCTGACCGTATTCATCAGCGGCGTGGCGATCTCGCCGACCTTCATCACCGCCTTCGGCCTGATCGAGCGGCATGTGCCGGAAGCGATGCTGACCGAAGGCATCACCTGGGTGATGACCGGGATCGGCGTCGGCATGGCCATCGGGTCCTTCGCCGCCGGTGCGGTGGTGGACGTGTTCGGCGCCCAGAACGGGTTCTGGGTCTCGGTGGCTTCAGGCACAATCGCACTGGCCACCGTGCTGCTTGGGCAGCGCAGCCTTGCCACTCAGGAGTGCGAACTGGACGGATGCGAAGCCACCGCGATTGCGGCGGAATGATCGACGGGCGCCCGGTTTGAAACCGGGCTCTGTCGGCCGGAGGCTCAGAGAATCTCGGTCTTGGCGATATGGATGCCAAAGCCCTCGAGGCCGACATAATGGCGTTCGCGCGAGGCGATCAGGTTGATCGAGGAAATGCCGAGATCCTTGAGTATCTGCGCGCCGAGCCCGATCTCGCGCCACTCGTTTTCGCGGCGGCGCGCCTCTTCGTGATCCTCGCGGTCGCCGCTCGCCGGCCGCTTGCGCTCCTGATGGGCGACGCCGACGGAGCCTTCGCGCAGATAGACGATGACGCCGCGCCGGCGCTCGCCCATCGCCTTCATGATGGCGTCGAGCCGGTGGCTGGTGCCGAACACATCCGTCACGACATCTTCTGAATGCAGGCGCACCGGCACGTCCTCGCCGTCGCGGATGTCGCCGAAGACAATCGCGACATGATGCATGGAGTCCCAGGGCAGCGTATAGGTGAAGACCTGCGCCTTGCCGCCGAGCGTGTCGATTTCGGAGCAGGCTACGCGCTCGACCAGCGTCTCCTTGCGCTGCCGGTAGGCGATGAGATCGGCGACCGAAATCTGCTTCAGGCCATGCTCCTGGGCGAAAGCCTGCACCTGCGGGCCGCGCTTGACGGTGCCGTCATCATTGACCAACTCGGAAATGACGCCGACCGGCGGCAGGCCGGCGAGCTTGCAGAGATCGACCGCGGCTTCGGTATGGCCAGAGCGCATCAGCACGCCGCCCTCGCGCGCGATCAGCGGGAAGATGTGGCCGGGCCGGACGAAGTCCGAGGCGCCGACATTGCCGTTGGCAAGGTTGCGCACGGTCAGCGTGCGGTCGTCGGCCGAAATGCCTGTAGTCGTGCCATGCTTGAAATCGACGCTGACGGTGAAAGCAGTGGTGTGGGCCGAATCATTGTCGGCGACCATCGGCTGCAAGTTGAGCCGCTTTGCTTCCTCGCGCGGCATCGGCGTGCAGACAATACCGGACGTGTGGCGGACGATGAACGCCATCTTTTCCGGCGTGCAGTGGACGGCGGCGACGATCAGATCACCCTCGTTCTCGCGCCCGTCATCATCCATGACGACAACGATCTCGCCGCGTTCGAAAGCGCGCAGGGCTTCGACGATTTTCTTCTGGTCGTAAGGCATGAAAAACTCGCTTCGCTCGTAGGGAGTAGGGAGTAGGGAGTAGGGAGTAGGGAGTAGGGAAAAGACTGTCTCTGTAGACAATCCAACATACTGCCTACTGCCTACTGACTATTCCCTATTCCCTTCCTGTCTGTCCCCGATGACGCAGATAGTGATCGGCAATCGCGCAGGCAACCATTGCTTCGCCGATCGGCACGGCGCGAATGCCGACACATGGGTCGTGGCGGCCCTTGGTCATGATCTCGACGTCGTGGCCGTCCTTGTCGATCGACTTTCGCGGCGTCAGGATCGACGAGGTCGGCTTGACGGCGAAACGGGCGACGATGGCCTGGCCGGTCGAGATGCCGCCCAGGATGCCGCCGGCATTGTTGGACAGGAACACCGGCTTGCCGTCATTGCCCATGCGCATCTCGTCGGCATTCTGCTCGCCGGTGATGCGGGCGGCCTCGAAGCCGTTGCCGATCTCGACGCCCTTGACCGCGTTGATCGACATCAGGCCGGACGCGATGTCTTGGTCGAGCTTGGCATAGATCGGCGCGCCGAGGCCTGCTGGAACGCCGTCGGCGACGATCTCGATCACCGCACCTACCGAGGAGCCAGCCTTGCGGATGCCGTCGAGATATCTAGTGAAGACGGGAACGGAAGCCGGATCGGGGGTGAAGAACGGATTTTCCGCGTCGCCGAGGAAATTCCAGTTCCAGTTGGCGCGGTCGATGGATTTTTCCCCCATCGACACCAGCGCGCCGCGCACCACCACGCCGGGCACAACCTTGCGGGCGAGCGCGCCGGCCGCCACGCGCGCCGCGGTCTCGCGAGCCGAGGAGCGGCCGCCGCCACGATAATCGCGCACGCCATATTTGACGTCATAGGTGTAATCGGCATGGCCGGGCCGGTATTGGCGAGCGATCTCGCCATAATCCTTTGAACGCTGGTCGACATTCTCGATCAGCATCGAGACCGGTGTGCCGGTGGTGATCATCGTCTCGCCGTCCTCGTCGAGGATGAAGCCGGACAGAACCTTCACTTCATCTGGTTCGCGACGCTGCGTCACGAAACGTGACTGTCCCGGCCGGCGCTTGTCGAGTTCCGCCTGGATGTCAGCTTGAGTAAAGCGGATGCCGGGCGGACAGCCGTCGACCACGCAGCCGAGCGACGGGCCATGGCTTTCGCCCCAGGTGGTGACGCGGAAAAGGTGGCCGAACGTGTTATGAGACATAAATGACCCTGCCCGGCATCGGAGCCTGCTTGGAGCATGACCCCGAAAATCGGAGCGATTTTCGGAAAGGATCATGCGCAAAATCAAAAGTGCTACAGCGTCCTTTGCACGTCCAAGAGGACGCGCGGCGCTGTAGCTTGCCTTCTATTGGCGTTTTTCACAGGGGTCAAACTGTGATCTGGCGGATTTAGTTTTGACACATTCGGTTGGTTTCTGCTCTGCTCCATCCGCCGTTGAACGTCCGCCGCCATGCCGGTGCAATGATAAAGAGGAACGATATGCGTACCCTGATTGGCGCCGTTGCCGCCACACTGCTGCTTTCCACCGCCGCTTTCGCCGGCCAGACCGAAGGCTTGATCAAGAACGTCGACAAGGACGCGCTGACGCTGACGCTGGATGACGGCAAGTCCTACAAGCTGAACGCCGAGACCG